>NZ_JBHTXK010000016.1:6431-100154 GCF_042791795.1 Leifsonia sp. NPDC056665
GCCGAGGGGCACGTTGTTGTCGCTTTTCGGGGCGAAAGGTGACAACAACGTGCCCCTCGGCGGTGGATAGCGCGTGTGGGGGTGGGTTAGAAGTCGATGGGGTCTCTTAACAGCGGGCAGGTCATGCAGTGGCCGCCGCCGCGGCCGCGGCCGAGCTCGGCGCCGACGATCGGGATGACCTCGACGCCGGCGCGACGCAGGGCGTCGTTGGTGGCGGTGTTGCGGTCGTAGGCGTAGACGACGCCGGGCCGCAGCGCGACGGCGTTGTTGCCGCTGTCCCACTGCTGGCGCTCGGTCTCGTAGTTGTCCCCAGCGGTCTCGATCACGCGGAGGCGGGGGAGGCCGAGCGCGCCCGCGACCACGTCCACGAAGGCGCGGCCGTCCTCGTCGATGACGTCGACCGGGTTCGCGCCGGTGCCGGGGCGCAGCGTGAAGGTGTGCACGCGGTCCATGATGGCCGGGTACAGCGTCACCAGGTCGCGGTCGGCGAATGTGAGCACGGTATCGAGGTGCATGGCCGCGCGCAGCTTGGGCATGCCGGCGACGATGACCTGCTCGGCCGCGCCCGCCTCGAAGAGCGCCGCCGCGGTCTGCGTGATCGCCTGCCGTGAGCTGCGCTCGCTCATGCCGATGAGCACGGCGCCGTTGCCCACGGGCATGACGTCGCCGCCCTCCAGTGTCGCCTGTCCCCACTCGCGCTCGGGGTCGCCCCACCACACCCGCGCGCCCGCGAACGCCGGGTGGAACAGGTAGATGGCCTTCATGAGCAGGGTCTCGTCGTGCCGGGCCGGCCAGTAGAGCGGGTTGAGGGTGACACCGCCGTAGATCCACGACGTCGTGTCGCGCGTGTAGAGCGTGTTCGGCAGGGGGGGCATGAGGTACTCCTGCACGCCGGTCGACTCGCGGGCCAGCGCGATGTAGCCGGTGCGGTAGTCCTCCGGGAGGTCGACGGTGGAGAGTCCGCCGATGAGGAACTCGGCCAGCCGCTCGGCGGGCAGGGACTCCAGGAACGCCCTGGTGCCCTCCACGAGCCCGAGGCCGACCTCGTTCGGGACGACCTTGCGGTCGAGCAGCCACGCGCGCGCCTCCGGCTGCGCGACGGTCTCGGCGAGCACCTGGTGCAGCTCGAGCACCTCGACGTCGTGGGAGCGCAGGTCGGCCACGAAGGCGGCGTGGTCGCGCTTGGCGTTCTCGACCCACATCACGTCGTCGAAGAGGAGGTGGTCGGCGTTCGTCGGCGTGAGCCGGTGATGCGCGAGCCCGGGCGCGGCCACGAGCACGCGCCGGAGCTGCCCGACCTCCGAGTGGACGCCGAATGTCGTGTCGGTCACAGTGTTCCCCTTACGTGTCGTACGTGATGGATGTTCGAGCGGGAGCGTGCGGGCGTCGTCACAGCGTGATCCAGCCGAGCGAGAGCGCCACGATTCCGGCGATCGCGCCGAGTATCGAGACGGCGAGGATGACCAGCTCCCGGCCGCTGAAGAGCGTCCTGCCCTGCTCGCGCCGGACCATGACGAACAGGATGGTCGCCGGCGCGTAGACGATGAACGACAACAGCACGAAGGTCAGGCCCGCCGCGAACAGCAGGAATGCCGTGTAGGCCACCGCAAGGATCGTCACGACCAGGTCGCGGCCCCAGCCGCGCGGCTGGTCGACGTAGCTCTCCCTGGTCAGCACGAGCTTGAGCGCGTACAGCGCGGCGAGGAAGAACGGGATGAGCGTGAGTGCGCTCGTGAGGTCGAGCGCCAGGTCCAGCGCGTTGTGCGCGAAGTACAGGATCACCAGGACGGCCTGCACGAACAGGGCCGTGAGCAGCAGCGCGTTCACCGGCACGTCCTGCTTGTTCGCCCGGGCGAGGAACCGCGGCATGTCGTGGTCCTGGGCGGCCACGAACAGCACTTCGGCCGCCATGAGCGACCAGGCGAGGTAGGCGCCGAGCACCGACACGATGAGGCCGATGCTCACGAACCAGGCGCCCCACGGCCCGACCGCCGCCTCCAGCACGCCGGCCATCGACGGCTGGCGGAGCTTGGCGATCTCGCCCATCGGCAGGACGCCATAGGACACGATCGTGACCGAGGCGAACACCGCGAACACACTCACGAAGCCGAGGATCGTGGCGCGCCCCACGTCCGCCCGGCGCTTCGCGTGCCGGGAGTACGTGCTCGCGCCCTCCACGCCCAGGAACACGAAGACCGTGACAAGCATGGTGCCGCGCACCTGGTCGAACAGCGAGCCGGCGTAGGCCGCTCCGCCCCAGTTGGCGGCGAACACGTCCGGCTTGAAGACGAACAGTGCGAGCAGGATGAAGATGATGATCGGCACGACCTTCGCGACCGTGACGATGCGGTTGATTGCCGCGGCCTCCTTGATGCCGCGGCGGATCAGGAGGAAGAACCCCCAGAGCGCGACCGAGGAGATCCCGATCGCGAGGACGGTGTCGCCGCTGCCGAACGCCGGGACGACCGCGCCGATGGTCGACATGATGAAGACCCAGTAGAAGACCAGGCCGACGGCGGCGCTGGCCCAGTAGCCGAATGCGGAGAAGAAGCCGAGGTACTCGCCGAAGCCCGCTTTGGCGTAGGCGTACACACCGGCGTCGAGCTTCGGCTTGCGGTTGGCCAGGAGCTGGAAGACGAACGCCAGCATGAGCATGCCGGCACCCGCGATGGACCACGCGATGAGGGCGCCGGCGACGCCGGTCTCCTGCGCGAAGCGCCGGGGGAGCGAGAAGACCCCGGCTCCGACCATGCTGCCGACGACCATGCCGGTCATCGTGAGCATCGAGAGCTTCACCGGGGCGGACAGTCCGGTCTGCGGTGCTGCCTTCTGATCCGTCACGGAACCCCCCAATTTCGCACACCAGTGAGATATACGAACCGTAACGACGCCCTTTCCCCAGGGTCAAGACCCGTCGCGGGTGAAAAAACCAAACCGCCGAGTACGCAGTCAAGCACGCGCCCTCGCCGTGATCCTGGTCATTTCTGGCTATCGCATGTCTGCTTTCTCCAGGTCTTGCCTTCCACCGGAGCAAGGCCGCGAGCATAAATCGAGAAGGTCAGTCCCTCTTCGTTCGTAGATGAGCACGCAGCGCGCAGCGATGCTTCAGAGAGAAGCACGCGTACTCGTGCGTCCTTTTGAGATTCGATAACGAGGCGCTGATCGCACGCCGAATAGAGGTCCGCCGCGTCGTCGTAGCAGTCGAATGCACCTGACACCCAACTCATGTCACTCTTTCGAATTCCGACTCCCGTCACGGTGGCCTTGAATCGGCCCTCGTTTACGACTGTGATCTCAAGATACGCGTAACTGTCTTTGGCACCCAGAACGATGGGCTTGAGCGGATCGTTTTCAACCCATCCAGGCGGATCAGTGGCGTTTGACCAGACCGAGATCCAAGCGTTGGCTCGGACCACCGGGCCTTCGTACGACTGCTGCATGCGCCAGTTGGCGAGTTCTTTCCTGAGGTTCTCCGCCTCGCGTCGAGCAGCATCGGCATTGGCTTTCGAAGCCGATATCGCACGGTCCTGCTGCCGAGCCTGAGCCTCAAGCGAGCTACGGGCCGATTCAATCTCGCTATTGAGGCTCCAGTGCGAGTACCCGACCGTCGCAGAAAGCATTAGCAACGAGACGGCGAGCGTTAGGCGCTTGTACCACCGTCGTGCATTGGCTTCACGCGCGGATGCCCGATTCCCGGCGTTTAGGGCCATCGTTGCGCGGCGCTGTTGGACGAGGCTCAGCCCGCCCCTGGACTCGTGATATGTCCAGGCCCGGCGTCGAGAGTGCTGTTTCACCCCTCATGTCTAGAGTATGAATGTATAATATTGCAAGTAGCCGCCGGGCACGCAGTTTTTCTGGGTGCCCGGCGGCTCCGGTGGCTTTCGTCGCGGGTTAGGCGGCGGCCTCCACGGGGGTGGGGACGCCGCGGACGGGCGGGTGCTGGAAGGTGTCGCCGAAGACTCTCTCCGAGGCGCCCACGCGGTCGAGGTACGGCGTGATGCCGCCCATCTGGAACGGGAAGCCCGCGCCGAGGATCATGCAGAGGTCGATGTCCTCCGGCGCCTCGACCACGTGGTCGTCCACGAGCATGCGGTGGATCTCGTCGGCCAGGCCGTCCTCCAGCCGGCGCAGGATCTCCTGCTCCGTCCAGGGGTTCTTGCCGCCGGCCAGGATCTTGGCCGCGCCCTTGTCGAGGCCCTCCACCTTGCCCTTGGAGTCCTTCTCCAGGAGGGTGCCGTGCTCCGCGAGGCGGTGCAGGTTCTCGCTGCGGTAGAACCGGTCGGGGAAGGCCGCGTGGTGCGTGTCGAGCACGTGCGCGCCGACCTTCAGGCCGACCAGGTCGAGCAGCACCGAGGGCGCCATCGGCAGGCCCAGCGGGGCGAACGCCTTGTCCACGGTCTCGAACGGGGTGCCGTCGTCGACCGCGTGCATCGCCTCGCCGAGGACCTTCGCGAGCACCCGGTTCACGACGAACCCGGGGGTGTCGGCGGTGATGACCGCGTTCTTCTTGAGCGCGGCCGCCGTGACCATGGCGGTCGAGAGGGTCGCGTCGTCGGTGTGCGGCGTCTTCACCACCTCGATCAGCGGCATGACCGCGACCGGGGTGAAGAAGTGGAAGCCGACCAGCCGCTCAGGGTGCTTCAGCTTCGCGCCGATCTGCTCCACCGACAGCGAGGAGGTGTTGGTCGCCAGCACCGCCTCGTCGGAGAGGTATTGCTCGACCTCCGCGAAGACGTTCTGTTTGACGGTCAGCTCCTCGAAGACGGCCTCGATGACCCAGTCGCAGTCCGCGAAGTCGGCCCTGTCCGTGGTGCCGGTGACGAGCGCGCGCAGGCGGTTGGCCTCGTCGGGGGAGATGCGGCCCTTCTCCTGGAGCGTGCCGATCTCGTCGTGGATGTACGCCACGCCCTTGTCGACGTGCGCCTGGTCCAGGTCGGTGATGACCACGGGCACCCGCAGCCGGCGGACGAACAGCAGCGCAAACTGGCTGGCCATGTAGCCGGCGCCGATGACGCCGATCTTGGTGACCTTCTTGGCCAGCGCCTTATCCGGCGCGCCCGCGGGCCGCTTGGCGCGCTTCTGCACCAGGTTGAACGCGTAGATGCTCGCCTGGAACTGGTCGCCGGAGATGAGCTCGCCGAGCGCGTCGTCCTCCAGCTCGAAGCCGGCGGCGCGGTCGTTCGACTTGGCGGCCTTCAGCAGGTCGAGCGCCCGGTACGGCGACTTCGGGACGGTGCCGATGCGGCTCTCCAGCATCTTGCGGGCGATGCCGATGGCGGCGTCCCACTTGACCAGCCGCTCGACCTTGCCGGGCACGTTCGGGCGCTTGACCTCGACGGCTCCGGTGAGCACCTTGTCGGCCCAGAGCAGCGAGTCCTCGAGGAAGTTCGCCGAGTCGAAGATCGCGTCGGCGATCCCGAGCTCGAAGACCTCCTGGGGCTTCAGCATCCGGTTCTGCTTGAGCGGGTTCTCGATGACGACCTTGAGGGCGTTCTCGATGCCGATCAGGTTCGGCAGGATGGTCGCGCCGCCCCAGCCCGGGATCAGGCCGAGGAACACCTCGGGGAGCGCGAACGCGGCCGCGTTGCGGTCGATGGTGCGGTAGTCGGCGTTGAGGCCGATCTCCACGCCGCCGCCGAGCGCGAGGCCGTTCGTGAACACGAACGACGGGACGCCGAAAGTCGCCTGCTTGCCGAGCACGTAGTGGCCGAGCTGGGGGAGCAGCTTGGCGACCTCCACGCTCGGGATGTCGCCCACTCGGCTGAGGTCGGCGCCTGCGGCGAGGATGAACGGCTTGCCGGTGACGGCGACCGCGTCGATCTCGCCGCGCGCCGCGCGCTCGGTCAGCGCGTCGAAGGTGCGGCCGAGCTCCAGGAGCGTGGCGGGGCCCATCGTGTTCGGGCGGGTGTGGTCGCGGCCGTTGTCGAGCGTGACCAGCGCGAGGGTCTTGCCGCTGGGCAGCGGCACGTCCTTCACGTAGGAGTGGCTGACGACCTCGTCGATGGTGAGCTCGACGAGCGGGGAGAAGTCGATGGTGCTGTAGTCGGTCACTGGTGCTCAGCCCTTCTTCGCCGCGCGCTTGCTGTAGTGGGGGTTCTCCCAGATCACGGTGCCGCCCTGGCCGAGGCCGACGCACATCGCGGTGAGTCCGTAGCGGACCTCCGGGTGCTCCTCGAACTGGCGGGCGAGCTGGATCATCAGGCGCACGCCGCTCGCGGCCAGCGGGTGGCCGACCGCGATGGCGCCGCCCCACTTGTTGACGCGGGGGTCGGCGTCGTCGATGCCGAAGTGGTCGAGGAACGACAGCACCTGGATGGCGAACGCCTCGTTCAACTCGAACAGGCCGATGTCCTCGATGGTCAGGCCGGCCTTCCGGAGCGCCTTCTCGGTCGAGGGGACAGGGCCGATGCCCATGATCTCCGGCTCGACGCCGGCGAACGCGAAGCTGACCATGCGCATCTTGGGCGTCAGGCCGAACTCCTTGACGGCGTCGGAGGACGCCAGCAGGCTCGCGGTCGCGCCGTCGGTGAGCGGCGACGCGTTGCCCGCGGTCACCCGGCCGTGCGGGCGGAACGGGGTCTTCAGCGTGGCGAGGCCTTCAAGCGTGGTCTCGGGGCGCATGCCCTCGTCCTGCGTGGCGAGGCCCCAGCCCTGCTCGGAGCGGATGGCGACGGGCACCAGGTCCGGCTGCAGCTTGCCCGCGGCGTACGCGGCGGCGGTCTTCTGCTGGCTGCCGAGGGCGAACCGGTCGGAGCGCTCCTTGGTGAGCGCGGGGAACCGGTCGTGGATGCGCTCGGCGGTCATGCCCATGTTGAGGGCGTCCTCGCCGACCATGCGCTCCGACAGGAAGCGCGGGTTGGGGTCGGCGCCGAAGCCCATCGGGTGCCGGCCCATGTGCTCCACACCGCCGGCGATCACAAGGTCGTAGCTGCCGAACGCGATGCCGGAGCCGAGCGTCGTGACGCTGGTCATCGCGCCGGCGCACATCCGGTCGATCGCGAAGCCGGGCACCGACTTCGGCAGCCCGGCAAGCAGCGCCGCCGTGCGGCCCAGGGTCAGGCCCTGGTCGCCCTGCTGCGTCGTCGCCGCGATGGCGACATCGTCGATGCGCTCCTTGGGCACGTTCGGATTCCGCTCCATCAGGCCGATCATGGCCTTGACGACGAGGTCGTCGGCGCGAGTGTTCCAGTACTGCCCTTTTTCGCCCGCACGTCCAAACGGAGTACGGACTCCGTCGACGAACACGACATCCGTTCTATCGGCCACAGTGCCTCCCAAATCAGGTCGCTGACGATCCTAAGGAGGCCCGAACGCCGCAGTGGAATCGTTTGATTCTTTCTACGAAGCGGCTTCGGACGCGTCGCCGGGCGTTTGGCTGCTTTCCACAAAGGCCTGGGCGATCGACTGTGCGGTTGCCTCAATCTGCCAGCGCCGGGCGCCGTGCTGGGCGAGCGCGTCTCCGACGGCCGACGGCGTGACGTCGGCCGGCGGCGCCCAGGCGACGCGGCGCAGCGTGTCGGGGGTGAGCAGGTTCTCCAGCGGGAGCGAAAGCTCCTCGGCCAGGACCCCCAGGGCGGCGCGCGCAGCCTTGAGCCGGGCGTCGGCCTCCGGGTTGCGGTCGGCCCAGGCCCGGGGCGGCGGGAGGCTCTCACCAGTGCCGCGCAGGACGGGGAGGTCGTCGGTCGTGCGTCCTGCCTCGATCGCGCCCCACCAGCGGTCCAGCTCGGTGCGGCTGGCGCGGCCGGTGAACTCCCGCATGGCGGCGAGGGCGCGCTTGGACTCGGGCATCGCCTTGGCGGCGGCGGTCAGGGAGGCGTCGGGGACGAGCCGCCCCGGCGCGACGTCGAGCTGCTGGGCGAGCGCGTCCCTGCTGAGCCACAGCTCGCGCGCGGCGGCGAGGTTGCGGAGGCCCCGGATCGAGTGGATGCCGGACAGCCGCCGCCACGGCTCGTGGCGCGGCACGACGAGCTCGCGGGTGAGCTCGTCGGCGAACTCCTGCCGGGCGATGTCGGTCTTGCCCGCCTCCAAGAGCAGCCCGGCGATCGCGTCGCGGAGGTCGGGCAGCAGCTCGACGTCGAGGGCGGCATACTGCAGCCACGGCTCGGGCAGCGGGCGGGTCGACCAGTCGGCGGCGCTGTGCTCCTTCGCCAGGTGGACGCCGAGCAGCTCCTCCACGACGGTGCCGAGGCCCACGCGCGGCAACCCGAGCAGGCGCGCGGCCAGCTCGGTGTCGAAGATGCTGACCGGGTCGAGGCCGACCTCGCGCAGGCAGGTGAGGTCCTGGGTCGCCGCGTGCAGGACCCACTCGTCGCCCGCGATCGCGTCGTTGAGCTCGTCGAACCGGCCGACCGCCGGAGGGTCGAACAGGAAGGTGCCAGAGCCGCGCCGGAACATCTGGATGAGGTACGCGCGCTGGGAGTAGCGGAAGCCGCTCGCTCGCTCGGCGTCGACCGCGATCGGCCCTTCGCCCGCGACGATGAGGTCGAGGGCGCGGTGGTAGCCGTCGCGCGTGTCGATGACGGTGTGATCAGCCACGCGGTGTCCGTCTCGTGCTCAGCAGGCTCACCCCTTCGCCCGTCGGCGGCAGGCCGGCCAGCATGCACAGCAGCTCGCCCCAGCCCTCCACGTGGGCGGCGATGTCGGTCTCCAGCGGGCTCCAGGAGGCGCGCAGCTCGATCTGGGCGCCGTCGCCCTGGGCGGCGAGCTCGCCGAAGCCGGTGGAGATGATCTTGGTCGCGGTGCCGCTGGCCGCGGTGTACCTGGCGTGCCGGGCGTCGAGCGCGTCGACCAGCCACGACCAGGCGACGTCGGCGAGGAACGGGTCGAGCCCGATGTCGGTCTCCAGCGGAGCTTGCGCGAAGCAGACGATGCGGAACGGGCCGCCCCAGGCCTCCGGCTCGTCGGGGTCGTAGAGCAGGATGAAGCGTCCGGTGCCGAGGTCGGAGTCGTCACCGTGCCGCGCCGGCCGCACGTCCGCCGCGAGCGCGATGGAGTACGGCGCCAGCTGCGCGGGAGCAGGGATCTCCGTGACCACGAGTTCGGGCCGCGACGTCGCGGCACGGATGGACTCCAGCGCGGCCGCATATTCCTTGGGCAGGTGCGGCTCCCTGGGCTGGTGCGGGTCCCCGGGCAGGTGCGGCGGGGTCGAAGTGGGTGTCGACACGCTACGAACACTAGAAGGGTTCGGGGGCCTGCGACAGTAAGGCACGCCGCCTGACGAACTCCTGAGGGCGGCGGCCACCGGGCGCGGCTACGCTGTCGGGCATGGCGAGCACGAGCAGCGGATCGGGCGGGAACGGGGCACTCGGGAAGGCGATCGGCGTCGGCGCGGCCGTAGCCGGAGGAATCGCGCTGGTCGCGGCGGCGTCCGCCGCCTACGCGGTCGCGCGGGTGGCCAGGACCGTGATCACACCCGTCCGCCGCCGGCCGCAGCGCGAGTTCGTGCGCGGCGTGGACGAGGCGCTCGGCACGATCACGCTCAAGCGGACGCCGGACTCCGCGATGCCGGGGCGCTTCGGGCTGTGGTTCGGGTCGGAGTCGGGCTACGCCAAGCTCGGCGGCCTCCTGGAGACCACGGACGGCAGCGTCGTCCGCGAGCTGGAGCGCATCCACTTCGGCGAACTCGGGCCCGGACGCGCACGGATCAGCGGGTACTACTACCTGGAGCCGGAGGAGCTCGGGCTGCCGGTGGAGAGCGTGGTGATCGAGACGGACCTGGGGCAGGCGCCGGCGTGGGTGTTCCCGGCGGATGGTTCTGCTTCGGGTGACCGCTGGGTCGTCCAGGTGCACGGCTGGGGCGCGTCGCGGCAGGAGGGGCTGCGTGCGGTGCCGACGTTCCACGCCGCCGGGTACACCTGCCTTCTGGCCTCCTACCGCAACGACGGCGACGCCCCGGAGAGCGCCGACCGCCGCTACGGCCTCGGCGGCACCGAGTGGCGCGACATCGACGCCGCGATCCGGTACGCCGCGGACCACGGTGCGCGCTCGATCGTGCTGATGGGCTGGTCGATGGGCGGCGCGGTGGTGCTGCAGACGGTCACCCGCTCGGAGAACCTCGACCTGGTGAGCGGCGTGGTGCTGGAGTCGCCTGTCGTCGACTGGATCGACACGCTCGAGTTCCAGGCGAACATGCTGCGCCTCCCCGACGCGATCGCCCAGGGCGCGATGCGGCTGATCGCCTCGAACTGGAGCGGGCCGATCACCGGGCTGGGCGCCCCGATCGACCTGCGCAGCATGGACTTCGTGGCGCGGGCGGCGGACCTCAGCCTCCCGATGCTCATCCTGCACAGCCAGGACGACGGCTTCGTGCCGGACTCCGCCTCGCGCGCGCTCGCCGCGGCGCGCAGCGACATCGTGACGTTCGTGCCGTTCACGGTCGCTCTGCACACCAAGCTCTGGAACTACGACGAGGCGAAGTGGTCGTCGGCCGTCCGGGAGTGGCTGGACGAGCGCGCGTGACCGGTGCGCACCGCCCGGTCGTGCCGCCCGCGGCCCGGCCGGGGGACAGGGTCGCCGTGCTGTCGCCGTCGTCCGCGGCGCCCGCGCGCTGGCCGGCCGTGCACGAGCAGGCGCTGCGGAGGCTGGAGGAGCTGACCGGGCTGGTGCCGGTCGAGTATCCGACCACCCGGCAGCTCGGCGCGACGCCGGAAGATCGGGCGCGGGACCTGAACGCCGCCTTCGCGGACCCCGGCATCCGTGCGGTGCTGGCGACCATCGGCGGCGACGACCAGCTCCGGGTGATCCCGCACCTCGACCGGGAGGCCGTGCTGGCCGACCCGAAGCCGTTCCTCGGCTACAGCGACAACACCAGCCTCCTGAACTGGCTCTGGTCGGCGGGCGTCGCCGGGTTCTACGGCGGCAGCACACAGGTGAACCTGGGGCCGGGGCCGCGCGTCCACGACATCCACCTCCGTTCGCTGCGCGCCGCCCTGCTCGGCGGCGACCCGATCGAGCTGACCGACCCGGGCGAATCGGAGGACTTCGGGACCGACTGGGGAGACCCGCGCGCCCTGACGGAGACCGGGGAGCGCGAGCAGACCGACGGATTCGCGTGGGCGGGTCCGGCGCTCAGCGTCACCGGCACGACGTGGGGCGGCTGCCTCGAGGTCGTGGACTGGATCCTGCTCGCCGACCGCTTCGCGTTCCCGCCGTCGGCGCTGGAGGGCGCTGTGCTGCTGGTGGAGACGAGCGAGCTGACGCCGCCGGCGCACTGGGTGCGCTACACGCTGCGCGCTCTGGGCGAGCGCGGGCTGCTCGCGCCGCTCGCAGGCGTGCTCGCGGCGTGGCCTCCCGTGAGCACGTTCGAGCGGCGGCCGGACGCGGCCGAGCGCAGGCGGCTCCGGGACGCGCAGCGCGACGCCGTCATCGAGACCGTCGCCGAGTACAACCCGGACGCGGTGGTCTGCGTCGGCGTGCCGTTCGGGCACACCTCGCCCCAGTGGATCGTGCCGTACGGCGGGCGGATCACCCTCGACGGCGAGACGCGCCGGGTGTTCGCCGACTACCGCCGCGGCTGAGCGGGGCCGACTGAGCGCGGGCCGACTGAGCTAAGCTGCCGCGACCTTCGCCCGCACCTGCCGCTTCGCGCGCCCGAGCAGCGCCGACATCCCGCGCAGGCGCAGCGGCGACACGGCCTGCGTGAGGCCGAGGGTGTTCGGGAAGTCATCCGGCACCGCGAGCACCTCGTCGGCCGTGAGCCCGGCGAGGCCCTGCACGAGGATCGAGGCGAAGCCGCGGGTGGTGGGGGCCTCCTGGGGAGCCGTGGCGAAGAGGTGGACGATGTCGTGCTCGTCCACCTCCACGAAGATGTAGACCGGCGCCTGGCACTCCTCGACGCGCTCCAGCAGGTCGGGGTGGTCGCGGTAGCGCTCCGGGAGGTCGGGCAGCTCGTCGGAGAACTCCAGCAGCAGCTGCAGGCGGTCGTTCTGCTCCAGCGCCTGGAAGTCGTCGCGGATCTCGGCGAGCGTGCCGGTGAGGGCGGTCATCTCTTAAGGCTACCTTCGTGCGGGTGCAGCAGGGTCAGTGTGCCGGGACCTCGCCCGGCTCCGTCCCCGTCACGATGGGGACGCGCACGGCCGAGCCCCACTCGGTCCACGAGCCGTCGTAGTTGCGGACGTTCTCGAAGCCGAGCAGGTGGGTCAGCACGAACCAGGTGTGGCTGGAGCGCTCGCCGATGCGGCAGTACGCCACCACCTCGTCGCCCGGCTTCAGGCCGGCGTCGCCGAGGTAGATGGCCTCCAGGTCGGCGCGGCGCTTGAAGGTCGCGTCCGGAGCCGCGGCACGCGCCCACGGCACGGAGGCGGCCGACGGGATGTGGCCGGCGCGCAGCGCGCCCTCGGTCGGGTAGCCCGGGATCTCGGTGCGCTCGCCGCTGTACTCCTCGGGCGAGCGGACGTCGATGAGCGGCTTGCCGAAGTGGGCGAGCACGTCGTCCTTGAACGCGCGGATGGTATGGTCGTCGCGCTCCACCACCGGGTACTCGACCGGGGCCGGCGTCGGCGTCTCGCGGGTGAGCTCGCGGCCCTCCGCGATCCACTTGTCCCGGCCGCCGTCGAGGAGGCGGACGTCTTCGTGGCCGAACAGGGTGAACACCCACAGCGCGTAGGCGGCCCACCAGTTGTTCTTGTCGCCGTAGATGACGACGGTGGTGTCACGGGCGATGCCCTTGGCGCCGAGCAGCTCGGCGAACCGCTCCGGGCTGACGTAGTCGCGGACCACCGGGTCGTTGAGGTCGGTATGCCAGTCGATCTTCACCGAGCCGGGGATGTGGCCGGTCTCGTAGAGCAGCACGTCCTCGTCGGACTCCACCACGACCAGGCCGGCCTCGCCGAGGCGCTCGGCCAGCCAGCCGGTGGTCACCAGCCGTTCGGGGTGCGCATAGCCGGCGAAGTCGGTCGAGGGGTCGGGGGCGATGGCCATGCTGCTGATCCTCCGGGTTAAGCTGGGAGCCTGCGAAATCGCGGGCCAGGAGTCCAGGCTACGCGGCCCGCAGCGGGTGACGAACGTCCCGTCAACACTTCTTCACACTAAAGGTGCGCATCCACACATGACGATCGAGACGACCGGAGCCCTGCCCCGCCTCGCGGACCGCTCGCCGGCGATCACCGGCGCCGAGATCGCGGCGAGCCTGGTGCCGCCGTCGCAGTTCGAGCACGCAACCTTCGACTCGTACCGGCCGGACCACGACTACCCGTCGCAGTCGGAGGCCGTGGCCACGCTCAAGCTGTTCGCCAAGTCGTGGGAGCCGCAGCGCCCGGCCGGACTGTTCAGCCGCAGCCGCCGCAAGGTGGAGGCCATGAAGCCGGGCGTGTACCTCGACGGCGGCTTCGGCGTCGGCAAGACCCACCTCCTCGCCGCGCTGTGGCGCGAGGCGCCCGGACCCAAGTACTTCGGCACCTTCATCGAGTACACCGCGCTCGTGGGGGCGCTCGGCTACGCCGGCGCTGTCGACCTCCTGCGCGGCTCCACCCTGATCTGCATCGACGAGTTCGAGCTGGACGACCCGGGCGACACCATGATGATGACCCGGATGCTGGGCGAGCTGGTCGCCTCCGGCACCCGCATCGCCGCCACGAGCAACACGCCCCCGAACGCACTCGGTGAGGGCCGGTTCGCCGCGAGCGACTTCCTGCGCGAGATCCAGTCGCTCTCCGCCAACTTCCAGACCCTGCGCATCGACGGCCTCGACTACCGGCGCCGCGACACCTCCGGTGCAGCGGTCAGCGTCGACGCCGCACAGTACGACCGGATGCTCGCGGCTCTCGCAGCGCGCGGCGAGACGGCCACGAGCGACACCTTCGACGGCCTCATCGCGCACCTGGCCACCGTGCACCCGTCGCGCTACATCAAGATGCTCGACGGCGTCGACGTCATCGGCCTCTCCGACGTCCACGTGCTCCACGACCAGATGGCGGCACTCCGGCTCGTGGCTTTCGTCGACCGCGTGTACGACGCGGAGATCCCCATCGTGCAGACCGGGACGGCGATCAGCGAGGTGTTCGACGACGAGATGCTGGGCGGCGGCTACCGCAAGAAGTACCTCCGCTCGGTGTCGCGCATGATCGCGCTGACGGCGGGCGAGCTGCCGCCGCACGACGAATAGGGTTCCCTCCCCGCGACCGCCCCGGACATTCGCACGGCGGCGAAACAGACTGTTTACACAGCGCAGGGATGCGTAACACCCGCGAAACACGAGTAGCCCGCAGCCGAAACCTCCCGCGATCAGACTGGCTCCACCCCGAAGCGCCCGGCTCGGCTCCGATGAGTCAGAACCCCCCCCAAGGGCGTCGCATAGAGAGGTAGAGACTCGCATGGTGTTGCACACAGCAGCGGACTACGCACCGGTAGGGACCGTCAACTCCCTGTGGCTGCTCGTCGCCGCAGCCCTCGTCCTTCTGATGACCCCCGGCGTCGCATTCTTCTACGGCGGCATGGTCCGCGCGAAGAGCGTCGTCTCCATGATGATGATGAGCTTCGGCGCGATGGCCATCGTCGGCGTCCTGTGGGTCGTCTACGGTTACGGCCTCGCGTTCGGGACGCCGCTCATCCCGCACGTGCTCGGCACGCCGGACTGGTTCCTGTCCAGCCTGATGGGCAAGGACGGCATCACCCCCGACCTCGGCGGCCTCGCCTTCGCGGGGTTCCAGGCCACCTTCGCCATCATCACCGTGGCCCTGATCTCCGGCGCGATCGCCGACCGCGCGAAGTTCGGCGCCTGGATGGTCTTCGCGGGCGTCTGGGTGACGGTCGTCTACTTCCCGGTCGCGTTCTGGGTGTTCAACCTGTCGCAGGGCTGGATCTCCTCCGTCCTGCACGTGAACGACTTCGCCGGTGGCACCGCGGTGCACATCAACGCCGGTGCGGCGGGCCTCGCCCTCGCCCTGGTGCTCGGCAAGCGCGTCGGCTTCCAGAAGGGCATGAGCAAGCCGCATAACGTGCCGCTGACGCTCCTCGGCGCCGCGCTGCTGTGGTTCGGCTGGTTCGGCTTCAACGCCGGATCGGAGGCCGCGGTCGATGGCGTCGCCGCGATCGCCTGGATCAACACGCTCGCCGCCCCGGCCGCCGCGACCATCGGCTGGCTGATCGTCGAGAAGATCAAGGACGGCAAACCGACCTCCATCGGCGCGGCGTCGGGTGCGGTCGCCGGCCTGGTCGCGATCACCCCGGCCTGTAACATCCTGACCCCGGGCTTCGCGATCCTGCTCGGCCTGGTCGCCGGCGCGGTCTGCGCCGTCGCGATCGACCTCAAGTTCAAGCTCGGCTTCGACGACTCGCTCGACGTGGTCGGCATCCACCTCATCGGCGGCATCATCGGAACGCTGTGGATCGGTGTCTTCGGCTTCACCCACATCGACGGCGACGCCACCAAGCCGTTCTCCAGCCTCTGGTACGGCGGGAGCCTGGTGCAGCTCGGAGCGCAGGCGATCGGCGCCTTCAGCGTCCTGATCTACTCCTTCGTCCTGGCCTACGCGATCGGCTGGGTCATCCAGAAGACGATGGGCTTCCGGATCAAGAACGAGGACGAGCTGGCCGGCGTCGACACCGTCGTGCACGGCGAGGAGGGCTACTCGCTCGAGCCGGTGTGACCCGACCACACCATCGAGCATCCGCGAACGGGGTGCCGCCTGCGGGCGGCGCCCCGTTCCGCGTGTGCCGGGCCGCTAGGGTAATGCTTGCATTGAGGCGGAAGGAGCGGGATGGCCGCCACGAGCGAGCAGGTCGACACCCTGCTGCTGTTCGTCTGCGGGGCGCTGACGCTGCTCGTCCCGTTCGGCCTCGCCTTCTTCGTCGGCGGGCTCGGTGGGCGCTCCACGACCTCCCGTGCCATGAAGTTCGCCCTGACCGGCACGGCGGCGACGATCCTGCTCGGCGTGGCGGGCGGCTACGGCATGATCGCCGGACGGCCGTTGCTGGCGCACGTGATCGGCGCTCCGTCGTTCGACCTCGCCAGCGGCTTCGGGGCGGCGACGCACCGGCCCGACCTGTACGCGCTGGCCAAGGCGGGGGCGATCCTCGCGGCGGCAGCGGTGTCGGTCGCGATCGTGGGCGTCGCCGTCGCGTCGCGGATCACGCTGCGCGCCTGGCTGGTCTTCACGGTGCTCTGGTCGGTGCTGGTGCTGTACCCGGCGGGCTACGCCGTGTTCGCGCTGGACGACGGCTGGGCGACCGGCGTCCTCGGCGTGATCGACTTCGGGGGAGCGCTGCCCATCGGCGTGGCTGCGGGAGCGGCGGCCGCCGGGGTCATCCTGGCGTGCGGGCGCGGCGAGCACCGGCCTCCCGAGCAGCGCAGCTTCCCGGCCATCGCCATCGGCGGGACGCTCCTCTGGGTCGGCTGGCTCGGGCTGGTCGTCGGGTCGGAGGGGGCGGTGGACTCCTTCACCGGCCTGATCTCGATCAACGCGTTCGTCGCCTCCGCCGGGGGCTGCCTGGCCTGGATGGTCGTGGACAGGGTGCTGCTGCGACGGCCCACCACGGTGAGCGCGCTCTGCGGCGCGTTCTCCGGGCTCGTGGCGATCACGCCCGCGGCCGGCGTGCTGACCGTCGGCTGGTCGCTGCTGCTCGGCGCGATCGCTGCGGTGGCGTGCGCGACGATGGTCGACCTGGCCGCGCGGGCGCGGTTCGGCGCGTCGATGGCGCTGATCGTGATCGTGACGGTCGCGAGCATGGTCGGCCTGCTCTACCTCGGGCTGTTCGCCGCGGGCGGCGGGATGGTGGACAGCGGGAACTTCGACCTGTTCACGGCCCAGGCGATCGCGGGATTCTCGGTGCTGATCGGCTCGTTCGTGGTGTCGCTGCTGCTGGCGCTCGCGCTGCGCTTCACGGTGGGCCTCACCCGGATCCGCTATCGTGCCACGAGTGAGCCGACTCCTCGACGCGATCGCGCGACTGTTCCGGCCGGCGGCGCGGAAGACTGAACGACCGGCCTCCCGGTTCGCGCGTGCCCGCTCCGGACGCGTCGCCGGGGTCGAGCCCGGGCGCGGCGGCGTCGACGCGACGATCCAGGTCGACCCGCGCCGGCTGAAGGGCCTGCGCACCTCGTACAACCCGAAGACGGACGGCGAGCCCGACCCCGGCGAGATCGTCTGGACCTGGGTGCCGTACGAGGAGAACGACGGCCGCGGCAAGGACCGCCCGGTGCTCGTGGTGGCGGCAGAGCCCTCCGGCTCCCTGATCGCGGTCGCGCTGACCAGCCAGGCGCATCCCGGGCGTCCCGAGTACCTGGCGATCGGCGCGGGAGACTGGGACGGCCAGGGAAGGGCGAGCTTCGTCCGGCTCGACCGGGTCTTCCGGGTGCACCGCACCGGGATGCGCCGGGAGGCCGCCGCCCTCGACGCGCGCCGGTTCGCGACCGTCCGCACCGCGCTGCGGACGCTGTACGGCTGGAGCTGAGCGGCGTCCGTGACGAACGGTGAACGCGGAGTGCACGGCGCCCGCCCTGCGTCACTACAGTGTCGGCATGCCTGACGACTGTTCGCACCCTCTCGACTTCGAGACCCGGCAGATCCACGCCGGCGCGGTGGTCGACGCTGAGACCCGCGCCCGCGTCACCCCGATCTACCAGACCGCCGGCTACGTCTTCGACGACTTCGACGACGGCGAGGAGCGCTTCGCCGGCCGCAGCCGCTACCGCGCGTACTCGCGCAACGACAACCCGACCAACGCGGTGGCGGGGCGGCGGATCGCCGACCTGGAGGGCGGCGTCGACGGGATCGTGGTCTCCAGCGGGCAGGCCGCCATCGCCGCGGCGCTCAACGCGCTCGCCGAGGCGGGCGACCACATCCTCGCCACCCGGTCGCTGTACGAGGGCACGCGGGAGATGTTCCGCGGCATCCTGAAGCGGCAGGGGATCGCGTTCGAGTACGTGGCCGACGACGCGTCCGACGCGGAGTGGGCTGCGCGGTTCCGGCCGAACACGAAGGCCGTCTACACCGAGACGCTGCCGAACCCGCTCAACCAGGTGGTCGACATCGAGCGGCTGGCCGGGATCGCGCACGCGGCCGGCGTCCCGCTGGTCGTCGACAACACCGTGCCGACGCCGTACCTCTGGCGCCCCATCGAGGACGGCGCCGACATCGTCGTGCACTCGACCTCCAAGTGGCTGTCCGGTCACGGATCGGTGATCGGCGGTGCGGTGGTCGACGGCGGCCGGTTCGACTGGGCGGCGCACACCGACCGCTTCCCGCAGCTCACCGCGCCTCCGCGGCCCGGGGTCCCGTCGTTCGTGGAGCGGTTCGGCGACGGCGCGTACCTGGCCTACCTGCGCTCGGTGATCGTGTTGGAGTACGGCCCGACGGTGCCGCCGATGAGCACCTTCCTGCTCCTGCACGGCATCGAGACGCTGTCGGTGCGGATGGACAGGCACGTCGCCAACGCGCAGGAGGTGGCGGAGTTCCTGGCCGGCCGGCCGGAGGTGGCGCGGGTGTTCTACCCGGGGCTCGCCGGGGACCCGTTCCACGACCTCGCGGCCAGGTACATGCCGAAAGGCGCCGGCTCCATCGTGTCCATCGACCTCGCGGGCGGGAGGGCCGCGGCGCAGCGGTTCCTCGACGCGCTGCGGCTGGTCAGCCCGATGACGCACATCGGCGACGTGCGCACGCTGGCCATCCACCTGGGCAGCACCATCCACGCCAAGCTCACCGAGGAGGAGCGGCTGGAGGCCGGGATCACCCCCGGCCTGGTGCGCTTGTCCATCGGGATCGAGAGCCTCCGCGACATCATCGCCGACCTCAAGCAGGCGCTCGAGGCGTAGCCCCGCGCGACATTCGTGCCGAATCGCGCGAATGCGCCGCCGTTTCGCGACATTCGTGCGGAATCGCGGGAGGGTCCTTTCGCGACATTCGTGCCGAATCGCGAGAGCGTTACGCGGGGAGGGGCGCCAGCGCCGGGCTCGCCGCGGCCACGGTCGCGGCGATCCGGCGGACCGCCTCCACCACGGTGTTCGGGTCGCAGGCGAGGTTGATCCGGGCGAAGCCGCGGCCCTGCTCGCCGAACGCGAGGCCGGAGTTGAGGGCGACCCGGCCGACGTCGATCAGGGTGCGGGCGGGGTCGTCGCCGAGCCCGGTCTCCCGGAAGTCCAGCCAGGCCAGGTAGCCGGCATCGGGCCGGATGACGTGCACAGACGGCGCGTGCACGGCGAGCTCGGCCTCCAGCAGCCGGAGGTTCGTCACGAGCTGGTCGAGCAGGCCGTCCCGCCAGCGCAGGCACGACAGCGCCGCGACGTTGGCGTGGAGGCCGAGGATGCTGGTGCGTGCCGCGAGCTCCTCCGGGAGCCGGGTGAGCAGGTCGGCGGTGGCCGGCTCAGCGGCGACGATGACCGCGCACTTGAGCCCGGCCAGGTTCCACGCCTTGCTGGCGGAGGTCACCGTGACGGCGCGGGCGCCGGCGGCCAGGGCGACGGGCGCGAACGGCGTGAAGCGGGCGCCCGGGTGGGCGAGCGGGGCGTGCACCTCGTCGCTGACGACGAACACCCCGTAACGGGCGGCGAGGCGGGCGAGCGCCTCCAGGGAGCGCCGGCTGTGACATCGGCCGGTCGGGTTCTGCGGGTTGCAGAGCAGCATCGCGTCGGCTCCCGCGGCGAAGGCGGCCTCCAGGTCGTCGAGGTCGAGCGTCCAGCCGGCGTCCTCGCGCAGCGGGACCGTGATCGCGACGGCGTCGGCCTCCTCGATCATCTCGAAGAACGGCGGATAGACGGGAGGCGTCAGCACGACGCGCCCACCGGCCTCCGGCAGCACCAGCCGCAGCGTCTCGACCACGCCCACCGTCACGTCGGTGGCCAGGTGCACCCACTCCGGGTCGACGCCCCACGACCACGAGCTCCACGCGAAGTCCGCGAAGGCGGGCGCCAGCGGACCGGCCGAGTCGAGGTAGCCGGTGTCCGAGTTGCGGAGCGTCTCGGCGACCCGGTCGAGGATGGCCGGCTCGACGTCGAAGTCCATCTCGGCGACGAAGACCGGCAGGACGTCCGCGGGATAGCGGCGCCACTTGATGCTGGACCTGGACGCGTAGAGCTGCTCCAGGGGGCGGGCCGGTGCGAAGCTCATCGCCCAAGGATGCGGCACCGCGGCGCCGAGCGCATCCGGTCGTGTCACGGAACGTAAGGTAAGGACGGGAGAGGGTCGATCGGAGGGCTATGCAGGTCGAGGTGCTGCACATCCAGGACTGCCCGAGCTGGCGCGAAGCCGGCGCACGGCTGGAGGTCGCGCTCGCCGAGGCCGGGATCGACGCGGCGGTGGAGTACCGGCTGCTGGAGGATCCCGCCGACCTCGCCGGGACGGTGTTCGCCGGCTCGCCGACGATCGTGGTCGACGGCGCCGACCTGTTCCCGGCGGCCGAGCCCATCCGGGAGCTGGCGTGCCGTGTCTACCCGACACCGGCCGGACTCAGGGGGATGCCGGACACCGAGCAGCTGGTGACGGCGCTGCGCGCGCTCGCGCCCGGCGGCTAGGCCGGGAGAGGTTCCCGGGGGCGCACGCGACCTCCGGAGACCCGCTCGCTCAGCGGTGCCCGCGACTCAGTGGATCGGGAAATGCTGCGCGGGGAGGCCGTTGCAGGTGTAGATCTGCAGCTGCGTCCCCGGTGTGACGCTCCCGCCCGGGTCGTCCAGGCAGAGCCCGGACTGCGGGTTGAGAAGCGAACCGTTCGACTGCGGGACCCAGACCTGGCCGCCGGCGGAGTCGCAGGTCCAGAGCTGGACCTTCGTGCCCTTCACCGTGCTGTTGCCCATGATGTCGAGGCAGGCGCCGACCGTCGTGACCGTGTCGTCCGGGTTGAGCACCCATTTCTGATCCAACGCGGTGGAGTCGCAGGTGTTGAGTTGCACCTGCTCCCCGTCGCCTCCGGTGTCGTTGCCGGAGGGGTCCACGCACAGGCCGCCCTTGCCGACGACCTGCACGCCGCCACGGCTGTAGCCGGCGTAGTTCGTCGAGACGATGTTCGCCTGGATGGCGGCGTCCGTCGCGTCCGGCGCATATCCCGCCGTCATCGCACCCTCGAAGAAGGAGCCGGTGCCGCGGTTGCTGTCGTCGCCTCCGGTGCCGAGCACGATCGAGCCCTCCAGGTGCATGGGCGCGTATCCTCCCGCCGGCAGCGGCCCGTCGTACCAGGTGGTCAGAGCCCCGGACTGGGAGTCGCCGCCCTTCAGCGCGAAGCCCGTGGTGCCGTTGTTCTTCAGCACGGCCGTGACGAAGTCGCTGCTGTTGCCGTGGTTGGAGTTGTCGGTGAGCGTGGCGCCCTTGTAGAGGCCGTTCTCCAGGTCGGCGGCGACCCAGGGGCCGTTGCCGTAGCTGCCCGTAGCGTTGCGCACCGAGATGTTGAGCGCGTCCATGTGCCCGGCGCCGGTGTCGGCCTCCTGCACCTCCGCGTTGCCGAAGTCGGAGCAGCACTTGTCGTTGGCGTTCGTGCCGCTGCCGACCAGGTACATCGACTCGGGCTGCGAGCCGGTCGCGACGCCAGCGCCGCTGGTGTGCCGGTAGCCGACGCCCGGCTGCATGAGGATGCCGTACGCCTCGTGGCCGTTCACCGTCACCGGGAGCAGGTCGGCGATGGCGCCGACGTCCTGGCCGCCCTGCACGCCCGGTCCCTCGATGGTGAGGTCGTTGTGGCGCGGCGACTGGTCGTAGACGACGGTGATCGTGCAGGTGGTGCCGGCGCAGAACGTGTCCTGCGCCGCGGCGTTCGCGTAGCCTCCCGCGCTCAGCACCCCGATGTCGAGGGTGTGGCCGTCGGAGGCACGTGTCACCTGGTACAGGCTGCCGCTGTAGCCGACGTAGAGCGCGCGCACGGAGCTGTACGCGGCGACGCACGGAGTGGAAGCCGAGCCGTACAGGTCGCAGGGGAGCGACGAGGCGGCGGTCGCGCTCTGCGGCACGGCGACGAGGGCGAGCGCGGTGACCGTGAGCGCGAGCGCGCCCAGCGCGAGGAGATTCCGGAGACGTTTCATGGTGCCCCTTCCTGTGGCGCAACTCTGCGCCGGAGAGCGCCGAGGCTCGGCGCTGCCACATGCTAGATCCCGCGAATTCTTCCGGAAACCGGGCGGTCGAATGGATATCTCCGGGCTGTTCCGCGCCTGATTCCCGCAGCGGAGCGGGCGTCAAGGATGTTGTGAAAATTCATTTATGCCGTTGCGTTGACGGAATAATTCACACTCCATACAGTTGCGATCGTGCACAAGCCCACTGACGTGCCGCAGCTGATCCGGCGCACCCACGAAGAGCGGATTCTCGCGACTCTCCGCGAGATCGGCCCGCTGACCCGTGCGGAGCTGGAGAAGCGCGTCGGGCTCTCCCGCACCACCCTCTCGGACATCACTGCCGTGCTGCTGCGCCGGGGTGTCCTCGTCGAGCGCCCCACCGTCGACGACAAGCGCGGGCGCGGACGGCCGGCGGCCAAGCTGGCCCTCGACCCCGCGTCCGGGCAGTTCCTCGGCGTCGACCTCGGGCACCGCCGCGTGCACGTCGCGGTCGTCAACGCGTCCAACGAGATCATCGTCTCGGGGGAGCGCGCCTACGACCGGGACACCACCTGGTCGGAGCGCATCGACGCCACTTTCGCGCTGATCGAAGGCCTGGCGCGCGACGAGGAGGTCGGCCTCCAGGCGCTGGAAGGCATCGGTGTCGGCGTCCCCGGCCCGCTCAGCACGGCCTTCCGCGGCGAGCAGCGCACGCCGCCGCGCTGGCGCGGCCAGGGCAGGGACGAGCTGCTCGACCTGATCCGCGGCCGGTTCGCCGGTCGCTTCTCGGCTCCGCTCACCCTCGACAACAACACCCGTCTCGCCGGGCTCGGCGAAGCCGTCTGGGGACGCGCCGACGACGCGGACAGCCTCCTCTACGCGCGCCTCGGCGACGGCGTCGGCGGCGGGCTCGTGGTCTCAGGGCGCCTGGTCTCCGGAGCGTCCGGCTCGGCCGGGGAGGTCGGCCACGTGACCGTCGAGCCGGACGGTCTCCCGTGCTGGTGCGGCAAGACAGGCTGCCTCGAGACGGTCGCCTCGGTGCCCGCGATCCAGGAGCGGCTCGCGGCCGCCCGCGCGGAGGACGGCGACCCCGACGGGAGTGTGGCGGATGCCGTCGTGCGCGCGGCGGGGGAGGCGACGGGGCGCGCGCTCGCGGCGGCGTCGGTCGTCGTGGACCCGCGGGACATCGTGATCGCGGGCGACGTCCTCCGGTTCCCCGGCTTCCTCGACGCCGCGCGGGACGCCTTCGCGCGCGAGACCCTCCTGGTCGGAGGCGGAGCCCGGCTGCGGGTCTCCACCCTTCACGACGAGGCCGGGGCGCTCGGCGCGATCGCCGCGGCCTTCCACCGCTCCTCACTGCTGGTCGGCTACGCGAGCCTCGCCGGCCTCCCCGAACCCGCCGACGCCGCGCGCCGGCAGGCCTAGCCCTCCGAACCCATCTCGACAAGGAGAACCATGACGACCCTCGCGACCGAGAGCCTCCCTGTGGAGGAGGGTGGTGCGCCGCCCGCGCGCCCCGGCCGGCGCAGGCGGGTGCCCACCTGGGCGTTCACCACCATCTCGATCGTCGCCGGCATCGGCGTGTTCTGGCTGCTGTCGCTCTTCACGATCCTGCCCAGCCCGCCCGCGGTCGTCGCCAAGACCTTCGACCTGGCGTCGAACGGCATCCTGTTCGCCGACATCGGGGCGAGCCTGGCCCGGGTGCTGGTCGGCTTCCTGCTCGGGACGCTGCTAGCCATCCCGCTCGGCTTCCTGATGGGCTGGTACACCACGGCGCGCGGGCTCCTGCATCCGTGGGTGCAGTTCGTGCGCATGATCCCGCCGCTGGCGATCCTGCCGCTCTCGATCGTCGTGCTCGGCACGGGCGAGGTGGCGCGAGTGTTCGTCATCTTCCTGGCGTCGTTCCTCGCCGCCATCGTCGCGACCTACCAGGGCGTCGTCAGCGTCGACCGCACGCTGGTGAACGCCGCGCGGGTGCTCGGCGCGAAGGACGGCACGATCTTCGCTCGCGTCATCGTCCCGGCCTCCTCGCCGTTCATCTTCGTCGGAATGCGCGTCGGCCTCGGCTCGTCGTGGGCGACGCTCGTCGCCTCCGAGCTGATCGCGGCCCAGCAGGGCCTCGGCTTCCGGATGCAGCAGGCGCAGCTCTACTTCGACCTGCCGACGATCTTCGTGTCCATCATCTTCATCGGCCTGCTCGGTCTGCTCATGGACCGCGTGCTGATGGCCATCGAACGGAGAGTGACCTCGTGGCAGGAACGCCGATGACCCCCAAGATCAGCATCAGGGACCTCCGCAAGGTCTTCCCGCTCGGCACCGACGAGTTCACCGCGCTCGGCGGGGTGGACCTGGATGTCGCCGACGGCGAGTTCGTCACGCTGGTCGGCCCGTCCGGCTGCGGCAAGTCCACGCTGATGAACATCGTCGCCGGGCTCGAGACGCCGACTTCCGGAACCGTCCTGGTGGACGGGGAGCCGGTCGACGGGCCGGGCCCGGAGCGCGGCGTGATCTTCCAGCAGTACGCGCTCTTCCCGTGGCTGACGGTCCGCAAGAACGTCGAGTTCGGCCTCCGCGTCTCGGGAGTGCCGGCGGCGGAGCGCCGCGAGCGCGCGCAGCACTACATCGACCTGGTCGGGCTGACGACGCACGCCGACCAGCTCCCCAAGGCGCTGTCCGGCGGCATGAAGCAGCGCACCGCCCTCGCCCGCGCCTACGCGGTCGACCCGCGGCTGCTGCTGATGGACGAGCCGTTCGGCGCCCTCGATGCGCTGACCAGGGTCACCCTCCAGGACCGGCTTCTGCGGACCTGGCAGGAGGAGCGGCGCACCGTCCTCTTCGTCACGCACGACGTGGAGGAGGCCGTGTACCTGGCCTCGCGGGTCGTCGTCATGGCCGCCCGTCCCGGCCGGATCTTCGAGGTCATCGACGTCGACCTCCCGCCGAACCGCACCGAAGAGACGCGGCTGTCGCCCGAGTTCGCGGAGATCAAGAACCGCGTCTGGCGGGCCGTCTACCACCAGCCGGCCCTCGACACCGCGAGCGTCGGCGCGCAGCGCTGACCTCGCCCCCATACCGCACGACAACACCGCCCGCACGACAACACCGCCCGCACGACAACACCGCCCGCATCACACCACATCCCAGCACCACCCGACCGACAGAAAGCAGCATCGCCATGCCAAAAATCCCCGCACGCCTGGGCATCGCCGCCCTCGCCGCCGGAGCACTCGTCCTCTCGCTCGCCGCCTGCAGCAGCGGTTCGGCCTCGGCCGGCTCCGGCTCCAGCGCGACCTCGTGCTCGACCACGCAGAACGTCAACTTCGGCTACATCGGCGATTTCAACGGCACCAGCCTCCTCGCCATCGCCAAGGCCAAGAACCTGTGGGCGGCGCACTGCCTCACCGTGGACCCTCAGGTCTTCACCAACGGCCCGCTGCAGATCACGGCCATGGCCTCCGGCAGCCTGGACTTCGGCTACATCGGCCCCGGCGCGCTCTGGCTGCCCGCCTCCGGCAAGGCCAAGATCGTCGCGATCGACACCTTCACCAACGCGGACCGCATCGTCGCGCTCCCCGGCAAGGGCATCAAGACGATCAAGGACCTCAAGGGCAAGAAGGTCGCCTACCCGAAGGGCACGTCAGGCGAGATGATCCTGCGCCTCGGCCTCCAGAAGGCCGGGATGAGCATGAGCGACATCGACGCGACGCCGCTCGACTACGCGACGCTGACCTCCGCGCTCTCCGCGGGCCAGTTCGACGCGGCCGGCTTCGGCTACCCGCAGCTCACCACCGTGAAGAAGCAGCAGCCGGGCATCATCGAGCTCGCGAAGGACTCCGACTTCTCCAGCTCCATGCGCTTCGTCACCGCGTTCGTGGCGCGGGAGAACCTGCCGACGCAGAACCCGAAGATGGTCTCGGCCGTCCTCGCCGTGCTCAAGGAGGCCAACGACTACCGCCTCGCGCACCGCACCGAGGCCATCAACCTCGTGTCGCAGATGACCAACGTCCCGGTCGACCAGGTGACCACCGACGCCGGCTTCGACCAGCTCGTCTCGTCCGCGTCCCTGGAGGCCTCCACCAAGTCGGGCGATGTGGACAAGTGGCTCGACACCTTTGGGAAGTACTTCACCACCGTCGGCACGCTGCAGCAGCCGGGCAGTGCGAAGGATTACTACACCTCCGACCTCTATGCCAAGGCGGGACATTGACCTCCACCGCTCCACAGCACGACGGCCAGCGCCGGAACATCCTGTTCCTGCTGACCGACCAGCACCGGGTCGACACGCTCGGCTGCTACGGCAACACCCGGATCAGCACCCCTGCCTTGGACCGCCTGGCGGCCACGGGCACGCGGTTCGACCGGTGGTACACCCCGACGGCGATCTGCACCCCGGCGCGCGCGAGCCTGCTGACCGGTCAGGCGCCGTTCCGGCACCGCCTGCTCGCCAACTACGAGCGGAACGTCGGCTACCTGGAGGACCTGCGCGAGGGTCAGTTCACCTTCGCGCAGGCCCTCCAGGAGCAGGGCTACCGCACTGGGCTGGTCGGCAAGTGGCACGTCGGCACGAACAGAACCGCGGCGGACTACGGCTTCGATGGCCCGACGCTGCCCGGCTGGCACAACCCGGTCGACAGCCCGGACTACCTCGCGTACCTCGCCAAGCACGGCTACCCGCCGTACGCGATCGACGACCGCATCCGCGGCGTGCTGCCGAACGGGAGCCCCGGCAACCTACTCGCCGCCCGGCTCCACCAGCCCGAGGAGGCCACGTTCGAGTACTACCTGGCGGAGCGGGCGATCGCGATGCTTCGCGACTACGCCGAGGGACGACTGACCGAGGGGACCCCGTTCTTCCTGGGGCTGCACTACTTCGGGCCGCACCTGCCCTACCTGATGCCTGACGAGTTCTTCGACATGTACGACCCGGCGCAGATCGAGCTGCCGGCCTCCGTGCAGGAGGACTTCCTCGGCAAGCCGCCGGTGCAGCGCAACTACAGCAAGCACTGGACGTTCGACACCATCCCTATCGAGACCAGCCGCAAGCTGATCGCGGTCTACTGGGGCTACGTGACCCTGATCGACCGGCAGCTCGGCCGCGTGCTCGACACGCTCGACGAGCTGGGGCTGTCGGACGACACCGCGGTGTTCTTCTCCAGCGACCACGGCGAGTTCACCGGCGCGCACCGCCTCCACGACAAGGGGCCGGCGATGTACGAGGACATCTACCGCACCGCGGGCATCATCCGCGTGCCGGGGATGCCGCCGGGGCAGGTCAGCGACGAGTTCGTGACGCTCACGGACGCGACCGCGACCATCCTCGCGCTCGCCGGGGCCGACACCCGCCCAGCGCTGGACTCCCGCAACCTGCTCCCGCTGGTCGGCGGGGAGGACGTCGACTGGCAGCAGGACGTGTTGTGCGAGTTCCACGGCCACCACTTCCCATACCCGCAGCGGATGCTGCGCGACCGGCGCTACAAGCTGGTCGTGAACCCCGAGTCCGTCAACGAGCTGTACGTCCTGGAGGCCGACCCGGACGAGCTGCACAACCGCTACGAGCATCCCGAGTTCGAGGAGGTCCGCGCCCGGATGCTGCACCGGCTCTACACGGCGCTGGTCGAGCGCGGCGACAACTTTTACCACTGGATGACGTCGATGTACGACGTGGGCGGGGTCCGTTACGATCCGAGCATGAGCGGCCTCGACGAGAGCAGTTACCCGGTCCGATGAGCAAGCGCCGGCCGAACGTGGTGATGATCCTCACCGACGATCACGCGTCCCACGCGATCGGGGCGTACGGATCGGTGGTGAACTCCACGCCGCGCATCGACGAGATCGCGCGGCGCGGGGTGCTCTTCCGGAACTGCTTCGTCACGAACTCGCTCTGCTCGCCGAGCCGCGCGAGCATCCTGACCGGCACGTACAGCCACGTGAACGGCGTGACCACGCTGGAGACGCCGATCGACGCCTCCCAGCCGACGTTCGTGTCGCAGCTGAAGACCGCGGGTTACCGCACGGCGATCGTCGGCAAGTGGCACCTGGGTCACGGGCCGGGGCACGATCCCGAAGGCTTCGACTACTGGGACGTGCTGGTCGGATCGGAGGGGCAGGGGGAGTACTGGGACCCGCTGTTCCTGTCGGCGGCGGGGGAGCGGACCGTGGAGGGGTATGCGACGGACATCATCACCGACCTGGCGCTCTCGTGGTTGGATTCGCTACCAGGGGACGACCCGTGGTGCGTGCTGATCTACCACAAGGCGCCGCACCGGCCGTGGGAGCCGCGGGAGGGGTCGCGCCCCCGGACCGAGGCCGTCCCGCTGCCCGCGACCTTCGACGACGACTACGCCACCCGGTCGACCTCGGCCAGGCGGGCAGCCATGCGGATCGCGGAGCACCTCGCCCTGGAAGACCTGAAGGCGACCCCGCCGGACGGCCTCAGCTACGAGGACGCCGCGGTCTGGAAGTACCAGCGCTTCATGGAGGACTACCTCGACTGCGTGCAGGCCGTGGACGAGAACGTCGGCCGCGTCATCGACTGGCTCGACGAGCGCGGCAGCTTCGACGACACCCTGCTGATGTACGCCTCCGACCAGGGTTTCTTCCTCGGCGACCACGGCTGGTTCGACAAGCGCCTGATGTACGAGGAGTCGCTGCGGATGCCGCTGGTGCTCAGCCTCCCGTCGCGGGTGGAGGGCGGGGCCGTTCACGACGGGATCGTGACGAACGTGGACTGGGCGCAGACCATCCTCGACGCCGCGGGGGTGGAGCCCGTGGAGCGGATGCAGGGGAGGAGCTTCTGGGGCGACCTGGTGGCCTCCCCGTCGTCGCCTCCGGCACCGGGGATGTATTACCGCTACTGGGAGCACGACGACAGCTCGCACCGCGCGCCGGCGCATTACGGCTACCGCACGCGGACGCACAAGCTCATCTACTTCTACAACGACGGCCTCGGGCTGCCGGGGACAGGGCCCTTCACGTACCCGCCGGAGTGGGAGCTGTACGACCTGGAGCGGGACCCGGAGGAGCTGCACAACGTGTACTGGGAGCCGGAGTATGCCGAGGTGCGGGCCGAGCTGACGACGGCGATGCTGCGGGAGCAGGCGCGGGTGGGGGATCTCCCGCATCCGAGCCAGAGCGCGGGATAGCGCGGTCCCGAATACCGTACTGGCACGGATTCTGCGGCAGACGTCCCGTCGCTAGCGTTCGAGCCATGACCGACGTGACAAGCGCCCTCCCTCCCGACACCGACCGCTTCGCCTGGGTGCGCAAGCTCCTGCCGAGGATCGTGGTCGGCTCGCTGATCGCCGCCGCACTGGTCGGCGTCTACGCCGTGATCATAGGGACCTGGGACGAGACCTGCTGGCGGCTGATCGGCACCATCGCGCTGCTGGTGTTCTTCTCGCTGGTCTCCTGGTACGACGCGGACGTGTCCGCTCGCCGCGCGCCGTGGTTCGGCGCGGTGTCGGTGATCCTGTCGGCGTTCCTGCTGCTGGACGGCCTGGTGAAGATCTGGTCGCCGGCGTTCGACGGGAGCTCCTCTACGGAGGGCAGCCCCGGCACGTCCTCCTGGGGCTTCGTCGGCTGGATCGCGCTCGTCGTCGTGGTGCGGCTCGGCCTCCTGCACATCCATCTGGTGCTGAACACCCAGCGCCGCTTCACCGGCCCGATCATGTCCAAGGTGACCGTGTGCACGCTGGTGCTGGTCGGCGCGCTCACCCTGGGGCTCGCGGCGCCGCTGGTGTTCGACCACACGACGTTCTCTGACACGTACTGGCGGCTCGTGGCGACCATCGCGATCCTGGACGCGTTGGGGACGATCCTGATCCCGTTGACGTACACGTTGTTCGGGCCGAAGGCGGAGAAGGGTGCCCGGAGCGCGGGGGTGGTTCCGCCGGTCGTCGGGCCCGTTGGTTACGCTCCGCCCGTTGCGACCGCCTCCTACGCGCCGCCCGCGGCTCCTCCCGCCGCTGCCACGCCCTCGTCGCCGTACCCGAACGTGCTGACGCCGGTCGGCGGATACCGCCTGGAGTGGCCGCGCTACGTCAACGGCACCCCGCTCCCGGCCAGACAGGACGGCGCGCCGGACTTCACGGGCGTCATCGGATACTGAGCGGCTGGTGCCCGCGGACCTGGAGGAGCTGCACACTGAGTACCGCAGCGCGAGGAGGTCCGCACATGCCTGAGCCGATCGACATCCCGGGAGCGCGGGTCACGATCCCGGCCGAGGTCACCGCAGAAGCGTTCGACCTCGACCACCGTGTCGCGACCTCCGCCACCGTCCTGGAGCGCATCGCCCGGGAGGTCGACGGTGACGATTACCCCGAGGGCGTCGAACCGTACGGGTTCTCGACCCTGTGGACGCTTAGAACCTTCGTGGCCGAGCTGGCGCTTCCCGAGAACGGCACGCTCGTGGACATCGCCTGCGGGCGAGCGGGCGTGAGCCTCTGGGTCGCCCGCGAGACGGGGGCCGACGTGATCGGCGTCGACTGGTCGCCGGTCGGTGTCGCCGCGGCGACGGAGCGCGCGGCCGGCTGGGTCGCCGAGGGTCGTGCGCGGTTCCAGGTCGGCGACCTCGTGGACACCGGCCTGCCGGACGGCTGCGCGGACGCGGTCCTGTGCGCCGACGCGATCTTCTTCGCATCCGACCGGGTCGCCGCGGTGCGGGAGGCCGCCCGCCTCCTGCGGCCCGGCGGCCGCTACGCGTTCACCGCGGACGAGGCGGACGACGGGCGTGAGCGCTCGGTCCCGGACTGGCGCCCGATCATCGAGGCGGGCGGCCTCCAGGTCGTGTCGCGCATCGAGATACCGCACTGGCGGGAACGACTGACGCGGATGTACGAGCTCTGGCTCGAGAACCTGGACGAGGTCCGCGAGACGCTCGGCGACGAGTACGCGGACGAGCTGAGGGACGAGGCGGAAGCAATGGTTCCCGTGCTCCCGGAGCGCACGGGCGTCCTGTACGTCGCGAGCCGGCCGGCGGTCGCAGGCGGGTGACCCGGAAATGCGAGACGGCCCCCGGGAACTCCCGGGGGCCGTCTGTCGTCGTGGTGGGCGATACCAGACTCGAACTGATGACCTCTTCCGTGTGAAGGAAGCGCGCTACCAACTGCGCCAATCGCCCGTGCGTTCGCGGCCGCGGATTCCGGCTGCGAGACTCGATACTAGCCGACCGCGGCACCCGATTGCACATCGGCCCCGCGCGGCGGCCGTTGCGTCGCGCGACACACCCGGACGGCGCGTCCGGTTTGGTCATCGGTGCGGGGATCGGCTAAAGTCGTACAAGTGCCGCGGGAGACCGGGGTGCGAAATGCGGATGTAGCGCAGTTGGTAGCGCATCACCTTGCCAAGGTGAGGGTCGCGAGTTCGAGTCTCGTCATCCGCTCGAGTCGGCCTGGTTTCCTCGGATTCCAGGCCTCTCGAATACGGTACGGTTCTTCCGTGTTGTGGCTTCGGTGGATTGGCCGAGAGGCGAGGCAGCGGCCTGCAAAGCCGTATACACGGGTTCGAATCCCGTATCCACCTCGATCCTGAGCACTCAGGCTCTGGGCGATTGGCGCAGCGGTAGCGCGCTTCCCTGACACGGAAGAGGTCACTGGTTCGATCCCAGTATCGCCCACCAAAAAACCCCCGGAAATCCGGGGGTTTTCTCGTTTAGCCGGGCTGCGTGCAATATTCGTGCAGTATCCAGCACCTGAACGGGGTGTGTTCACTCGTGGGGGCTGCTCACTAGGCTCAGCCCATGCAGAACTTCCAGGTCATCCATGACGGCAGGATCTACCTTGTTGAAGGGGGTGACCCCGCGGAGCTGCAGCAGAGGATTACAGAAACCATTCGATCGGGTGGCGGGTTCGTCACGTTCGATGCCGCCGCCGACTACGACACTGATGGGCCCGTTAGCATTTTCGTCAGCTCGGCGAAGACGGCCCACATCGTTTTGGTCTGAGAGTGCCCGTCTACTACCGCAAACGCGCCAGTCTCGGTTCGGGCGCGCACCTGAACATCTCGAAGAGCGGAGCGTCGGTATCGCAGCGGGTCGGGCGCGTCACGTTCAACTCCCGCGGCCGCGTATCCGTGCGCATCCTGCCTGGGCTGACGTGGCGGATCGGCGGCGGTCGCCGCTAGAGCGCACCCCTGGAAACGAAAAAAAAGGCGATCACCTCGAATCGTGCGATCGAAGCGAGCGTCGAAGGGTCGATCACCTCCTTCACCGACACGGTCGCGATGTTCACCTCGGTCGATTGGACCGGATAGCTCGGTAGCCTGCTCGGATGACCTTCGACTCGAATCACCCGGGCGCCAGCGCCGGCAGGATCCGCCCAGGCACCCTCAGCAGGGACCAGTCCGGCGACGCGGCAGCATCGGTCGCCGTCGCAGCGGGGTGGGATGCCGCGTGAGCGTGCACCTCATCGGCGGCGGGGCGACCACCGTGGCGGATGCCCCGCTCTACGCCCCGTTCGTCCGCGAAGCCGCGCAGCGAGCAGGCCACGCGGGCCGCGTGACGCCACGCATCGCCGTGATCTCACTGCACCCCGAGGCCGAGGAGAAGGCAGCGGCGCTCGGCGAACTCCTGGCTGAGGCGGGAACGGGATCCATGCTCGAGCTGCGCCTGACCGCGGGCCGCCGGGGGGAGCCGATCGGGGTCGACGCGATCGCCGACGTCGACGGCATCGCGGTCGGCGGCGGCTACGTGGAACAGGTGCGCGCCGGGCTCGAGCCGGTGTTCGGCGAGTTGCGCCGGCTGGTCGCCGCGGGCGTCCCCTACCTCGGGGTCTCGGCGGGCGCCATGATCGCGGCGGAGGGCTCGCTCGGGGGCGGCACGCGCATCGGCGGAGTGGTCGTCTCACCGGAGGAGCCCGGCGAAACGGGCGAAGAGCTGGAGGTCGCGACCGGTATCGGCCTCGTCGACCTGGCCGTGGAGGTGCACGTCGCCCAGCGCGGCATGCTCTCCCGGCTGGTCGCAGCCATCGAAGCTGGGCTGATCCCTGGCGCCCTCGGGGTCGACGAGCGCACGGCGTTGATCGTGGACGGCGGGGACTTCCGGGTGGAGGGCACGGGCGCCGTCCGGCGGGTGCTCCCGACCGAGGACGGCGTGCTGGTCTCCACGATCAGGAGGTGATCCGGCCAGCAGGTGATTCGGTTAGCTCACTGGTCGACCGCCCGCGCCTGTCCGGCCTCGCTCGTACGAACATCCAGGAGCCGGCCGACGTAGGCCATGACCACCGAGGCGCCGATGAGTGCGACACCCAGCGGCGTCATGACCTCCCCGATGACCCGGACGACCAGGTCGAGCAGTGCGAGGAGTGCCTGGTCGACTCCCGTCGCCGCGCTCGGCTGCTGGACGGCGGTGTAGGCGAGTTGCGGCATCAGCATGGCCAGCAACACGCCGGCTACTGTGAGCGCGATGCCCCACCACAGCACGACTCTCGGTCGCAGCTTCGACTCCATGACAGATGTCCCCCTTCGTCGCGGTTGGTGACGATGCTAGCGGGCCGCTGAGTGACGTGGGCGCACGCGCGTGCGCCGCCAGGTGGCCCTCAGACCCGGACGCCGAGGTTCCTCCCGTACGGCTGCAGCCCCAACCGCGCCGCAAGCCGCATCGAGGCGACGTTGTCCTCCCGGCACCGCCAGCGCGCGAGTCCGGCGCGCCGTGCCGAGACGGCCAGGGCGACCGCGGCCACCTGTTCGCCGAGGCCGCGTCCCCGGAAGGCGGGGGCGACCAGCAGGCCCACGTCGGTGCGTCCGCCGACCCAGGGCCCCAGCGCCGAGACGGCCACGAGGTCGCCGTCCGCCCAGGAACCGAAGTGCTCGACGTCCGGCTCCAGCACGCCGGACTCCTCGACCTCCTCAGCCGGGATCCGCTCGGCCATTCGCCGCACCTCCTCGACAGTCGGTCGAGCCTCCTCGACCGCGGGACGGAGAACGTCGCCCGACACGAAATGGGCCGCCGGGCCGAGGATCACGGGATCGAGGCCCTGGAGGGCGGACCTCCACGGCGCCGGGTCGAGGGCGTCCTCGACCGAGAGCCCGCGGAGGAGGCCGTCGACCTGCCCCCGGAGCGCCTCGCGGGCGCGCACGCGCACGGTGTCGCCGATACGCAGGACATAGATCCCGGCACGGGGATCGTCGACGAACGTGGCGTGCACGCCGGGAAGCCTCAACACCGCCCGCTCGACCCGGAACACCGCCGACCAGTACTCGTCCGCGCGCTCGGTCGGTGTAGGCACGCAGCGATCGTAGGGTCGTCGGCCCGTGCACGCAATGCCATGCGTTCGAGGAGCCTCCGCTCCGCGCCTGCAAGAATCGCGGGATGCACGCAGTGTTCCTGAACGGCACGGTCGGCGTCGGCAAGACCACCGTCGCCGACGCGATGAGCGACCTGGAGGCGCGCCCGCACGCCGTCGTCGACCTGGACGAGATCCGCCGGTTCCGTCCCGCCGCGGCCGGCGACCCGTTCAACCTGGGGCTGCAGCTCGCGAACGTCGCGGCCCTGGTGGCGAACTTCGGCGCGGCCGGCGCGCAACTCGTCGTCGTCGCCGGGGTCATCGAGTCCCGGGAGGACGCGGAGCGATTCCGGCGCGCAGTCGGCGGCGCCGCGACCTTCGTGCGGCTGACGGCCGACGCCACGGTCATCGAGCGACGGCTGCGCGCGCGGCACGGGGACGATCCGGACGGCTTGGCGTGGCACCTCGCCCGCGCGCGGGAGCTGACGGCGATCCTCGACTCCGCGGGCATCGAGGGCGAGGTGGTCGACACGAGCGCGGACGACGTGGAGGTGGTGGCGGCCCGCGTGCTGCGAACGGTCGCAGTCGCGGAAGGGGCGCAGCCATGACGGCCGTTGAGGGTCGCACCAGCGCACTCGTCGTCCTCCGCGGCAACTCCGGCTCGGGGAAGTCCACCGTGGCGCGCCTGGTGCAGGAGGAGCTCGGGCCCGGCGAGTGCCTCGTGGTGCCTCAGGATGTCGTGCGGAGGCAGCTCCTGAACGAAGCCGACAGGGCGGAGGCGGCCAGCATCGACCTGCTCCGGACGATCGCCGCCTGGGGACTCGACCGAGGACTCGTGGTGGTGGTCGAGGGCATCATGAACGCCGGACGCTACCAGCGCACGCTCGAGCACCTCGCCGCGATTGCGGCACGGTCGCACTTCTTCGCGTGGGACCTCCCGCTCGACGAGACGCTCCGACGACACGCGACGCGGGCGAAGGCCGAGGCGTTCACCGCGGACGAGATGAGCGGCTGGTATCACGGCTGGCAGCCGCTGGACTTCGTGACGGAGACGCGATTCGACGCGGAGGTCAGTGCGCGGGCCGCGGCAGACCGGGTTCTGGCGGTGGGACGTCGCGTTACCCTCTGACCGTGACGTTCGACGGGGACACCCGCAGTTGGTGTTCGTCGGCCAGCGACGGGCGCGGACGTCTCCGGAGCGGGAGGTCGTGATCGAGCTGGGTGGAGGGATGTTCCTCATCGAGCCGGGCTCAGTGCGCCGTGCCGCCGCTCACTCCCACCCCACATTCACGACGTCGATGATCGCGCCGTACTCCTCGGTGAGCTGGACCGCCGCGAAGCACCGGACCGGCCACGCGTCGCCTTCCCGCAGACTCTCTCCCGCGCGGAGCGTGATGTGCGCGCGGTAGCCGTCGTGCCAGTAGCCGGGCTCGTCGGCGACGAAGCCGGGCAGGCGCTCGACCGCCTCCGCCAGCGCCTCGTGCACGCCGGGGAAGGGGCCCGGCTCCACGAGCTGGACCGGGATGTCTGCTGCGGGTCCGAACATCGCGCGCCCCGCGATCCGGGCCTCGACGGGTGGGCTGTCCACCAGCGCGTCACGGACGACCTGGATCACCCGCTCCGGCGACGCCCCAACGACGAAGTTGGAGACCAGCGTCAGGTGCGCGGGCCACGCCGACCGGGGGATGGCGGTACCGACCTCGATCGGTGCGAAGAGGGCGACGGCGGCGAACGCGTTCATCGCGGCGGCTCCGCCACCAGCACGAAGAGCAGGAACGCGAGGAAGCGCCCGCTCTCGTGCTTCCCGATCTCCGGGAAGCGCTCGAACGCCTCAGGTGCGGGAGCAGGCTCGCTGATCGCCGCGATCCGGAAGCCGGCAGCGGCGAACGCGTCGGTCATCGCGTGCAGCGGCCGATCCCAGAAGGTGAGCTCGGCGGTCCGGCCGCCCAGCGTCCACTCCTCGGTCCGCTCGTGGACCCCGAAGTACTCGCGGTCACCACCCGACAGCCGGTCCGAGAGGAAGAGGGCGGTGGGATGCTCCTCGGAGACGATCAGGCGCCCGCCCGGCCTGACGACGCGATGGAGCTCGGCGAGGGCCGGCCCCCAGTCCTCCAGGTAGTGGAGGACCTGCGACGCGATGACGTCGTCGAAGGTGCCGTCGTCGAACGGCAGCGGCTCCGCCAGGTCGGCCATGCGCAGGTCGGCTCCGGTCCCGAGCCGGGCTCGTGCCTGTTCGAGCATCCCGGCGCTCGCGTCGACACCAGTGACGATCGCACCGCGCTCGCGGAGGTCGGCCAGGGTCGGACCCGAACCGCAGCCGACGTCCAGGATCCGGCGACCGACGACGTCGCCCGCGAGCTCCACGAGCGCCGGCCGGTTGTAGTACTCGTTCAGCAGGCTGGTCGCGTTGAGCTCCGTGTAGCCGTCGGCGATCGCGTCGTAGGGAGCCGTGCGCGGGGTGTCGTCATGGTCGGCGTCGAGTGGTCGAGTCATAACGGCATGCTTTCAGACCGATCGGTCAGCTCGCATCCGCGATCACCTGGTCGATCCAGCCGTGCCGCGGCAGCGCCCGGATCTCCTCACGGTCGTGGTGACGTAGCCGGCCCGGTAGCCGTTCGCTCGTCGCAGCCCGGGCTACCCTGTCCGTCATGCCATCGGATCAGCCGCCACCGCCACCTCCGTCCACCGCCACCGGTCCTGCCGTCGTGCTGGTCGTCGGCCGCCCTGCGTCAGGGAAGACCACCGTGAGCACGGCCATCGCCGACCGCTGGGGCCTTCCCGTGGTGTCCAAGGACGGGCTGAAGGAGCTCCTGTTCGACACCCTCGGCTCGGGCGGCCGGGAGTGGTCGATGGCGCTGGGCCGCGCCAGCTTCGCGCTGCTCGACTACGTGGTCGAGCGGCAGCTGCAGGCGGGTGCTGCGTTCGTGGTGGACGCCGCGTTCAACGCAGCCTACGAGGACGCCAAGTTCCAGTCGTGGCAGGCGGAGTACGGCTTCACGGCGATCCAGGTGCACTGCACGGCGTCGGCGGACGAGCTGGTCCGCCGGTTCGAGGAGCGCGCCCGCGACGGGTCGCGGCATCCCGGTCACGGCGACCACGCCTGGGTCGAGCAGTTCCGGGAGAGCATCGACGACGACCGCCGGGAGGTGCTCGACCTGCACGGGACGGTGCTGCCGTACGAGTCGGAGGCTCCCGGGGCGCTGGAGAGCCTGCTCGCGCGGCTCGACCGGTTCCTGCCGGCGGCCCGGGCGCTGAGAGAAGACGATGTCACCTGACTCCCGCACCGACGTCATCTTCATCGGCGGCCGATCAGGCGTGGGCAAGTCGTCCGTCGCGGCGGAGGCGTCCCGCATTCTGGCGGGGGAGCGCATCCGCCACGCGGTCATCGAGGGCGACAACCTGGACCAGGCCTTCCCCGAGCCGTGGCGCGACGGAATTGATTTGGCGGAACAGAATCTCGCAGCGATGTGGAAGAACTATCGAGCGGTCGGCTATACGCGGCTCATCTTCACCAACACCGTCAGCGTGCTCCAGACGTCAACGCTCATCGCCGCGCTCGGCACCGAGATGCGCCCCTTCGCCGTGCTGCTGACGGCAAGCGACACGACCGCCGCTCATCGACTCGCGAAACGGGAGATCGGGAGCGCGCTCACAGAGCACATCGACCGCAGCAGCCGCGCAGCGCGGACGCTCGACTCTGCAGACAGAACGGTGACCCGGGTCGAGACCGACGACCGCTCGGTGACCGACATCGCCCGAGAGATACTGTCGAGAGCGGGCTGGCTGGAAGCACGCGAAGGCCCGGATCGGCCGGCTTAGCGGCGCCTTAGTCGCGCACCCCCGCGTACCGCATCAGCGCCGAGTCCCTCCGCACGAATCCCACCGACTCGTACAGCGCGATCGCCGCCTGCCGGCTCGGTCGCGACGTCAGGTCGAGCGTCCGCAGCCCCCGCGCCTCGGCGAGCTGGATGATCGCCTCCAGCAGCCTTCGGGCGATGCCCTGGCCGCGGTATGCGTCGTCCACCACCACGTCGTCCACGTGACCGCGCCAGCCGGTCGCGAGCGGGAACGACGCCAGCGTGGCCATCCCTGCCACCTCGCCGTCGGCACGGGCGACCAGCAGGTCGGTGCCCGGGTGGCCCAGCATCGCCACGAGCCGCTCCTCGTCGAACGTGGATGAGCGGGAGAGTTGCGGGAGCAGCCGGCGGATGGCCTCCAGGTCGGCGCTGTCGAGGGCGGTCGGGACGTCGATCTCGATCGTGGTCATGCGCTCCACCGTAACTGTGGCCAACCCGATGGCAATCCTCCGTTCCTGAATGGTTTCTCAGAAAACCATGCCTGGTCTACCCCTGTTCACAGGGGTTGGATGGCCATGCGCTTACCAGCGCATCCATCGCATTGGTGAAAGGACATCCATGCGCACGACAAGCAGAACCCTCAGGGCCGCAGCCGTCACCACCGGCGCGGCCCTTCTCTTTGCCGCGGTGGCGGCGTCGCCCGCCGTCGCATCGCCCGGCAGGAACGCCCTACCGGGCAGCCAGCCGGCCTGGGCGAACGCGAAAGCGCTCCGCTCCGCGGCGCCCGCGACCGACACGGTCGACCTCCGGGTGTACCTGCCGTGGCAGAACCAGGCGCAGGCGGCGGCGACGGCGCTCGCCGTGTCCACGCCCGGCTCGGCGAGCTATCGGCACTACCTGACCCCGCAGCAGTTCCGCCAGCAGTTCGCTCCCGCGCAGTCCAGCGTGGTCGCCGTGCAGCAGTTCCTGCGGTCCGCCGGCTTCTCGATCGTGGACACGCCGTCGAACAACCGGTACGTCTCCGCCGAGGGCACCGTCGCCCAGGCGCAGAGCGCGTTCGGGGTCACCCTCGGCGAGTACGACGCGTACGGCACCACGTTGCGCGCACCGGAGTCCGCGGTCACCATTCCGGCCTCCCTCAGCGGGATCGTCGAGAGCGTGGCGGGCCTCGACCAGGGCGCAGACCTGATCGCGCCGAGCAACACGAACGGCAACGGCCCCAACCAGGTGCACGGCGCACCGTCGGCGGGATTCCGCGCCGGCCAGCCGTGCTCGCTCTGGTACGGGGAGAAGACGGTCGCGATGCCGAACGCCCCCGCGTACCGCACCAGCAGCAAGCCGATCGCCCCGTGCGGGTACACGCCGGCCCAGGTGCGCGGCCTCTACGGCCTCGACTCGGTCGCGGCGACGGGAGCCGGCCAGACGGTCGCCTTCGTCGGCGCCACGGCGAGCCCGACGATCGTGCAGGACGTGACGAAGTACAGCAGCCTGCACAACCTTCCCGCCCCGAAGCTGAGCCAGATGGTGGCGCCGGGCATCTACCGGCACCCCGACACCCCGAAGCTGACGCCCGGTGCCTTCTACGGTGAGGAGACCCTCGATGCCGAGGCCATCCACTCGATGGCGCCGGACGCGAGCCTGATCTACGTGGCCTCCGCGAATGCGGGCCAGGACTTCGACGCGGCGGTGAACCACATCGTCGACAAGCACCTGGCGAGCATCCTCTCCATCAGCTACGGCTTCTCGGGGGAGGCGGTCCCGCAGGGCTTCGTCAACAGCCTGAACAACACCTTCATCCAGGCGGCGGCGACCGGAATCGGCGTGTTCGTCTCCAGCGGTGACAGCGGTGACGAGGTCGGCAACTTCGGTTCGCCCCAGGTCGACTTCTACGCCGACAGCCCCTGGGTGACGGCCGTCGGCGGCACGTCGGCCTCCGTCGTCCCGACCGCCGCAGCCCCGACCGGACTCGGCTACGGCTCGGTCGACGACCCGACCTCCGCCCTCAACCAGAGCGGCTGGAAGCGGTCGTTCGAGGTGGGCTGGCAGACCGGGCTCGACGCGGTGAAGCCGACCGCGACCGACCACATCACGAGCGCGCCCTATGAACTGGACGGCACGTTCGCGGCAGCCCTCCCCGGCGGCTTCAACGGCGGTGGCGGTGGAGGCGTGAGCAAGATCTTCGCGCAGCCGTCGTACCAGGCCGCGGCGGTCGGCTCGGCGTCCGGGAGGCTGGTGCCCGACATCAGCGCCCTTGCCGACCCGAACACCGGCCTGCTCGTCGGTCAGACCCAGGCGTTCAGCAACGGGACGTACTACGACGAGTACCGCATCGGCGGCACCTCCGTCGCCGCTCCGCTGACCGCGGGGATGGCGGCCGTCGCCAACCAGGTCGCCGGCGCTCCGCTCGGGTTCCTGAACCCGCGCATCTACGGGGCGTACTCGGCCGGGGGCTCGGCCTACTACGACGTCGACCAGGCCGACATGTTCGGCTCGGCGCTGCCGAGCGTCCTCCGGGTCAACTACGTCGACAGCGAGAGCGCCGCGGGCGGTCTCAGCTACAGCCTGCGGACGGAGGAGTCGCCGAACCAGACGCTCCACAGCACCAAGGGCTACGACACCGCAACCGGAGTGGGGACTCCGAACGGCGCCTCGTTCTTCGCGGCGATCACCAAGTAACTGCTCCCGCAACACACGAGTGCCCCCTCCCGGCCGGGAGGGGGCACTCGTGTGTCAGCGGTCGCTCAGTAGCAGACGGCGAAGGTGTCCACGTCGCTGGAGAGCACCGAGGTGCCGCCGGCGATCTCGTACGACGACGTGCCGAGCCGGACGAACTGGTCGCCGATGGCCCGCGGGATGCAGGTCGTGTTGGCGAGCAGGAGCGGCTGGGAGGTCGCGCCGGCAGCGGCGCCGGCGACCAGCGCGTCCTGCCAGGCGTAGCCGGAGGCCACGTAGGCCGAGGAGGCGCTGTTGTTCGCGAAGCCGGCCGCGACCAGCGCCGCACTGGTGTCGAAGCGGGTCGCACCGCCGATCCGCGTCGCGGTGATCCCCGAGCTCGTCGCGGAGTCGGCCCACGCCTGCGCGATGACCGAGGTCCCGCCGATCAGCGTCACCGCGCGGAACGGCCGGGCGGCGAGGTAGGACGCCGTGGCCGGGTCCATCCCCGAGCCGTCGATCAGGAGGAGCGGGACGCCCTTCTTCGCCGCGACCGGGGCCGCGGTGAGGGCGTCGGCGAAGGACGAGCCTGTCGCGACGTACGCCGACGTGGCGGACGGGAACGCGTAGCTGGCGACCAACCGGGAGGTCTCGAACCGGTCGGCGCCGCCGATTCGCTGCAGCGGGCGGCTCAGGGCGGCCAGCTGGGCGTATGCGGTGGAGTCGACCGCCGCGGTCCCGCCGATGACGACGATCTTGGCCGGCTGCAGCCGGTTGAGCTCGGCGATCGTGCCGGCCGGAACAGTGTCGGTGCCGGTCAGGAGCACCGGCCCCTTCTGGGCGCCGGCGGCCGCGGCGGCGGAGAGCGCGTCAGGGAAGTTCATCCCCGACGCCACGTACGCGACGGGGACGCCGGGGTTCGGGAAGGCGTGCTTCGAGATCTGCACGGCCGTGTCGAAGCGGTCGGTCCCGGCGAGCCGCTGGGACGAGGGGACGGTCGCACTGGCCGGTGAGAAGAACGAGGTCTTGCAGCCGAGGGAGGCGTTGCCCGCGGAGTCGCCCGGCAGCGCGATCACCGTGATGCAGGCTCCGTACTGCCCGTTGCCCGACCAGGGCACCTGGGCCGAGAACCCGTGGTAGTTGCCGACTCCCGGGTAGACGGAGGCGACGTCCGGCCTGCTCTGGTTGGCCGTCACCGTGGTCTGCGTCACCCCGGAGGGCGTGTTCCAGGCGATCTGCACTTGGACTGGCGCGGCGAGGTTCGTCTGGTCGAACGCCCATCCCGTGACCGAGAAGGAGCTCCCGCTGTTGAGCGTCGCCGTGTCGTAGGACCCGATCGGAGGGTGGTTCTGCGCCCCCAGGGCGAACTGCGTCAGCTGGGTCTGGGTGCCGTTGAAGATGTCCTGGTCGCCGGCGAAGGTCCCGGCGTCGGCGTACTGCCACATCGTCCAGTCCACCCAGCTCGCGGGGAGGGCTCCCGGAGTGCTGGTGCCGTAGCGGGCGACGAACACCGGGTAGGCGCCGAACGTGTTGTTGGAGCCGGTGCAGGTGTTCCACCAGTTCGCGGTGGAGTAGATCGCGGGCCGCACGCCGGTGAGGTTCTGGACCGTCGAGACGAAGTCGTAGATCCAGTTGGACATGTCGACGGTCGAGAGCCCCCAGCAGGAGTTCGTGTGGTCGGAGGCCGTGTACGGGTCGTACTCGATGTCGAGCAGCGGCGGGAGGGTGCGGCCGTCCGGGGACCAGCCGCCGCCGTTGGCGACGAAGTACTGGGCCTGCGTGGCGCCGTTCGACGTGTTCGGCGTCGCGAAGTGGTAGGCCCCGCGGATCAGACCGGCGCTGTACGACCCGGAGTACTGGGTGCCGAACTGGCTGCTGGTGTAGGAGGTGCCCTCCGACGCCTTGATGTAGACGAAGCGTGCGCCTGCCGCGTACTGGGAGGGCCAGTTGATGCCGGTCTGCCAGCCGCTGACGTCCATCCCGAGCACGCCGGTGACGCCGAGCGAGGCCCTGAACTGCGACTTCGTGGCGGTTCCGCTGGCCGGGTCGGACGAGGGGATCGTCGATCCCATGGTGTGGTTGCGCGCCGCGTTCATCTCGGCGATGCCCGGGTCGCCCGCCGGCGCCTGCGCTGCGGTCGACGGGGAGGCGGTGGAGGTCGGCGCCGGTGTCGGCGCGGCAGCCGCGACGGCGGGTATGGCGGGGACGACGGCTACTGCGGTCAGGATGGCTGCTGCGAGAACCGCGAGGCCGGTCTTCATGGTGGACACATCCGCTCTGAAGGGGTGGGGAGGGTGAGGTCCGTGCGTTCGGGTCGTCCGGGGGCCCCGGGTCGGAGGGGCACGCGGGCAGTTTAGCCCGGGGTCGCGAACAGTTGGGAGGTTCGAGCCCCGCGCGTCGTACCCCAATTCGGGCCCCGTTCCGGTCAGGCATCCGGTCCGTACCGCGTCTGCGTGCCGACTAGAGTTGAACGCATCCCATTGGAATACGACTCAAGGAGTGGACAGGTGGCCGACGGCTTCGAGCTCTTCACCGACCGTTCCGTTGTCGCGATGCGCGTCAACGGTGAGCTGAAGGATCTCGCGACGACCGTCACGACCACCGACACTGTCGAGCCGGTCACCATCGACTCGGCAGACGGCCTCAGCATCCTCCGCCACTCCACCGCGCACGTCCTCGCGCAGGCCGTGCAGGCGGTCAACCCGGAGGCCAAGCTCGGCATCGGGCCGCCCATCACCGACGGCTTCTACTACGACTTCGACGTCGCCGAGCCGTTCACTCCGGAGGACCTGAAGGCCCTCGACAAAGAGATGGCGCGGATCGTGCGCGCGGGCCAGCGCTTCATGCGCCGCGTGGTCACGGACGACGAGGCGCGCGCCGAGCTCGCCGCGGAGCCGTACAAGCTCGAACTGATCGGGCTCAAGGGTTCCGGCGCCGAGTCCGGCAGCGGCGACGAGTCGGTGGAGGTCGGCTCGGGCGAGCTGACCATCTACGACAACGTCGACCCGAAGACCGGCGAGACGGTCTGGAAGGACCTCTGCCGCGGCCCGCACGTTCCGAGCACCCGCATGCTCGGCAACGGCTGGGCGCTCACCCGCGTCGCCGCCGCCTACTGGCGCGGCTCGGAGAAGAACCCGCAGCTCCAGCGCATCTACGGCACCGCGTGGCCCAGCAAAGACGAGCTGCGCGCGTACCAGACCCGGATGGAGGAGGCCGCCAAGCGCGACCACCGCAAGCTGGGCGCCGAGCTCGATCTGTTCAGTTTCCCCGACGAGATCGGCTCGGGCCTCGCGGTCTTCCACCCCAAGGGCGGGATCATCCGCAACGAGATCGAGAACTTCATGCGCGAGCGGCTGATCGCGAACGATTACGAGCTGGTGAACACGCCGCACATCACCAAGGCGCACCTCTACGAGATCAGCCAGCACCTCAACTGGTACAAGGACGGCATGTTCCCGCCCATGCACCTGGACGAGGAGCGCGACGCCGAGGGCAACATCACCCGGCAGGGGCAGGACTACTACCTCAAGCCGATGAACTGCCCGATGCACAACCTGATCTTCCGGGCGCGCGGGCGCAGCTACCGCGAGCTGCCGCTGCGGCTGGCGGAGTTCGGCACCGTGTACCGGTACGAGAAGTCCGGCACGCTCTCCGGCCTGACCCGTGTGCGCGGCCTCACGCAGGACGACGCGCACATCTACGTGACCGACGACCAGATCAAGGACGAGGTCGCGCGCCAGCTCGAGTTCGTGCTCGAGACCCTGCGCGGCTACGGCCTCACCGACTTCTACCTGGAGCTCTCCACCAAGGACCCGGAGAAGTACGTCGGCAGCGACGAGAGCTGGGAGACCGCGACCGAGACGCTCCGCGAGGTGGCGGTCGAGTCCGGGCTGGAGCTCGTGGACGACCCGGGCGGCGCGGCGTTCTACGGCCCGAAGATCTCGGTGCAGGCACGCGATGCGATCGGTCGCACCTGGCAGCTCTCGACCGTTCAGCTCGACTTCAACCAGCCGGAGCTGTTCGAGCTGGAGTACAACGCGGCCGACGGCACGCGCAAGCAGCCGGCGATGATCCACCGTGCGCTGCTCGGCTCCATCGAGCGGTTCTTCGCGATCCTGCTTGAGCACTACGCGGGCGCCTTCCCGGTCTGGCTGTCGCCGGTCCAGGTCGTGGGCATCCCGGTCGCCGACAACTACGCGCCGTTCCTGGACGACGTGATCGCGCGGCTGAAGGCCAGGGGAGTGCGCGCCGAGGTGGACCACTCCGACGACCGCATGCAGAAGAAGATCCGCACGCACACCAAGGCCAAGGTGCCCTTCCAGCTCATCGTCGGCGAGGAGGACGCGACGGCCGGCACGGTCTCCTTCCGCTTCCGCGACGGCAGCCAGCGCAACGGCGTGACCGTGGACGAGGCGATCGACCGCATCGTCGCGAGCATCGAGAGCCACGAGCTGGTCGAGACGGCATGGCTCGACTGAGCCTGGACGACTACGCCGACGGCTCGGACGGTGAGGGCGGCGGGGACCTCCGCGCGGAGCAGATCCGCGTGGACGACCCGTCGCACCTCGTCGGCGTGCCCGACGAGTTCCAGCGGCTGTGGACCCCGCACCGGATGGTCTACATCCAGCACGGGCAGCAGCCCGGCAAGGACGACTGCCCGTTCTGCGTCGCCCCGACCCTGAGCGACGAGGACGCGCTGATCGTCGCGCGCGGCGAGCACGCCTACGCGCTGCTCAACCTCTTCCCGTACAACAGCGGCCACCTGCTGGTCTGCCCGTACCGCCACATCGCGAACTACGACGAGGCGACACCGGAGGAGGTCGCCGAGATCGGCAGCATCACGCAGACCGCGATGCGCGTCATCCGCGAGGTCTCGCACAACGACGGGTTCAACATCGGGATGAACCAGGGCGAGGTCGCCGGCGCCGGAATCGCCGCGCACCTCCACCAGCACATCGTGCCGCGCTGGGCGCAGGACGCGAACTTCTTCCCGATCATCGCCAAGACGAAGGCGCTGCCGCAGCTCCTCGGCGAGGTGCGGGAGGCCATCGCGAACGCCTGGCCTCACGACGGCGACTGACCCGCCCCACATTCGTGCCGAATGTCGCGTTTGCGGGCGCGAAAAGCGACATTCGGCACGAATTCGTGCGGGTCAGCGCACCTGCGTCACGGCGAACTGCTCGCGCGGGTGCGCGTACGACGCCTGCGACTCCACGAGCTGGAGCTCGCGCTCACCCGACGCGAGCGTGTTCGCGAGCAGGTCGTAGACGCTGGAGACGGTCTTGCTGAGCGCGGAGGCCGCGTCGCCGGACGCGACGTAGTGCGCCGTGAACAGCGCCGCTGTGACGTCGCCCGACCCGTTCGCCTTCAGCGCCAGCCGCGGCGTCTGCACGATCCACGCGCCTGCGTCGTCCACTGCGAGCATCTCGATGGTGTCCTCCGGCTGGTCCGGCCGCTCAACGCTGGTGACGAGGACGGTGCGCGGCCCCATCGCCCGCGCGGCGTCGACCGAGGCGAGCGTGGACTCTAGGTCGGCCGGTTCGGTCCCGGTGAGGTAGCCGAGCTCGAACTGGTTCGGCGTGATGATGTCGGCGACCGGCACGACCCTGTCGCGCAGCAGCTCCGGGATGGCCGGCGCGACGAAGCAGCCCGACTTCGCGTTGCCCATCACCGGGTCGCACGCGTAGACGGCGTTCGGGCTGGCCGCCTTCACGCGGGCCACGGCGTCCACGATCACGTCCCCGATGCCCTCGCTGCCCTGGTATCCGGACAGCACGGCGTCGATGCTCCCGAGCACGCCGCGCTCCTCGATCCCGGTGATCACCGCGCGCACGTCGTCCGGCGCGATCAGCGGCCCGCGCCACGCACCGTAGCCCGTGTGGTTGGAGAAGTTCACGGTGTAGACGGGGAGGACCTCCACACCGATGCACTGGAGCGGGAAAACCGCGGCGGAGTTGCCGACGTGGCCGTAGGCGACAGCGGACTGGATGGAGAGGATGCGCATCCTTCGATCCTGGCAGATCAGAGGCGGGGCGCCGAGCGCTCGGCTGCCTCCACCAGGTCGTCCACCAGCCGGCCCGCCTCCTCCTCGCCGAGGTCGTGCACCGTCAGCCGCAGGTGATGCGACGCCGCGGGCCGCCCGCCCAGCAGGAACTCGTCCCCGGTCCGTGCCAGCCACCCGCGCCGCATCAGCCGCTCCGCGACGATCCGTGCCTCGACCGGCAGCTCCACCCACAGGTTGAGCCCGTCGCCGGCCTCGGTCGGGAGGCCCCGGGAGCTGAGCCGCGCCGCGAACGCCGCGTTCTGCGAGGCGTAGTGCCGCCCGGCCTCCGCGACCTCGCCCAGCACCGTGTCGTCGGTGAGCTGCGCGAGCACGAGCCGCTGGAGGATGTGGCTCACCCAGGTGGTGCCGGGGCTCAGCCGGAACGCGAGACGGTCAGCCGTCTCCGCGTCGGTCGCGGCGATCGCGAGGCACATGTCGGGGCCGAGGAACTTCGAGACGGAGCGGACCAGCGCGAAGCGGCGGTGGCCCGGCCCGATCAGCGTCTCGTACGGCCGCTGCGACAGCATGGAGAAATGGTCGTCCTCGATGACGAGCACGTACGGATGGTCTGCCAGCAGCGCACGCAGGGCGGCGGCGCGCGCGGGGGAGAGGGTGGCGCCCGTCGGGTTCTGCGCGCGCGGCGTGCAGATGATCGCGCGCACGCCGGCGTCGAGCGCCGCACGGAGGCCGTCCACGGTCATCCCCTCGGCGTCCACCGGCACGGGCACCGCGCGGTAGCCGCCGTGGCGGACCGTGTGGATGCTGGCGAGGAAGCACGGGTCCTCGAGCGCGACCGCGTCGTCGCGCAGCAGGGCCTGGGCCAGCAGCCGCTCGACGGCATCGACCGCGCCGTTCGTCACGGTGATCCGGAGGTCCGGGTTCGGCAGGTCCTCCCGAACCCAGGCGAGCGCGATGGCCTCCAGGGCCGGGTCGATCACCGGCTCGCCGTAGAGCACCGGCCGGCCGGTGGCGCGGGCCAGTGCGGAGGAGAGGTCGGGGATGCGGCCGGGATCGGGATTGCCCGTGCCGACGTCGCGGAGCACGCTGTCGGCCGCGTAACCCTCCTGCGCGACGGCCTCCACACCCGCGATGACCGTTCCGGCCCTGCCGCGTGCGACGACCACGCCCGCCTGTGCCAGCAGCCGGTACGCGGCGACCGCCGTATTGCGGTTGACCTGCAGCCGGGCGGCCAGCTCGCGCACCGGGGGGAGGGCGTCGCCGCGGCGCAGCGCACCGCGCTCGTGCAGTGCGCGCACGCTCGCCGCGATTTCTGCTGCGGTCGTGCCCGTGATGACCTGTTCGTCCAATATCCGCTCCCCGGCGTCGAGTCTAACCAGCCCTCAGGGAGATGATATCTTCGGCATAGGCCAAAACTTTTTTCGTACCGCACGAGAGGGCGATCATGACAGTCACAGAACAGGGCACCGCCACGGGGTCGAGCCGCGTCAAGCGCGGCCTGGCCGAAATGCTGAAGGGCGGCGTCATCATGGACGTCGTCACGCCGGAGCAGGCCCGCATCGCCGAGGACGCCGGAGCCGTCGCCGTGATGGCGCTGGAGCGCGTCCCCGCCGACATCCGCGCGCAGGGCGGCGTCGCCCGCATGAGCGACCCGGACCTGATCGAGGCGATCATCGCCGAGGTCTCCATCCCGGTCATGGCGAAGGCCCGCATCGGCCACTTCGTCGAGGCCCAGGTGCTGCAGGCGCTGGACGTGGACTACATCGACGAGTCCGAAGTGCTCTCGCCCGCCGACTACGTCAACCACATCGACAAGTGGCAGTTCACCGTGCCGTTCGTCTGCGGCGCCACGAACCTCGGCGAGGCCCTGCGCCGCATCAACGAGGGCGCGGCCATGATCCGCTCCAAGGGCGAGGCCGGCACTGGCGACGTCTCGGAGGCCACCAAGCACATCCGCAAGATCACCTCGGAGATCAACGCGCTGAAGTCGATGACGCGCGACGAGCTCTACGTCGCCGCCAAGGACCTTCAGGCCCCCTACGAGCTGGTCGCCGAGATCGCCGAGACCGGCAAGCTCCCCGTCGTGCTGTTCACCGCGGGCGGCGTGGCCACCCCGGCCGACGCGGCGATGATGATGCAGCTCGGCGCGGACGGCGTGTTCGTCGGCTCCGGCATCTTCAAGTCGGGCAACCCGGAGCAGCGCGCCGCCGCGATCGTCAAGGCGACCACGTTCTACGACGACCCGCAGGTCATCGCCGAGGTCTCCCGCGGCCTGGGCGAGGCGATGGTCGGCATCAACGTCTCCGACCTCGCCGCGCCGCACCGCCTCTCCGAGCGTGGCTGGTAACGCGACTCCTGCCGGCCCCCGCGTCGGCGTCCTGGCCCTGCAGGGAGATTTCCGCGAACACCTCGCGGTCCTGCGGGGCCTCGGCGCCGACGCGGTGCCCGTCCGCCGGGCGGAGGAGCTGGAGAGCATCGACGGCTTGGTCATCCCGGGCGGCGAGTCCAGCGTCATGGACAAGCTGTCGCGGGCGTTCGGCGTGGCCGAGCCGCTGAAGGCCGCCATCGCCGCCGGGCTGCCGGTCTACGGCACGTGCGCGGGGCTGATCATGCTCGCGGACGCGATCGTCGACGGCATCGCCGGCCAGCAGAGCCTCGGCGGCCTGGACGTCGCCGTGCGCCGCAACGCCTTCGGCTCCCAGGTGGACTCGTTCGAGACCGACCTCGACATCCCGCAGCTCGGCGACGAGCCGGTGCACGCGGTGTTCATCCGCGCTCCGATCGTGGAGAGCGTGGGGGAGAAGGCGACCGTGCTCGCCCGCGTGCCGGACGGGCGCGTCGTGGCGGTGGAGCAGGGCGACCTGCTCGGCACGTCGTTCCACCCGGAGATCACGGGGGATACGCGGTTCCATGAGTACTTCCTGGGCAAGGTGCGGGCGCGGGTGAACGCGCGGGTGGACGCCGCGGTCTGAGGATGGTGCGGCCCCGCGGTAAGGCATAAGGCGTCAGATTTCACTTGCGCAGTTCAAATGTTCTGACGTAAGCTGGCATCACCAAGACCGGTTCCGCCTACTTCGGTAGGTCCAGGGCCGGTCCTCATTTTTAAGGCGGTGCGGTTGCACGAAGAGGTGAAGGCGTTCCGCTCCTACGATTCGCAGGTCGAGTTGCTTCGCGAGCGTGGAATGGATGTCGGGGATCAGGATGCCGCAGGCGGGCTGCTGCAGCGCGTCAACTACTACCGCCTCAGCGGCTACTGGTACCCGTTCAGACGAGTCCACGGTGACGTGCGTCAGGACGACTTCTGCACGGGGACGCGATTGAGCGACATCGTCGCGTTGTACGAGTTCGACGCGCGCCTCCGAGCCGCGACTTTCGCGGAACTGGCACGTATCGAACTGGCGATCCGAGCGTTGCTCGGGCATGAGCTCGGGCGCGTCGACCCCTGCGCGCACCTCGAGCCGAACTTGCTCGGTCCCACCGCGCGTCGAGGAGATCAGTACCTGCGCTGGCTCCGCGGCTACGAGGCAGAACTCTCCCAGTCGCGCGAGGACTTCGTAGCCCATCACCGCCAGAGGTACGGCGGTCGGCTTCCGGTGTGGGCCGCGGTGGAGCTTCTCGATTGGGGTGGCTTGACCTACCTCTACGGCTTCGCGCCGCGGCAGGCGCAAGACGCCATCGCCGATCAGTGCGGCCTGACCAGCCCCCAGCTTACGAGCTGGCTCAAGGCCCTCAACCTTCTGCGCAACACCTGCGCACACCACGGCCGGCTGTTCAATCGCGTCCACACGCTCTCTCCGAAGCTGCCGCGGATCGGACGTCATCCGGATCTCGACGCTGCAGCATGCAACTGGAGTCGAACCTTCGGACAGCTCACTCTGGTCCAGTTCCTCCTGGACCGACTCCAGCTCGGTCGGCGGACGCTGCTTCCGGCGGCGCTGAAGACCCTTCCCACCGTGAGCGCTGTTCCGCTGGCTCATGTGGGCGCCCCATCCGATTGGCAGGAAAGAAGCACGCTGTGGCGGAGCGCAGCCTGACGGTGGACGCATCGGTCTGAGGATGGTGCGGCCGCACCGCGGTCGCCTATGATCGCGGCGTGCCGACGCCTCCTGCCGAGCGGCCGCCGTTCCGGGTTCCGGTCGGCACCGCGGCCAACCCCGTCCTGGAGCAGGACGTCCTCGCCCGGTTGATGGCGCTCGGCGAGCCGGAGGAGTTCGTCGTCGGCGACACGCTGTTCCGCGCCGGGGACGAGGAGCTCGACTTCTTCGTCATGGAGTCCGGCCGGGTCGACATCGTCCGGGAGGCGACGGCGGACTCGCGTGCGCGCGTCGTCGCCGAGTGGCAGGCCGGCGAGTTCCTCGGCGAGCTGAGCATGCTGACCGGGCAGGCCTCCCTGCTCACCGCCCGGATCGTCGAGCCGAGCCGGGTGCGGCGCATCCCGAACGCGGTGTTCAAGCAGCTCATGTCGAACGACGGGGAGCTGTCGGAGATCCTGCTCGCGGCCTTCCGTGCTCGGCGGCGCCTGCTGATGGCCGCCGCCGACCGCACGACGCAGATCTTCGGGACGGAGGGCTCCGCTGCGGCCCTGGCGCTGCGCCGCTACGCCGCGCGGATGGAGCTGCCGCACCGCTGGACCGATGTCTCGACCGAGGCGGGCCGGGCGGCGCTGGAGGCCTCGGAGCACGCCGGCCTCGACCTCCCGCTCGTGGTGTCCCGCGGCGCGGTGATCGCCGCCGCGACCCCGCTCGCCCTCGCTGAGGCCGTCGGGCTGGCATACCGCTACCGCGACGGGGACGAGTTCGACCTGGTCGTCGTCGGCGCCGGTCCGGCCGGGCTCGCGGCCGGCATCTACGGTGCCTCCGAGGGGCTGCGGACGCTGGTGCTCGACGCCCTCGCTCCCGGCGGCCAGGCCGCGGCCAGCTCCCGGATCGAGAACTACCTCGGCTTCCCGTCCGGCGTCTCCGGCGCCGAGATCACCGAGCTGGGCCTGGTGCAGGCGCTGAAGTTCGGGGTGCGGCTGTCGGCGCCGGCGGAGGTCACGGCACTGGCGCCGCGGGAGGGCGGCCACGAGCTGACGTTGGCGGAGGGCGACGCCATCCGGGCGCGCGCGATCGTCGTCGCCACGGGGGCGCGCTACCGCCGCCTCCCGCTGGAGCGTTGGGCGGACTTCGAGGGCGGCAGCATCTTCTTCGCGACGACCGAGCTGGAGGCCAGGACCGTCGCACGCCGGCCCGCGGTCGTCGTGGGTGGCGCGAACTCCGCGGGGCAGGCCGCGCTCTACCTCGCCGAGCTGGGCAGCGAGGTCGCGCTGGTCGTCCGCGGGCCGGACATCGCGGCCAAGATGTCCAGCTACCTGGTCGACCGGGTGCAGGCGCACGAGCGGATCACGGTGCACGCGTCGTCCGACGTGACGGCGTTGCACGGCGGCGAGCAGTTGGAGGCCGTCACACTGACCTCGTCCGCCTCCGGCGAGCGGGCGGACGTCGCCGCCGCGGCGCTGTTCTGCTTCGTCGGCGCGGAGCCGCGCGCGTCGTGGCTGAGCGGCGCGGCGGTGGACGCCAGCGGCTTCCTGCTGACGGACGTCGACCTCCCGGCCGTCGCCGACACCGGGCGCGGGCCGCTGCCGTTCGAGACGAGCCTTGCCGGCGTGTTCGCCGCGGGCGACGTGCGCCACGGCTCGATGAAGCGCATCGCCGCGGCCGTCGGCGAGGGCGCGAGCGCGGTCGCGTCGGTGCACAGGGCGCTCGCTGCGCAATAGCGCCCCGACCGCCAGCCGCGCCTTCGGGCCGCCCTCTGCCGAGGCATTATTATGGACAGGTTCAACCGCAATTCGAGGGAGCACCAGTGTCCGGGCATTCCAAGTGGGCAACGACCAAGCACAAGAAGGCGGTCATCGACGCCCGTCGCGCCAAGTCGTTCGCCAAGCTCATCAAGAACATCGAGGTGGCGGCGAAGACCGGCGGCGCCGACCTGACCGGCAACCCGACCCTGGTCGACGCGGTCCAGAAGGCCAAGAAGACCTCGGTCCCCAACGACAACATCGACCGCGCGATCAAGCGCGGCGCCGGCCTCACCGGCGAGACGATCGAGTACACGACCATCATGTACGAGGGCTACGGCCCCGGCGGCGTCGCCCTCATGATCGAGTGCCTCACCGACAACAAGAACCGCGCCGCCGCTGAGGTCCGCACCGCGATGACCCGCAACGGCGGCACGATGGCCGACCCGGGCAGCGTGGCGTACAACTTCCACCGCAAGGGCGTCATCGTCGTCCCGCACGCGGACGGGGTGGACGAGGACACCGTCCTCACCGCCGTCCTCGACGCGGGCGCCGAGGAGGTCACCGACCGCGGCGAGAGCTTCGAGGTCCTGACCGAGGCCACCGACCTGGTGGCCGCGCGCACCGCACTGCAGGAGTCCGGCATCGACTACGACTCGGCCGACGCCGAGTTCGTCGCCACGGTCAACGTGGAGGCCGACGCCGAGCTGGCGCGCAAGGTCTTCCGCCTCATCGACGCTCTGGAGGACTCGGACGACGTGCAGAACGTCTACACGAACCTCGACCTCACGCCCGAGGTGCAGGCGCAGCTCGAAGACGACGAGTAAGGCGCCGCGATGACGATCCGGGTGCTCGGCATCGACCCGGGTCTGACGCGCTGCGGCGTGGGCGTCGTGGACGTCCGTGCCGACCGCACGGCGGCCCTGGTGGAGGTCACGGTCATCCGCACGCCCGCCGACATGCCGCTGGAGCAGCGGCTGCTGGCGGTCGGCACCGGGATCGACGAGCTGCTCGACGCCCACCGCCCCGACGTGGTGGCGATCGAGCGCGTCTTCGCCCAGCACAACCTCCGCACGGTGATGGGCGTCGCCCAGGTGAGCGGGGTCGCCCTGCACGCCGCCGCGCGCCGCGGCCTCCGCGTCGCGCTGCACACGCCGAGCGAGGTCAAGGCGGCGATCACCGGGTACGGCGCCGCCGACAAGAAGCAGGTCCAGACGATGGTGGCGCGCATCCTCGGGCTGGCCGAGGTGCCGAAGCCGGCGGACGCCGCGGACGCCCTCGCCATCGCGATCTGCCACGCCTGGCGCGGCTCGCCCGCGGCCGACGGGGGAGCAGGCGGCGGGGGAGCAGGCGGCGCGGCGCAGACTCCCGCGCAGGCCGCGTGGCTCGCCGCCGAGCGCTCCGCCCGGACGTCGGGCGTTCCCCGTAGGCTGGCCAGGTGATCTCCTCCCTCCGCGGCACCGTCCTCTCTGCGAGCGGCGGAACCGCCGTGATCGAGGTGGGCGGCGTCGGCTTCGCCGTGCAGCTCACCCCCGACCACGTGCTCTCGCTGCGCGTCGGCGACGAGGCGTTCGTCTTCACGTCGCTCATCGTCCGGGAGGACGCCCTGCAGCTCTTCGGCTTCGCCGACCTCGAGCAGCTCCAGGTCTTCGAGCTGCTCACCGGCGTGTCCGGGGTCGGCCCGAAGTCCGCGATCGGCGTTCTGTCGGTGCTCGGCCCCGACCAGGTCGCTGACGCCGTCGCGGCCGACGACGACGCGCCGTTCCGCAAGGTGTCGGGCATCGGCCCCAAGACCGCCAAGCTCATCGTCGTCTCGCTCACCGGCAAGCTCGCCGCCGCCCGGCGTGCTCCCGCCCGCGCGGTGAAGGCGAAGGGAGCGCCCTCCGCCGTCCCCGACAGCGTGATCGTCGCCCTGGTCGGCCTCGGCTGGCCCGAGAGGATCGCGGCGGAGGCCGTGTCCGACGTGGTCGCCGAGACCGATGAGGGCGAGCGCGACTCCGTCCAGGCCCTCCTGCGGCTCTCGCTCGCGCGTCTCGGCCCGGCCGGCGCGGCGAGCGGAGCGGCCCGATGAGCGACGACCTCACCGCGCCGGAGCTCGAGTCGGAGTCGGAGCTCGCCTTCGAGGGTGCGCTGCGCCCGCGCACACTGTCCGAATTCGTCGGGCAGGCGAAGGTCCGCGGCCAGCTCCAGTTGCTGCTGACGGCCGCGAAGATGCAGGATCGCACGGCCGACCACATCCTCCTGGCCGGGCCGCCCGGGCTCGGCAAGACCACGCTCGCCATGATCGTCGCGCATGAGAGCGAGCGGCCGCTCCGGCTCTCCAGCGGCCCCGCCATCCAGCACGCCGGCGACCTCGCCGCGCTGCTGTCGTCGCTGACGCCGGGGGAGGTGCTCTTCATCGACGAGATCCACCGCATGGCGCGCTCGGCGGAGGAGATGCTGTACCTCGCGATGGAGGACTTCCGCATCGACATCATGGTCGGCAAGGGCGCAGGCGCCACGTCCATCCCGCTCGAGCTCGCGCCGTTCACCCTGGTCGGCGCGACGACGCGCTCAGGGCTGCTGCCGAACCCGCTGCGCGACCGCTTCGGTTTCACTGCTCACCTGGAGTTCTACGACGAGGGCGAGCTGACCCAGGTGCTCACCCGCGCCGCGACGATGCTCGACTTCGAGGTCGACCGGGAGGCCCTGGCCGAGATCGCCGGCCGCTGCCGGGGCACCCCGCGCATCGCCAACCGGCTGCTGCGCCGCGTCCGCGACTACGCGCTCGTCCACGGCCACCGTGCCGACGTTGTGGCCGTCCAGGCCGCGCTGGAGCTGTACGACGTCGACCCGCTCGGCCTCGACCGACTCGACCGCGCCGTCCTGCACGCGATCCTGGAGCGTTTCGAGGGCGGCCCGGTCGGTCTCAACACCCTCGCGGTGTCGGTCGGCGAGGAGGCGGAGACCATCGAATCCGTGGTCGAGCCGTTCCTCGTCCGCATCGGTCTGCTGTCGCGCACGCCGCGCGGACGGGTCGCCACGCCGGCGGCCTGGCGGCACTTCGGACTGGCCAGCCCTCGACCTGGGGGTGTACCGCAAGGCCACTCACAGCAACCGTCCCTGATGGATGATCTATAATTCAAGCTGGCCACTCGCCACACACCCCCTTGACTTCACCGGAAGGTTCGGCTTACTTTCATGGATCCGTTGACCATTGTGATGGTCGTCATTTTGGCGGCCCTCGTCTTCTTCATGTTCCGCAACAGCCGCAAGCGGCAGAAGGACCAGGCGGAGACTCGTTCGAAGATGGTGCCCGGCGCCGAGGTCATGACCAACTTCGGCCTGTACGGCACCCTGCTGTCCGTCGACGAGGACGACAACACCGCCATCATCGAGACCAGCCCCGGCCACGTCGTGAAGGTGCACCGCCAGGTGCTCTCCCGCGTCGTCGAGCCCAAGACCGTCGAGACCGACGACACCGAGGTCGCGGGCCTGGAGCTCAACCAGGACCACGCCATCCCGGCCGACTCCTCCGCTCCGGAATTCGGTGAGCGGCTCGACGACGCGCCGAAGAAGCCCGGCGCGAAGAGCGACGACTGATAGCATCCCTGTGCTCCGCGCACCGAGAGGGTGCGCGGATCGCTCGTAGAAAGCTGAGTTCCTAGGTGGCAAAGTCGACTCCGGTCAAAAAGGCCTGGCGTTCGTTGACGTGGCTCGGTGTGATCGTGGTGGTCCTCCTCGGGACCCTCACGGCCGGCGTCCTGTTCAGCAACGCCACGTGGCTGCCCAAGCTCGCCCTCGACCTCGAGGGCGGCACCCAGATCATCCTCGCGCCGCAGGTCGAGAACGGTCAGTCGGTGCAGCAGCAGCAGCTCGACCAGGCGGTCTCGATCATCCGGCAGCGCATCGACGCGTCCGGCGTGTCCGAGGCGCAGATCTCCACCGAGGGCTCGCGCAACATCGTGGTCTCGCTGCCGGGCAAGCCCGACCAGCAGACACTCGACCGCGTCAAGGCGAGTGCGCGGCTCGACTTCCGGCCGGTGCTGCTCACCGGCGGCCCGACCAACGAGGTCGTGGGCGCCGACGGCAAGTCGACCCCGGCGCCGAGCCCTGCGCCCGGCCTCCAGGCGACGCCGTCGACGTCGCCGACGAACGGCAGCGACCTGGCCTGGGTGACCCCGGAGCTGCAGGCGCAGTACGACGCCTTCTCGTGCGCCGCCAACAAGAACAAGGACCTCAGCGCGGCTCCGACGGACAAGCCGCTGATCACCTGCGACGACGCCAACACGGTCAAGTACCTGCTCGGCCCCGTCGAGGTGAAGGGCCAGAACATCTCCGACGCGAGCGCCGGACTGATGCAGAGCTCGCAGGGCGTCACGACCGGCCAGTGGGCGGTCAACATCGTCTTCGACGGCACGGGCACCAAGCAGTTCGCCGCGGTCACGACCCGCCTGAACGCCCTCCAGGGCGCGCAGAACCAGTTCGCGATCGTCCTGGACGGCCGCGTCATCTCGGCGCCGACCACCAACGCGGTGATCACCGACGGCAAGCCGCAGATCTCGGGCAACTTCACCGAGCAGAGCGCCAAGACCCTCGCCGACCAGCTCAAGTTCGGCGCGCTGCCGTTCAGCTTCAAGGTGCAGAGCCAGGACGACATCTCGGCCACGCTCGGAACCTCGCAGCTCATCAGCGGCCTGATCGCCGGTCTGATCGGCCTGATCCTGGTCGCGATCTACACGTTCTTCCAGTACCGCCTACTCGGCCTCGTCACGATCGTCTCGCTCATCGTGGCCGGCACGTTGACCTGGCTCACCATCTCGCTGATGTCGTGGCACTACGACTACCGGCTCTCGCTCGCGGGCGTCGCCGGTCTGATCGTGGCGATCGGCTTCACAGCGGACTCGTTCATCGTCTACTTCGAGCGAATACGAGACGAGTTGCGCGACGGGCGAAGTCTCGAATCCGCAGTGGAGGCCGGCTGGGGCCGTGCGCGCCGCACGATCTACGCGTCCAAGGCGACCAACCTCCTCGCGGCCGTCGTGCTGTACGTGCTGGCCGCGGCCAACGTGCGCGGCTTCGCGTTCACGCTGGGCCTGACGACCATCATCGACGTGATCGTGGTGCTGCTGTTCACGCACCCGACCCTCCAGCTCCTGGCGAAGACCCGCTTCTTCAGCAGCGGCCACCGGCTCTCCGGCCTCGACCCCGACGCGCTCGGCGCCGTGTACCGCGGCGCCGCCCGGTTCCGCGCGCCGAAGCCCGAGCTGGTGGGCACCGGCAAGGCCGCCCGCAGCAGCGGGGAGGCGGCACGCCGCCAGACGATCGCCGAGCGCAAGGCGGCGGAGCTCGCCTCCGCCTCGACCTCCTCGTCGTCGGATCGATCGACCGAGGGGAAGGACAACTGATGGCCAGCCGTCTCACCAAGTTCGGTAACGACCTCTACACCGGCGCGCGATCGTTCGACTTCGTCGGCAAGCGCAAGATCTGGTACACGATCGCGATCGTCCTGGTCGCGCTCTCGATCCTGGTCCCGATCGTCAAGGGCGGGTTCAACTTCTCGATCGAGTTCCGCGGCGGATCGCAGTTCCAGATCAGCCAGGTGCAGAGCACCGACACGACCAAGGCGCAGAACGCCGTCGCGAGCGTCGTGCCCAACGCGGTCTCGCACGTCAGCGTCGTCGGCAACAACGCCATCCAGGTGCAGACCGACCAGCTCTCCGACACCCAGACCAAGGCCGTCGCCGACGCGCTGGCCTCGGCCTACGGCGTGCCGTCGTCCGAGATCTCCTCGACCTTCATCGGCCCGTCGTGGGGCGCGGACGTCACGCAGCAGTCCATCCAGGGCCTGGTGGTGTTCCTGCTGCTGGCGTTCATCGCGATGGCGCTGTACTTCCGCACCTGGAAGATGTCGGCGTCCGCGATCATCTCGCTCTTCCACGACCTCATCATCACCGCGGGGATCTACGCCCTCGTCGGCTTCGAGGTGTCGCCCGCGACGATGATCGGCTTCCTGACGATCCTCGGCTACTCGCTGTACGACACGGTCGTGGTGTTCGACAAGATCCGTGAGAACACCCGCGAGGAGCTGGAGCTCACCCGCCGCACGTTCCCGGAGGCGGTGAACCTGGCGGTGAACCAGACGCTCGTCCGCTCGATCAACACGGCCGTCGTCGCTGTGCTGCCGGTCGCGTCGATCCTCTTCATCGGTGCATACGCCTTCGGCGCCGCCACGCTGCGCGACATCTCGCTCGCGCTGCTCATCGGCATCATCGTCGGCACGTACTCGACCATCTTCCTGGCCGCCCCGATGTACTCGCAGTTCCGCGAGGGCGAAGCGGCGATCAAGAAGCACGACCAGAAGGTCCGCGCGGTGCGCCCGAAGGCCAAGGTCGCCGCGGCCGAGCCGGTCGCGGCGGAGTAGCGTCGGCGCATGAGCGGTCGCTACCTGTCGGAGGACGAGGTGACTGCCGCGCGTGCGCGCGAGCTCGTGGACGCCGGGGCGGCCTGGCTGCTCGACGTCCGCGAGGACCACGAGTGGGAGTCGGGTCACGCCCCTGCCGCCCACCACATCCCCATGGGGGAGCTCGGCCAGCGCCAGCACGAGCTGCCGGAGGACGAGCAGATCCTGGTGATCTGCGCCGTCGGCGGCCGGTCGCGGACGGTGACCGACGCGTTGCTGCAAGCGGACTATCCGGCGGCCAACGTCGCGGGCGGGATGCTCGCCTGGCAGGCCTCCGGCGGACCGGTCTCCGACCCCGGTGGACCCCCGGGAGCGTCCGCCTGAGCGTCGGTCGCGCCGCCCCCGTGAACGGGAAGGCACGAACAGCGGCGATAATGGACGACAGGAGGCGAGCAGATGGTTGACACGACGACACCGCAGTCCGCCTCGCTGCGCCGTCTCGTGCCGCGGATCTTCTCCCGCGCCCAGCCCGCCGGCGCCGTCGACACCCTGATCCGCACGGTGCGCATGCACCACCCGAAGGCCGACCTCTCGCTCATCGAGCGCGCCTACGCGGTCGCCGAGCGCGCCCACGACGGCCAGAAGCGCCGCTCCGGCGAGCCGTACATCACCCACCCGGTCGCCGTCGCGCAGATCATCGCCGACCTCGGGATCGGCGCCAAGACCATCGCCGCCGCCCTGCTGCACGACACGGTGGAGGACACGGCCTACACGCTGGACGAGCTGCGCGACCAGTTCGGCGACGAGATCGCGATGCTGGTGGACGGCGTCACCAAGCTCGACAAGGTCAAGTACGGCGACAGCGCGCAGGCCGAGACCGTCCGCAAGATGATCGTCGCGATGTCGAAGGACATCCGCGTGCTGATCATCAAGCTGGCCGACCGCCTGCACAACGCCCGCACCTGGGGCTTCGTCCCCGCGGCGAACGCCACGCGCAAGGCGACGGAGACCCTCGAGATCTACGCGCCCCTCGCTCACCGGCTCGGAATCCAGACCATCAAGTGGGAGCTGGAAGACCTCTCGTTCGCCGTGCTGTATCCCAAGCTCTACGCCGAGATCGAGAGCCTGGTGAAGCAGCGCACCCCCGAGCGCGAGCGGCTCGTGCAGCAGGTGATCGACGCGATCAACGACGACCTGAAGACCGCGAAGATCCGCGGCAAGGTGGTCGGCCGGCCCAAGCAGTACTACTCGATCTACCAGAAGATGGTCGTGCGCGGCCGCGAGTTCGACGACATCTACGACCTCGTCGGCATCCGCGTGCTCGTCAACACGGTGCGCGACTGCTATGCGGTGCTCGGCTCCATCCACGCGCGCTGGACGCCGATGCCCGGCCGCTTCAAGGACTACATCGCCACCCCGAAGTTCAACCTGTACCAGTCGCTGCACACGACGGTGATCGGTCCGCAGGGCCGCCCGGTCGAGATCCAGATCCGCACCGAGGAGATGCACCAGCGGGCCGAGTTCGGTGTCGCTGCGCACTGGAAGTACAAGGAGCAGACCACCGGCAAGAGCACCGGCGGCCCGGGCAAGGTGGACACCGACCTGGCCTGGCTCGCGCACATCTCCGACTGGCAGGCCGAGACGGCCGACCCGTCGGAGTTCCTGGACTCGCTGCGGTTCGAGATCGGCGCGAAGGAGGTCTACGTCTTCACGCCGAAGGGCCGCGTGATCGGCCTGCCGGCTGGTGCGACCCCGGTGGACTTCGCCTACGCCGTGCACACCGAGGTCGGCCACCGCACGATGGGCGCCAAGGTGAACGGCCGCCTGGTGCCGCTGGAGAGCACGCTCTCCACCGGCGACGTGGTGGAGATCTTCACCTCCAAGAACCCGGACTCCGGTCCGAGCCAGGACTGGCTGAACTTCGTCAAGAGCCCGCGGGCCCGCAACAAGATCCGCCAGTGGTTCACCAAGGAGCGCCGGGACGAGGCGATCGAGCAGGGCAAGGACGCCATCGCGCGGGCGATGCGCAAGCAGAACCTGCCGCTGCAGAAGCTGATGACGCAGGACGCCCTCGTGGAGGTCGCGTCCTCGCTCAAGCACCCCGACGTCTCGTCGCTGTACGCGTCCGTCGGCGAGGGCCACATCTCGACGCAGTCGGTGATCGAGAAGATCGTCGCCTCGCTGCAGAGCGAGGTCGAGTCCGACGGCGAGCTGGACATCCCGGTCAAGGGCCGGCCCAAGCAGCTGCGCAACAGCGACTCCGGCGTGCTCGTGCGCGGTGCGCCCGACATCCTGGTGAAGCTCGCCAAGTGCTGCACGCCGGTGCCTGGCGACCCGATCGTCGGCTTCGTGACGCGCGGTCAAGGCGTCTCCGTGCACCAGGCGAACTGCCACAACGTGCAGTCGCTGCTGCAGGAGCCCGACCGCATGATCGACGTGGAGTGGGCGCCGAGCTCGAAGAGCGTTTTCCTGGTGCAGATCCAGGTGGAGGCCTTGGACCGCTCCGGACTGCTCTCCGACGTCACGCGCGTGCTGTCCGAGCACCATGTCAACATCCTTTCTGCGACGGTCACGACGTCGAGCAACCGGCTGGCGCTGAGCCGCTTCGTGTTCGAGATGGGCGACACCACCCACCTCGACCGTGTGCTCAACGCCGTGCGTCGGATCGACGGCGTCTACGACGTGTACAGGGTCAGCGCCGGCTGACCGGGGCCGGGAGCTCCGTGCGCTCGACCACGGACATCCGGGTGAGCGCCCGCGTCGCCCCGTGCCGGCGTGACCGGGCGAGGTGGGCGCCGAGCCGGTCGGGCGAGGCGCGCCCGAGGTCGAGCAGGTGACGTACCTCCAGGGCTTCGTGATGGCCGAACCGGGGGAGCGTCAGCATCAGGTCGGCGGCCGTGCGCAGCGGCGCCGTGACCAGCACGCCGCTCAGCTCGACGACCTCGCCGGCTCCCAGCCGGTGCTGGTGCGCGTCGAAGTCGGGTGGGACGCGACCGCGGCGCCTGCGGTCGATGCAGACCTGAGGTCGTGACGGCGGCGCCGAGCGCGTGCCGTGGATCCAGGCCGCGGTGCCGCGATCGGCGACCGCGCTTCCCGGCCGGTGTGCCGCGAACGCGTGCGCGCGCAGCGAGGGGGTGTCGGGGATGTCGGTGGTGGCGAACGCGTCGCCGACCCGGTAGAGCTGCCCGTCGAGCACGAGCGAGAAGAGCTCGGCGAGCGGGAGGACGTCACGGTCGAGGAGGAGAGGGAGCGCTGTTGTCATGCGTCCAGCCTCCGCCGGTCGCAACCCTCGTGGACGGCCAGCGGCGAATCCGTGGAGTACTCACCCGATCACGCGGGCTGTGGAGAACAAACCCGCCGCCGCCGACCAGGCCTCAGCCGAGTGCGTCCAGCCACACCTTGCGGGCGTCGAGAGCCTCCTGGGCGGCCTTGACCTTGGCGGAGTCGCCGCTGGCCTTGGCATCCTCGAGCTCCTGCTCCAGCTTGGCGATCGCCGCGTTGAGCTGGCTGGCCAGCCCCTCGGAGCGCGCCTTCTTCTCCGGGTTGTTGCGCTCCCAGTGCTCCTCGTCCAGCCGGCGCACGGAGGCTTCGACCTTGCGCAGGCGGTCCTCGATGGGGCGCACCTGGTCGCGCGGCACGCGGCCGATGGCGTCCCAGCGCTCCTGGATGGAGAGCAGCTTGGTGCGCGCGGTCTCGCGGTCCTTCTCCTTCAGGAGCGGCTCCGCCTCCTCGAGCAGCCCGAGCTTGAGCGTGAGGTTCTCCTCGTACTCGACGTTGTCGCGCGCGTCGACCTCGGCCTTGGCCGAGTAGATCGCGTCGCCTGCCGCCTTGAACCGCGCCCACAGTGCGTCGTCGTTCTTCTTGCCCGCGCGGCCGGCCAGCTTCCACTGGTCGAGCAGGCGCCGGTACTCCGGCACGCCGTCGGCGCCGAGCGGCACGAGGCGCTCGGCCTCCTCGATGAGCGCGTTCTTGCGGCTGCGGACGTCGCGGTGCTGGTTGTCCAGGTCGGCGAAGAACGCCTTGCGGTTGTGCTCGATGGTCGAGCGCGCGGCGCGGAACCGCTTCCACAGCTCGTTGGCCTCGTTCTTCGGCAGCCGGGGGCCGTCGTGCTGGTGGGCCTGCCAGCTCGCGAAGAGCGCGTCGAGCTCGGCGGTGGTCTGCTTCCACTGCGTGCGGGCCGGGTCCTGCGCGGCGAGGGCCTCCGCCTGCTCCACGATCGCGGTGCGGTCGGCGACGGCCTGCTCGAGCGCGGCCTTGGCCTCGGCGCTCTGCTGCTCGGTGAGCTCCTCGACGGTGCCGCCGAGCGCGTCGAGCCTGGTCATCAGCGACGGGAGGTCGCCGACGGCGTTCGCGCCCTCGACTGCGGTGCGCAGGCTCGCGACCGACTTGGCGACGTCGGCCGCCGGGGCGCCGCGGCGGGCGCGCTGCTCCAGGAGGCCGACCTGGCCTGCGAGGTCGTTGTACTTGCGCTCGAAGTAGGAGATCGCCTCCTCGGGAGTGCCGTCCGGGTACTCGCCGACGGCGCGCTCGCCATCGCCCTCACGGACGTACACGGTGCCGGTCTCATCGACGCGACCCCAGGGGTGCTGTTCAGAAGTAGCCAAGAGCCTCACCTTGCTTGCGGTGCCACGTTGGGAATCAGCCTATTGCACACGCCGGGATCACTGCAGCGTGAAGCTGTCGATCTTCGTCGCGACGGCGGGCTTGCCGTCGGTGCTGCCGCCCTGGACGCCCTTGTCGGTGACGTCGCTGATCAGGGTGGGGAGGCCGCTGGTGATCTTCCCGATGACGGTGTAGCCGCCGGCGGAGTCGGACGGGATGGTGGTGTCCTTGTAGACGATGAAGAACTGGCTGCCCTGGCTGTTCGCGTTGCCGCTCTGGCGTGCCATCGCGAGGGTGCCCGCCGGGTACTTGTCGTTCTTCGGCGCGTTCTCGACCGGGCCGTAGGAGTAGCCGGGGCCGCCGGTGCCGTCGCCGTTCGGGTCGCCGCACTGCAGCACGTAGAAGCCGCCGTTGGTGAGGCGGTGGCAGGTGAGCCCGTCGTAGAACTTCTTCTGCGTCAGCGAGATGGTCGAGGAGACCGCCTGCGGCGCGGCGGCGCCGTCGAGCGAGACGCCGAGCTTGATGCCGTTGATCGTGAGGTCGCCCGTCCAGGTGCGGCCCTCCGCGATGCTCTTCGACGGGACGCCTGCTGCGGCGGACGACGACGGGGAGGGCGACGCGGAGGAGGGCGACGGGGAGGCCGACGCACTCGTGGCGGCGGGCTTCGCGAAGAAGAGGAGCTGCGTGCCGACCGCCAGCAGGACGATCACGAACACGGCGATCCCGGCGACCCAGTTGTCCCGCTTGCGGCGCTTGACCTTCTCCTCGTGCACCGTCTGCCGCGCCTGATAGGCGCGGAGGCGCTCGCGAGCCTGTCGCGCTTCGCGGTCGTTCTGCTTGCTGGGTGCCACGTCTGTCCTCCGGGGGCGCCGTCGAGCGGGGGATGGATGCCACCGCGCCGACGGATGCCGCGGCGGGATGGATGCTGCACGAACCTTATCCGGCGTGGCTATGAGCGCCCAAACCCACGCGCCGGTGGCGGCCTCGCCCGGGCGGACACCGATGTCGGTGGCGGCGACTACTCTTGTCGGGTGGTCGACGTGCAACCTGGGCTCCGGACGGGAGCGACGCCTCTCGCCGTGCGCATGCGGCCGAAGTCGCTGGACGAGGTCGCCGGGCAGCGCCATCTGCTGCGGCCCGGGTCTCCGCTGGTCGCGCTGGCCTCCGACAAGGACGGGCAGTCCGGCTCCGTCTCCGTCATCCTGTGGGGGCCTCCCGGCACCGGCAAGACCACGCTGGCGCAGGCCATCGCGCACTCGTCCGGCCGGCGGTTCGTGGAGCTGTCCGCCGTCACCGCGGGTGTCAAGGACGTCCGCCTGGTGATGGACGAGGCGCTGTCGACCCGCGACCTGTACGGAGTGTCGACCGTCCTCTTCCTCGACGAGATCCACCGCTTCACCAAGGCGCAGCAGGACGCCCTCCTGCCCGGCGTGGAGAACGGCTGGGTCATCCTGGTCGCCGCCACCACGGAGAACCCGTCGTTCTCCGTGATCTCGCCCCTCCTCTCGCGCTCGCTCCTGCTCACGCTCGAGACGCTGAGCGACGAGGACCTCGGCGTCGTGGTCGACCGGGCGGTGTCCGACGACCGCGGCCTCGGCGGCCAGTACACGCTGGACGACGAGGCGCGCGCCGCCCTCATCCGGCTGGCGTCCGGCGACGCCCGGCGGGCCCTCACCGCGCTGGAGGCCGCCTCCGTCACGGCCGCGTCGGTCACGCCCGCGACCTCCAAGAAGAAGCCGGTGATCACGGCGGAGCTCGTGGCGCAGGCGGTCGACCGCGCGCTGCTGCGCTACGACCGCAACGGCGACGAGCACTACGACGTCATCAGCGCCTTCATCAAGTCGGTCCGCGGCTCGGACGTCGACGCGGCGCTGCACTACCTGGCGCGGATGATCGAGGCGGGGGAGGACCCGCGATTCATCGCCCGCAGAATCATCGTCTCGGCGTCGGAGGACATCGGGATGGCCGACCCGCAGGCCCTCGTAGTGGCCATCGCCGCCGCCGACGCTGTGCAGTACATCGGGATGCCGGAGGGGCGCATCCCGCTCGCGCAGGCCGTCGTCCACCTCGCCACCGCCCCCAAGTCGAATGCGGCCTACATGGCGCTCGACGCGGCGATCGCCGACGTGCGCGCAGGCAAGATCGGGAGGGTGCCCAAGCACCTCCGCGACGCGCACTATCCCGGCGCCAAGCGACTCGGCCACGGCAAGGGCTACAAGTACCCGCACGACGACGCGCTCGGGGTGCTCCAGCAGCAGTACCTGCCCGACGAACTGGCCGACACGACCTACTACGCGCCGACCGAGCACGGCAACGAGCGCGACGTCGCAGCGCGCCTGGCGAAGCTGCGCCGCATCGTGCGCGGACGCTGATGCGGTTCTGCTAGAATCGTGTGGCCTAGAAGCGTGTTCAGGGTGCGGCTGCCCGGGACACGCTTTCGACGGGACAGGCCCTTTAGCCGGGCGTCCCTGGCGTCAATCCCTCTCTCTTGCAGGTGAAAGACCCTGCGCAGTGCGCCCCTGCGTGCACTGCGACCAACATTCGTAGAGAGAAAACCGAAAGGAAATCGTGTCTTCACGTTCCCGCAGCAAGACCCGCGAGTCGCGCGCTCTGGGCATCGCCCTGACCCCGAAGGCGGCCCGCTACATGGAGAAGCGCCCGTACGCTCCGGGTGAGCACGGCCGCACCAAGCGCAAGGCCGACTCCGACTACGCCGTTCGTCTGCGCGAGAAGCAGCGTCTGCGCGCCCAGTACGGCATCCTCGAGAAGCAGGTCCGTATCGCGTTCGAAGAGGCCCGCCGCACCGCCGGCCTGACCGGTGAGAACCTGGTCGAGCTCCTCGAGATGCGCCTCGACGCCCTGGTGCTCCGCGCCGGCTTCGCCCGCACGATCTCGCAGGCCCGCCAGTTCGTCGTGCACCGTCACATCCTCGTCGACGGAAAGCTCGTCGACCGCCCGTCCTTCCGCGTGAAGCCGGGTCAGCTCATCCACGTCAAGGCCCGCTCCGAGGGCACCGAGCCCTTCCAGGTCGCGGCCGCCGGCGGTCACGTCGACGTCCTGCCCAAGGTTCCGGCCTACCTCGATGTCGAGATCGACAAGCTCCAGGCCCGCCTCGTGCGCCGCCCGAAGCGCGCCGAGGTGCCCATCACCTGCGAGGTCCAGCTCGTCGTCGAGTACTACGCCGCCCGTTAAGGCGAGCGACAGACTCCCGCAGAACGGGGTCGCGGCTTCGGCCGCGGCCCCGTTTCTCGTTTCTCCGGGTCCATCCGGGACGGGTTTCCCGTACGCTGGGGGTCGTATGCCCGTCACGGAATGGAGGGGGCCGTCATGTCCGGAGGCGACATCGCAGGACTGATCGCGGCGGCCGTGTTCGCCGTCCTGGTCGGATTCATCGCCGTTCCGCTGCTGAAGCTCGGTCGCGTGCTCGACTCCACCCGCGACGCCATCAAGGAGGCCAGCGACGGCATCACGCCGATCCTGGAGGAGACGGCGACCACGCTGCAGGAGACGAACAAGCAGCTCGCGCGAGTCGACACGATCACCAAGAACGTCGCGGATGTCACGGGCAACGTGTCGGCGCTGGTGGCGCTGTTCGCCGCGACGGTCGGCGGTCCGCTGATCAAGCTGGCGGGCTTCAGCGCGGCCGTCCGCGCCGCCCTCCGGGTGCCGGGGGCCTCCCGGCGTTCCCGACGCCAGTCGGACTAGACTTGCGCGAGTGCGCTGAGCGCGCGCAACCAGGGAGGGAAGATCCGGCAATGAAGAGTTTCCTGTGGCTCCTGATCGGCGTGGCTGTCGGCTTCGTCGTCGCCCACAAGGTCAACGAGACCCAAAAGGGTCGCGAGTTCTTCGGCACGCTCGACAAGAAGGCGCGCGACTTCGGGGAGGCCGTCTCCGACGGGTACCGCCAGCGCGAGGCCGAGCTGCGGTCGGCCATCGACGGCGACTGATCCGCCGCCCCTCTTCTTACGTCGACATCTCCTGACGCCATCGTCTCCTCGTTCCACCCCTCGATCGACCGGAAACCATGCAGACTGCTGAAATCCACCGCCGCTGGCTCGACTTCTTCGCCACGCGCGGTCACACCGTCGTCCCGTCCGCCTCGCTGGTCAGCGACGACCCGTCGCTGCTCTTCACGGTCGCCGGGATGGTGCCCTTCGTCCCGTACCTGACGGGCGTCGTCCCCGCGCCGTTCCCGCGCGCGACGAGCGTCCAGAAGTGCATCCGCACGCTGGACATCGAGGAGGTCGGCAAGACCCCCCGCCACGGCACGTTCTTCCAGATGTGCGGCAACTTCTCGTTCGGCGACTACTTCAAGGAGCAGGCGATCACGTTCGCCTGGGACCTCCTCACCCTGTCCGAGGACGAGGGCGGCCTCGGCTTCGACCCGAAGGACCTCTGGGTCACCGTGTACGAGGAGGACGACGAGGCCCGGGAGATCTGGACCCGCGTCGCCGGCCTCCCGGCCGAGCGCATTCAGGGCCTCGGCAAGGACACCAACTACTGGTCGACCGGCCAGCCCGGCCCGGCGGGTCCCTGCTCGGAGATCTTCTTCGACCGCGGCCCCGCCTACGGCATCGACGGCGGCCCGGCGACGGACGACGACCGCTACGTCGAGATCTGGAACCTCGTCTTCATGCAGTACCTGCGCGGCGAGGGCACCGGCAAGAAGGACTTCGACATCCTCGGCGACCTGCCGAAGAAGAACATCGACACCGGCCTCGGCCTGGAGCGCGTCGCGTTCATCAAGCAGGGCGTCGACAACATGTACGAGATCGACCAGGTCCGCCCGGTGCTCGACCGCGCGGCCGAGCTGGCGGCCAAGCCGTACGGCCACGAGGCGCATGAGGACGACGTGCGCCTGCGCGTGGTCGCCGACCACGTCCGCAGCGCGCTCATGCTGATGACCGACGGCGTGACGCCGTCCAACGAGGGCCGCGGCTACGTGCTGCGCCGCCTGCTGCGCCGCACGGTGCGCGCGATGCGCCTCCTGGGCGTCGAGACCGCGACCTTCCCCGCGCTCTTCCCCGCCTCCCGCGACGCCATGAAGGCGGCGTACCCGGAGGTGGAGGCCGAGTTCTCGCGCACGTCGCAGCTCGCCTACGCGGAGGAGGAGACCTTCCTGCGCACCCTCGTGTCCGGCACGAGCATCCTCGACACGGCCGTCGCGAACACCAAGGGCGCGGGCAAGGACGAGCTCGCGGGCGACACCGCGTTCCTCCTGCACGACACCTACGGCTTCCCGATCGACCTGACCCTGGAGATGGCGGAGGAGGCCGGCCTCCGCGTCGACCGCGCCGCGTTCGACACGCTCATGGCCGATCAGCGCGCCCGCGCGAAGGCGGACGCCAAGGCGAAGAAGACGGCCCTCGCCGACCTGTCGGTCTACAGCGCGTTCCGCGCGCAGGGCGAGACGGTCTTCACCGGGTACACCGACCTGGAGACGGAGTCGAGCGTGCTCGGCCTGATCGTGGACGGCCGGTCCGTGAGTGTCGCTCGCGAGGGCCAGGTCGCGGAGATCATCCTCGGTGCGACCTCGCTCTACGCCGAGTCCGGCGGCCAGGACGCCGACGCGGGCACGATCGTCGGCCCGGGCTACGAGCTCGACGTGCTCGACGTCCAGAAGCCCGTGAAGGGCCTGATCAGCCACACGGTGCTGGTCCGCAGCGGCGAGGTCGGCGTCGGTTCCCCGGCGACCAGCCTCGTGGACGCGGAGTACCGGCGCGGCGCCAAGCAGGCGCACTCCGGCACGCACATCATCCACGCGGCGCTCCGCCAGGTGCTCGGCTCCAACGCGCACCAGTCCGGCTCGTTCAACAAGGCCGGCTACCTGCGTCTCGACTTCTCCTGGAACCAGGCGCTGTCCCCGGAGACCCGCAGCGAGATCGAGGAGATCTCCAACAACGCGATCCGCGACAACCTCCAGGTGACGACGCGCGAACTGCCGCTGGCGGAGGCCAAGGCGCTCGGCGCGATGGCCCTGTTCGGCGAGAAGTACGGCGACGTCGTGCGCGTGGTCGACATCGGCGGCCCCTGGTCGCGCGAGCTCTGCGCGGGCACGCACGTGACCTCGAGCGCCGAGATCGGCATGATCAACCTGGTGAGCGAGTCGTCCGTCGGCTCCACGAACCGCCGCGTCGAGTCGCTGGTCGGCCTGGAGGCCTTCCAGGACCTCGCCGTCGAGCGCACGATCGTGTCGCAGCTCTCCGGCGCGCTCAAGACGCCGCGCGAGCAGCTCCCCGAGAAGATCGCGGACCTGATGGCGAACCTCAAGGCCGCCGAGAAGCGCATCCAGGCGTTCGAGGCCCGCGCGGTGCTCGACAAGGTTCCCGCGCTGCTGGAGTCGGCCTCCCGACGCGGTGCCGTCACCGTGGTGGCGGAGGACGCCGGCACGCTCAACTCGGCCGACGACCTGCGCCTGCTGGCGACGACCGTCCGCGAGCGGCTCGGCTCGGACGCTGCGGCGGTCGCGCTCGCGGCGCGCGCGGCGGGCAAGCCCGTCGTGATCGTGGCGACCAACCAGGCCGCGCGCGACGCCGGCGTGAACGCGGGCGCGCTCGCCAAGACTGCGTCCGGCGTGCTCGGCGGCGGCGGTGGCGGCAAGGCCGACCTCGCCCAGGGCGGCGGCACGGACGCCGAGGCGATCCCGGCCGCGCTGTCCGCGGTGGTCTCGGCGATCGGCTAGCGCGTGCGCACGGGCGTGCGGCTCGGCATCGACGTCGGGAAGGTGCGGATCGGCGTGAGCAGGTCCGACCTCCACGGGATGCTGGCGACCCCGGTGGAGACGGTCGCACGCTCCGAGGATGCTGCGGATCGGCGCCGGATCGGGGAGATTGTGACCGAACTCGGAGTTTTCGAGATTATCGTCGGGTTGCCTCTGGCGCTCTCGGGCGCGCACACCGCGTCGACGGCGGATGCCGTCGCCTTCGCGGAAGCGCTCGAGGCCCAGGTGGACGTCCCGGTGCGACTGGTGGACGAGCGGCTCTCGACCGTCTCGGCCCACTCGGCGCTCCGGGCGTCGGGCAAGAACTCGAAAAGCGCGCGTCCGGTGGTGGATCAGGTGGCCGCCACGATAATTTTGCAGCACGCCCTCGACGCGGAGCGCGCTTCAGGCCGTCCGCCGGGCCACCCCGTCGAACCGAGCATTGGACCCTAGTTTGTCGCAGAACCCGCAGGAGAAGCCGGAGCCCCCCGTCTTCCCCGCCGTGAACCGGCAGCAGCCGCTGACCCGGCGCGAGGCGCGTCAGGCCAGGGAGGCCGAGGAGGCCCAGGCCGCGCAGGCTCAGCAGGAGGCGCAGCCTCGGCAACAGGCTCCGCAACCGCCCGCGGACCGGCCGGCGCCCGTCGACGACACCCGCAACCCGCAGACTCCCGGGCCGTGGACGCCGCCTCCCGCCGAGACCCTGTCGAACCGCGAGACCCTGAACGGGCTGGACTTCGACTCCGTTGGGACCGGACCCGTGCCCGTCGACGCGGCGCGCTCCGAGCGGGAGCCGGTCGGCGCGACTGCGCGCCACGAGGCCGCCCACGGCGCGGCGGCCGGCGACCACGGCCGGTTCGACGACTCTGCGCACGCGATCTTCGCGTCCCTCGTCGGCGACGGCGCAGACGACCACGCTGCCGACCGCGCTGACGCGTCCGCGGGAGGGCGTGGCGACTCGCCGCTTGCCTGGCGCCAGCAGAACTACCTCTCGCACGAGCCGCCCAAGCGCAAACGGCGCTGGCTGAAGCGGCTCGTCATCACCCTCGTCGTCATCCTGGTCCTCGGCGGCCTCGCTACCGGGGGCTTCATGGCGTTCCAGCCGCAGGTCGCCGCGCTCGTGACGAAGGTCATGCCGCAGAACGACGACTACACGGGCAACGGCACCGGCTCGGTGACGTTCACGATCAAGTCGGGCGACGACGGCAGCGCGATCGCGACCAACCTGCAGAAGGCGGGCGTGACCAAGAGCTACACCGCGTTCTACTCGCTGCTGCTGCACCAGCAGCCGCAGATCGTCTGGCAGCCCGGCGTCTTCAAGCTGGCGAAGCAGATGAGCGCGAAGGCCGCCCTCGCGGCGCTGCAGAGCCCGTCCTCCCGCTTGCAGAACACCGCGGTGATCCCGGAGGGCACGGCGGAGAAGGACGCGCTGCAGACCGTGGCGACCGCCACGAAGATCCCGCTCGCCCAGTTGCAGCAGGCCGCAGCCAACCCGGCGGACTTCGGGCTGCCTGCCCAGGCGAAGACGCTCGAGGGCTTCCTGTTCCCGGCGACCTACACGTTCGCGCCCGGCGTCACCGCGCACGATGCGATCAAGACGATGGTGGACCGGTCCTTCGAGGCGCTCGACCAGGCGGGCGTGCCGGTCGCCGACCGCTGGAACGACGTCATCCTCGCCTCCATCGTGCAGCGCGAGGCCGGGCTGAAGGACGACTACCCGAAGGTCGCGCGCGTGTTCCTCAACCGGCTCGCGCAGGGCTGGGACCTGCAGTCCGACGCGACCGTCGCCTACGGAACCGGGCACACCGACCGGGTGACGACCACCGACGCCGAGCGCGCGGACGCGTCGAACCTGTACAACACGTACGCGCACCCCGGCCTCCCGGTCGGGCCGATCTCGAACCCGGGCGACCTCGCGCTGAACGCGGTGACGCACCCGGCGACCGGGCCCTGGATGTACTTCGTGACCTGGAATCTCAAGACCGGTGAGACGATCTTCTCGACCACCCAGGCGGAGCACGACGCGGCGGTTGCGAAATGGCAGCAATGGATGAAGGACAACCCCGGCTATGAGTGACGCACCGAAGCCCCGGCCCGCCGCGAAGTCGCGCGCCCCTCGACCGAAGCCGGCGAAGGCCGAGGAGTCGGGCGACGTGGAGTCGCTCGACGCCGTCGAGAACGGGGTGTCGGAGGCGTCGGCCGAGGAGCTGATCGCCGAGCTGGTGGAGGCCGAGCGCGAGGCGGAGGCCGAGGAAGCGGCGATCGCGGAGGCCGAGCGGGCCGCCGACGAGGAGGAGCCGCTGGACGAGGAGCCCGTTCCGGCACCCACCCCCACCGCCTCCCGTCGCCTCGCCGTCCTCGGCTCGCCGATCGGCCACTCCAAGTCGCCCGCCCTGCACCGTGCCGCCTACGCCGCGCTCGGCCTGGACTGGTCGTACGACCAGCTCGACGTCAGCGAGGCCGGCCTGTCCGCCTTCCTCGACGGCCTCGACGAGGAGTGGCGCGGGCTGTCGCTGACCATGCCCCTCAAGCAGTCCGTCATCCCACTGCTGACCGAGACCGACCGGGTCGCGGAGCAGACCGGCGTGGCCAACACCGTCCTGCTCGACGGCGACGACATCAGCGGCTTCAACACCGACGTCGCGGGCATCGTCCGGGCGCTGTCCGCCGCCGGCCTGGAGGGGGCGCGCTACGTGCACGTCCTGGGCGGGGGAGCGACCGCCGCCTCCGCGCTGGTCGCCGCGGCCGAGCTCGGCGCCGAGCGGGTGGACGTGCACGTGCGCGACCTGCAGAAGAGCGTCTGGCTGGAGCCGCTGGCCCACCAGCTCGGGCTGAGGATCCGCATCCGGTCGTTCGCGCAGGCCGACCGGTCGCTGGACGTGCCGCAGCTCGTGATCAGCACGCTGCCGGGCGGCGCCTCCACCGAGGCGATCTACACCGACTCGACGCGCCGCGCTGCCGTGCTGCTCGACGTCGCCTACGACCCGTGGCCGAGCGTTCTCGCGTCGGCGTGGCAGGCCGTCGGCGGCCGGGTCGTCTCCGGTCTGGCGATGCTCGCGCAGCAGGCGCTGCTGCAGGTGCGCATCTTCGTCTCCGGCGACGTGCTGCAGCCGCTCCCCGATGAGGAGGGCGTGCTGGAGGCCATGCTCGCCGCGGTCGGCATCGACGCGGAGGGGTCGCCGGTCGGCGACGGCTCCGTGGAAGGCGAATCCGAGTAGCGGAGCACCGCCGCCGGCCGTAATGCCGGGAGGAGCCGCCCTGCCGCTGTGCCAGAATCGAAGCATGCTTCGTTGGCTCACGGCCGGGGAATCCCACGGCCCCGAACTCATCGCCGTCCTGGAGGGACTTCCTGCCGGGGTGCCCGTCTCCCTGGACGCCGTCCGCGCCGATCTCGCCCGCCGCAAGCTGGGCTATGGCCGCGGTGCACGGATGAAGTTCGAGCAGGACGCGCTGGAGGTCTCCGGCGGCGTCCGGCACGGCCTGAGCCTCGGCAGCCCGATCGCGCTGCGCATCGGCAACACCGAGTGGCCCAAGTGGGTCGACGTCATGAGCCCGGAGCCGGTCGACCCGGAGAAGCTCGCCGGCGGTCGCGGCGCCGCGCTGACGCGTCCCCGTCCCGGCCACGCCGACCTGGTCGGCATGCAGAAGTACGGCTTCGACGAGGCCCGCCCGATCCTGGAGCGCGCGAGCGCCAGGGAGACCGCTGCCCGCGTGGCGCTCGGCGCCGTCGCGCGCTCGTTCCTCGCCGAGCTCGGCATCACGCTGGTCAGTCACACGCTGTCCATCGGGCCGGTCCGCGTCCCGGAGGACGCCCCGCTGCCCACGCCCGCCGACGTCGCGACGCTCGACGCCGACCCGCTGCGCTGCTTCGACCCGGCCACCTCCGAGCGGATGGTCGCCGAGGTCGACGACGCCCACAAGGAGGGCGACACCCTCGGCGGCGTCGTGGAGGTGCTCGCCTACGGCCTCCCGCCGGGGTTGGGCTCGCACGTGCACTGGGACCGCCGGCTCGACGCCCAGCTCGCTGCGGCGCTCATGGGCATCCAGGCGATCAAGGGCGTGGAGGTCGGCGACGGCTTCCTGACGACCACCCGCCGCGGCTCGCAGGCGCACGACGAGCTCGTGGCCGAGGAGGGCGCCATCCAGCGCACCAGCGACAAGGCCGGCGGCACCGAGGGCGGCATGAGCACCGGCGGCGTGCTGCGCGTCCGCGCGGGCATGAAGCCGATCGCGACCGTCCCGCACGCGCTGCGGACCATCGACATCGCGACCAGCGAGGCCGCTCCCGCGCACCACCAGCGCTCCGACGTCTGTGCGGTCCCCGCGGCCGGTGTGGTCGCGGAGGCGATGGTCGCGCTCGTGCTCGCGAACGCCGTGCTGGAGAAGTTCGGCGGCGACTCGGTGACCGAGACGGCGCGCAACCTGCACGGCTACCTCGACGCCATCCCGCAGAACCTGGCGACCGAGCGCGTCAGCGCGCCCTACGCCTGAGTGCCGTGACGATCGTCCTGATCGGCCCGCCGGCGGCGGGCAAGACGCGCGTGGGCAAGCGCCTGGCGAAGCGGCTCGGCCTCCCGTTCGTGGACACCGACGCGGTCGTGGTCGCCGGGCACGGCGCCATCGCGGAGATCTTCGCGGAGCACGGCGAGCCGTACTTCCGGGCGCTGGAGCGCGCTGCGGTCGCGGAGGCCGTCGCCCGGCCGGGCATCGTCTCGCTGGGCGGGGGAGCGGTGCTCGACCCGGACACGCAGGCCGACCTGGCCGCGACCCGCGTCGTCCTGCTGACCGTGCGTCCGGAGGCCATCGCCGCCCGGATCACCAACCGCAAGCGCCCGCTGGTCACCGACCTGGAGTCGTGGAAGCGGCTCGTGGCGGCGCGCACCCCGCTCTACGAGTCGCTCGCGGACTACACCGCGGACACGTCGACCCGGCCGATCGACACCATCGTGGAAGAGATCGCCCGCTGGGTGGAGAGTGGCCGCACTGCACACGGCCAGAGCACCGAACAAGGAGAGTCATGACCGACCAGCCCACCGAGATCCTCGTCGCCGGGGCGAGCCCGTACCCGGTCGTCGTCGGCCGCGGCCTCCGGTTCGACCTCGCCGCGCACCTCGGCACCGGGGTGAGCAAGGTGCTCGTCGTCCACCCGCCCACGCTCGGCGCCGCGGCGGCCGAGCTGCGCGAGTCGCTGCTCGGCACGTACGAGGTGCTGCTCGCCGAGGTCCCCGACGCGGAGGCCGCCAAGCGCGTCGAGGTCGCCTCGTTCCTCTGGGGCATCATGGGCCAGGCCGACTTCACCCGCTCCGACGCGGTGATCGGCTTCGGCGGCGGCGCCGTCACCGACCTGGCCGGCTTCGTCGCCGCGACCTGGCTGCGTGGCGTGAAGCTGATCCAGGTGCCGACGACGGTGCTCGGCATGGTGGACGCCGCGGTGGGCGGCAAGACCGGCATCAACACCGCCGAGGGCAAGAACCTGGTCGGCGCCTTCTACGCGCCGGCCGCCGTGGTCTGCGACCTCGACACGCTCACCTCCCTCGGCCGCAACGAGCTGCTCGCGGGCTTCGCCGAGGTCGTCAAGTACGGCTTCATCGCCGAGCCGGAGATCCTGGACATCATCGAGCGGGACGTCGACGTCGCCACCGACCCGGAGTCGCCGGAGTTCCGCCGCCTGGTCGAGCTGTCGATCGGCATCAAGGCGCGCGTGGTCGGCGAGGACTTCACCGAGCAGGGGCTCCGCGAGATCCTCAACTACGGCCACACCCTCGGGCACGCGATCGAGCACGCCGAGCGCTACCAGTGGCGGCACGGCGCGGCCGTCTCCGTCGGGATGGTCTACGCCGCCGAGCTCGGCCGGCTGAGCGGGCGGCTGAGCGACGAGGCCGTCGACCGGCACCGCCGCATCCTGGAGTCGCTCACCCTGCCGACAAGCTACCCGGCCGGCCGCTGGCAGACGCTGCTGGCGAGCATGCAGCGCGACAAGAAGGCGCGCGGCAGCCTGCTGCGGTTCATCGTGCTGGACGACATCGGCCGGCCGACCGTCCTCGCCGGTCCCGACCAGAGCCTGCTCTTCGCCGCCTATCAGGAGATCGGCTCCTGATGGCCAGGACGATCGCGCAGAAGCTGCTCCTGAAGGAGGGCGACGCCCTGAGCCTCGTCGGGGCGGGCGAGGACGAGCGCGCGGCGATCGGCGCACTCCCGGACGGCGTGACCGAGGTCGGGCCGGCCGAGGCCGCCGTCTCCGTCACGTTCGTGCGCACCCGCAACGAGCTGATGACGCAGTTCCAGACCGAGCTGCCCGCGCTCTCCGGCGCCCGTGCCGTCTGGTTCCTGTACCCGAAGGGCGGCAGGGCCGACTTCAACAGGGACACCTTCATCCGCGAGGCCGGCGCGTTCGGCTGGCGGCCGATCAGCAACGTGGCCGTGGACGACGTCTGGTCGGCGGTGCGCGTCCGTCCGCTCACCGACGGCGAGGCGCCGGTAGGGTGAGCGGCATGACTTCCGTCCTCGTCCTGAACGGTCCCAACCTCGGCCGGCTCGGCACCCGCGAGCCGGACGTCTACGGCGCGGGGACGCTCGACGACCTCCGCGCCCAGCTCGCCGCCGATGCTCCAGGGCTGGACATCGACCTGCGTCAGACCGACGTCGAGGGCGAGCTGCTGGGCTGGCTGCACGAGGCAGCGGACTCCGGCGCCCCGGTCATCCTGAATGCGGGCGCGTGGACGCACTACTCGTACGCGCTGCGCGACGCCGTGTCCCTCGTGACGAAGGCCGGCGGCACCGTCATCGAGGTGCACCTGTCGAACCCGCACGCGCGCGAGGAGTTCCGGCACACCAGCGTCATCAGCGCCGTCTCCACCGGCGTCATCGCCGGGTTCGGCTTCGAGTCGTACCGCCTCGCACTGGCGTTCATTCGCCGAAACGCGCGCTGACGTCTAGAATCTTCTGGGGCTCCGTACGCCGGGGCCCGCCGTGGACGGCGAGGGGCGCCGATACCACCCGTAACTTCCGCAGACCGAATGGAACTCCCGCATGGCATCGACCGCTGACATCAAGAACGGCATCGTCCTCAACATCGACGGACAGCTCTGGAGCGTCATCGAGTTCCAGCACGTCAAGCCGGGCAAGGGTGGAGCGTTCGTCCGCACGAAGCTGAAGAACGTCACGACCGGCAAGACCGTCGACCGCACCTACAACGCGGGCGCGAAGATCGATATCACCAACGTCGACCGCCGCGAGTACCAGTACCTGTACCAGGACGGCGCCGACTTCGTCTTCATGGACACCAGCGACTACGACCAGCTCACCATCACCGGCCCGGTCGTCGGCGACGCCGCCAACTTCATGCTGGAGAACCAGAACGTGACCGTCGCGCTGCACGAGGGCTCGCCGCTCTACGTGGAGCTGCCGGCCTCCGTGGTCCTGGAGATCACCTACACCGAGCCGGGCCTGCAGGGCGACCGCTCCACCGGCGGCACCAAGCCGGCGACCGTGCAGACCGGCTACCAGATCCAGGTCCCGCTGTTCCTGGAGACCGGCACCAAGGTCAAGGTCGACACCCGCACGGGCGACTACCTGGGCCGCGTCAACGACTAGTGAGCGCCCGGACCAAGGCGCGCAAGCGCGCCCTCGATGTGCTGTTCAGCGCCGACCTGCGTCAGCTCACCCTGCCGCAGGCCCTGGCGGCCGAGGCGGAGCGCGCGGCCAACGAGCCGACGCGTGAGGCCTCCTGGCTGTACGCGCGCGAGATCGTGGACGGCGTGATCGACCACCAGGACGAGATCGACGAGCAGATCGAGACGTACGCCCAGGGCTGGACCCTGGCGCGCATGCCTGCCGTCGACCGCGCCATCCTGCGCATCGGCGTGTGGGAGCTGCTGTTCAACGACGAGGTGCCGGACGGCGTCGCCATCTCGGAGGCCGTCGAGGCGGCGACCGTGCTGTCGACGGACGACTCGGCCGGCTTCGTGAACGGCCTGCTCGCGAAGATCGCGCAGAACCGCCCTCAGCGCGCATGACCGCGACGGGCCGGCTGCGCCGGATCGTCGCCGCAGCGGTGCTCGCGATCGCGGTGACCGCTGGCGTCGCCTCCTGCTCGCTGCTCGGCGGCAACTCGAACGTCCCCGTCGCGACAGCGAAGCCCGCCACGGGAACGGACGGCGCCGCGAACTTCGACGGCGGCTATGTGTCGGCCGGTTCCGGCCCGAAGAAGGTCGACCTCTGGTTCGACCCGATGTGCCCGGTCTGCGGCGCGTTCGAGAAGTCGAACGGCACGACGCTGGCCGACGCGGTGAAGGACGGCTCGATCACCCTCCGCCTGCACCCGCTGACCTTTCTGGACCGCGCGTCGAACGGCACCGGGTACTCCACCCGGGCGTCCGCTGCGCTCGTCTGCGTCGCCGTGCACGAGCCGGAGCGCACGCTGGAGTACTACCAGGCGCTCTTCGCGGACCAGCCGGAGGAGAACTCCAGCGGCCTGACCGACAAGCAGCTCGCCAAGCTCGCGACGGACCACGGCATCACCGACATCTCGGGCTGCATCGACCGCAGCGGACCGTACCAGGCGTGGGCGCAGGCGAACACGGCGCACTCGCAGAGCGGACCGATCACGGTGGACGGCAAGAAGGTGCTCGACAACATCCAGGGCACGCCGACGGTGCTCGTGAACGGCAAGCAGTACACCGGCTCGATCAGCGACGAGAAGGAGTTCGCGAGCTTCCTGGGCCGATGAGCTGGGCCGGTGAGCTGTGGCAGTGAGCCGCGCCGAGCCTGCTAGGCTCGACCCAATTGGCATCCTTTAACAGCCGTCCTGTGAGGCGGGGAAGGAGGTCGGCATGACAGCGCGCATCGTGCTGCAACAGGCTGACATCGCCCGGGCGTTGACTCGGATCTCCCACGAGATCCTGGAGTCCAACCGGGGAACGAACGAGCTGGTGATCCTGGGCATCCCGACGCGCGGCGTCGTGCTGGCCCGGAGGATCGCCGCGAACATCCAGCGGATCGAGCCGGACTCGGTCGCGTCGCCCGACGACATCGTCGGCTCCCTCGACGTGACGATGTACCGCGACGACCTGTCCCGGAACCCCACCCGGGCGCCGCAGCCGACGTCGCTGCCGGGGTCGATCGACGGGCGGACCGTCGTCCTGGTGGACGACGTGCTCTTCTCGGGCCGCACCATCCGCGCCGCGCTCGACGCGCTCAGCGACCTGGGGAGGCCGCGGGCCGTCCGGCTCGCCGTGCTGGTCGACCGCGGGCACCGCGAGCTGCCGATCCGGGCGGACTTCGTGGGCAAGAACCTGCCGTCGGCCGCCTCCGAGCGCATCTTCGTGCGGCTGGACGAGATCGACGGCGAGGAGTCGGTGACCATCGAGGAGTCCGGGACCATCGCGGAGTCGGGGACCATCGAGGAGGCCGGAGCATGAGGCACCTTCTCAGCACCAAGACACTCTCGCGGGACGACGCGATCACCCTGCTCGACGTCGCGGAGGACATGGCGGACGTGCAGGACCGCGAGGTCAAGAAGCTGCCGACCCTGCGCGGCAAGACGGTCGTCAACCTGTTCTTCGAGGACTCCACCCGCACGCGCATCTCGTTCGAGGCGGCGGCGAAGCGGCTCTCGGCGGACGTCATCAACTTCTCCGCCAAGGGCTCCAGCGTCTCCAAGGGCGAGAGCCTGAAGGACACCGCGCAGACGCTGGCGGCGATGGGCGCGGACGCGGTCGTCGTGCGGCACAGCGCCTCCGGAGCCCCGCAGACGCTCGCGACCAGCGGCTGGATCGACGCGGGCGTGCTCAACGCCGGCGACGGCACCCACGAGCACCCGACCCAGGCGCTGCTCGACGCGTTCACGATGCGGCGCCGCTTGCACGGTCGCGCCTCGCGTGGGCACGACCTCGACGGCGTGACCGTGACGATCGTCGGCGACATCCTGCACTCCCGCGTCGCCCGCTCCAACGTCTGGCTGCTGCAGACGCTCGGCGCGCAGGTGTCGCTGGTCGCGCCGCCCACCCTGCTGCCGGTCGACGTGTCGAGCTGGCCGGCCTCGATCGGCTACGACCTGGACGCGGCGATCGACGCCGGGCCGGACGTCGTGATGATGCTGCGCATCCAGGGCGAGCGGATGCACGCGGCCTACTTCCCCTCCGAGCGCGAGTACGCGCGGCGCTGGGGGCTCGACGACGAACGGCTGGGCCGGCTCGGGGCCGATAGCATTGTGATGCACCCGGGACCGATGAACCGCGGGCTGGAGATCTCGGCGGCCGCCGCCGACTCGCCGCGGTCGACGGTGCGGGAGCAGGTCGCCAACGGTGTGTCCGTGCGGATGGCGGCACTGTATCTGCTGCTCTCCGGTGGCGACGGCCCCAAGGATGGACACAGCGATGGACACAGGGACGGCCAGCAGACGAATGACGGTGTGCGATGAGTGAGAGCGTGATGACCCAGAAGTACCTGATCCGCGGCGCGACTCTGGCCGATGGCGCCCGCACCGACCTCCTGCTCTCCGACGGCCGGATCGCCGCGACCGGCGCTGACGCCCAGGTCTCCGGCGCGACCGTGATCGACGCGGACGGCCTGATCGCCCTGCCCGGCCTCGTCGACCTGCACACGCACCTGCGCGAGCCCGGCTACGAGCAGAGCGAGACGGTCCTGACCGGGACGCGCGCCGCCGCGGCGGGAGGCTTCACGGCGGTCTTCCCGATGGCGAACACCTCCCCGGTCGCCGACACCGCCGGCGTCGTGGAGCAGGTGCTCCGGCTGGGGGAGGCCGCGGGCTACGCGACCGTCCAGCCGATCGGCGCCGTGACCGTGGGACTCGCGGGGGAGCGGCTCGCCGAGCTCGGCGCGATGGCCGACTCCCGCGCGAAGGTGCGGGTCTTCTCCGACGACGGCAAGTGCGTCTCCGACCCGCTGCTCATGCGCCGCGCGCTGGAGTACGTCAAGGCGTTCGGAGGCGTGATCGCCCAGCACGCGCAGGAGCCACGGCTCACCGAGGGCGCCCAGATGAACGAGGGCGCGCTGTCCGGCGAGCTGGGCCTGACCGGCTGGCCGGCCGTCGCCGAGGAGTCGATCATCGCCCGCGACGTGCTCCTGGCCGAGCACGTCGGCTCGCGCCTGCACGTCTGCCACGTGTCGACCGCCGGCTCGGTGGACGTCATCCGCTGGGCGAAGGCGCGCGGCGTCGACGTCACGGCCGAGGTCACGCCGCACCACCTGCTGCTGACCGAGGAGCTCGCCTCCGGCTACGACGCCCGCTACAAGGTCAACCCGCCGCTGCGCCGCGCGGAGGACGTGGAGGCGCTGCGCGCGGGCCTCGCGGATGGGACGATCGACATCGTCGCGACCGACCACGCGCCGCACCCGGTGGAGTCCAAGGACTGCGAGTGGGACGCCGCCGCGTTCGGGATGGTCGGGCTGGAGTCCGCGCTCTCGGTCGTGCAGGCCTCGGTCGTCGACAACGGCCTCCTGGGCTGGACCGACATCGCCCGCGTGCTCTCGGCGACCCCGGCGAGGATCGGACGGCTGGACGGCCACGGCCTCCCGGTCGAGGCCGGTGCTCCTGCCGAGCTGTTCCTCTACGACCAGGCCGCCTCACGGGAGTTCTCGACGGGCGACCTCGCGGGCAAGGGCGTCAACTCGCCCTACCTGTCGATGACACTGCCGGGCCGGGTGGTGGCGACCTTCCACCGCGGCTACGCGACGGTGCTCGACGGCACCGTGGTCGAGGAGCTGGAGGCGGCCCGTGGATAAGCTCCTGCCGACCATCGGCATCATCCTCGTCGTCATCGTCGTGCTCGCCCTCGCGCTGGTCGGCTGGCGCCGCCGCGTCCGGCGCGACGCCCCCGCGGGCGGCGGCTACCCTGCGCCGGAGAGCGTGGCGGCCCTGACGGCCTCCGCCGAGGTGCTCTACGTCGCCACCACCAAGTCCGGCGAGCCGCTGGAGCGCCTGGCGCTGCCCGGGCTGTCGTACCGCGGCCGGGGCACCGTGGAGGTCTCCGGAGACGGCGTGCAGCTCCGCGTCACGGGGGAGCCGCCCGTGTTCATCCCGGCGACGGCGCTCACCGGCGTCGGCGCTGCGACGGTGACCATCGACCGGGTCGTGGAGCGGGACGGCCTGCTCCGGCTCGGCTGGACCACCAGCGGCGGCGCGTCCGCCGACAGCTACTTCCGGGTCGTGGACCCGGCCGGGCGCGGTCTGCTGACCGCGGCCGTCGAAGACATCCTCCCGGGCGATTCGCCCGCGGACAGCAACGAAAGCGAGGTGTGACGTGACCGCAGCAGAACCTGCCGTGCTCGTCCTCGAAGACGGGAAGCGCTACGTGGGCCGGGCCTACGGCGCCCGCGGGCGGACGCTCGGCGAGGCGGTCTTCGCCACCGGCATGACCGGCTACCAGGAGACCCTCACCGACCCGTCGTACGCGGGCCAGATCGTCCTGATGACGGCGCCGCACATCGGCAACACCGGCACCAACGACGAGGACATGGAGTCCCGCCGGATCTGGGTGGACGGCTTCGTCGTCCGCGAGCCCAGCCGGGTCGTCTCCAACTTCCGCGCCCAGCGCAGCCTCGACGACGACCTCGTGGAGCAGGGCGTCGTCGGCATCAGCGGCATCGACACCCGCGCCGTCACCCGGCACATCCGCTCGGCGGGCGCCATGCGCTCGGGGATCTTCTCCGGCGACGACTTCGGCCTGAGCGACTCCGAGCAGCTGGAGCTGGTGCAGTCCGGCGCCAAGATGGCCGGTCGCAACCTCTCGGCCGAGGTCTCCACCGTCGAGCCGTACACGGTCCCGGCGGTCGGCGAGCGCGTCGGCTCGGTGGCGGTCCTCGACCTGGGCGTGAAGAAGTCCACCCTGGAGAACCTGGCCGCACGCGGGCTCGACGTCCACGTCCTCCCGCAGCAGGTCACCGCCGAGCACGTGCTCAGCCTGAACCCGTCCGCGCTGTTCTTCTCGAACGGCCCCGGCGACCCGCAGGCCTCCGACAAGCACGTCGCGCTCCTCCAGGAGACGCTGCGCGCCGGGCTGCCGTACTTCGGCATCTGCTTCGGCAACCAGCTCCTCGGCCGCGCGCTCGGCCTGACTACCTACAAGCTGCCGTTCGGCCACCGCGGGATCAACCAGCCGGTGCTCGACAAGCGCACCGGCCGCGTGGAGATCACCGCGCAGAACCACGGTTTCGCGGTCAAGGCGCCGATCGACGCGACCTTCGACTCGCCTGCCGGGTTCGGCACGGTGGAGGTCAGCCACTTCAGCCTCAACGACAACGTCGTGGAAGGCCTCAACTGCCTCGACATCGACGCGTTCAGCGTGCAGTACCACCCGGAGGCCGCCGCGGGGCCGCACGACGCCAACTACCTGTTCGACCGGTTCCTCGACATGATCCACAAGCGCGAGGCCGGCTCGACCGACGAGACCCAGGAAGGCACCGACTGATGCCCAAGCGCGACGACATCCACTCCGTCCTGGTCATCGGGTCCGGCCCGATCGTCATCGGCCAGGCCTGCGAGTTCGACTACTCCGGCACCCAGGCGTGCCGCGTGCTCAAGCAGGAGGGCGTGCGCGTCATCCTGGTGAACTCCAACCCGGCCACCATCATGACCGACCCGGACTTCGCCGACGCGACCTACGTCGAGCCGATCACCTGGGAGGTCATCGAGACCATCATCGCCAAGGAGAAGCCGGACGCGATCCTGCCGACCCTCGGCGGCCAGACCGCGCTCAACGCGGCCATGCAGCTCCACGAGCACGGCATCCTGGAGAAGTACGGCGTCGAGCTGATCGGCGCGAAGTTCGAGGCGATCCAGAAGGGCGAGGACCGCCAGATCTTCAAGGAGCTCGTGGTCGCTGCCGGCGCGGAGGTGGCGCGCTCGCACATCGCCCACACCGTCGAGGAGGCGCTGGAGTTCGCCGAGGATCTCGGCTACCCGCTCGTCGTCCGCCCCTCGTTCACGATGGGCGGCCTCGGCTCGGGCTTCGCCTACACGCCGGAGGACCTGCGCCGGATCGCCGGCGACGGCATCCACCAGAGCCCGACCAGCGAGGTGCTCCTGGAGGAGTCCATCCTCGGCTGGAAGGAGTACGAGCTCGAGCTGATGCGCGACACCTCCGACAACACGGTGGTCGTCTGCTCCATCGAGAACGTCGACCCGGTCGGCGTGCACACCGGCGACTCGATCACCGTCGCGCCCGCGCTGACGCTGACCGACCGCGAGTACCAGAAGCTGCGCGACATCGGCATCGACATCATCCGCGCGGTGGGCGTCGACACCGGCGGCTGCAACATCCAGTTCGCGGTGGACCCGGAGAACGGCCGGATCATCGTCATCGAGATGAACCCGCGCGTCTCGCGGTCCTCCGCGCTGGCGTCGAAGGCCACCGGCTTCCCGATCGCGAAGATCGCCGCGAAGCTCGCGATCGGCTACCGGCTGGACGAGATCCCGAACGACATCACCAAGGTCACCCCGGCGAGCTTCGAGCCGACGCTCGACTACGTCGTGGTCAAGGTGCCGCGGTTCGCGTTCGAGAAGTTCCCGGCCGCCGACCCGACGCTGACCACGACCATGAAGTCGGTGGGCGAGGCGATGGCGATCGGCCGCAGCTTCACGAGCGCGCTGCAGAAGGCGCTCCGCTCGCTGGAGAAGCGCGGCTCGTCGTTCCACTGGGGCCACGAGTCCCGCACCGTGGAGGCGCTGCTGGAGTCGATCGCGACCCCGACCGACGGCCGGATCGTGGACGTGCAGCAGGCGCTCCGCCTGGGCGCGACGCCCGAGCAGGTTTTCGAGGCCACCAAGATCGACCCCTGGTTCATCGACCAGATCGTCCTCATCAACGAGGTCGCCGAGCAGATCCGCGACGCGGAGACGCTCGACACCGACACGTTGCGCTACGCCAAGGACCACGGCTTCTCGGACGCCCAGATCGGCGAGCTGCGCGGCTTCGGCGAGGCCGACGTGCGCGAAGTGCGGCACATCCTCGGCGTGCGTCCGGTCTACAAGACGGTCGACACCTGCGCGGGCGAGTTCCCCGCGCTCACGCCGTACCACTACTCCAGCTACGACGAGGAGACGGAGGTCGTCCCGAGCGACACCCGCAAGGTCGTCATCCTCGGCTCCGGCCCTAACCGCATCGGCCAGGGCGTCGAGTTCGACTACTCGTGCGTGCACGCCTCGTTCGCGCTGCACGACGCCGGGTTCGAGACCATCATGATCAACTGCAACCCGGAGACGGTCTCGACCGACTACGACACCTCCGACCGCCTGTACTTCGAGCCGCTGACGCTGGAGGACGTGCTGGAGGTCATCCACGCCGAGTCTCAGTCCGGCGAGCTGGTCGGCGTCGTCGTGCAGCTCGGCGGTCAGACCGCCCTCGGCCTCGCCAAGGGCCTGGAGGCGGCGGGCGTCCCGATCCTCGGCACCACGCCGGAGGCCATCGACCTGGCGGAGGAGCGCGGCCTGTTCGCCGGCATCCTCGAGAACGCCGGGCTGCTGGCCCCGAAGAACGGCACGGCGATCGACTTCCCGAGCGCTGCGCACGCCGCGGAGCAGATCGGCTACCCGGTGCTCGTCCGCCCCAGCTACGTGCTCGGCGGCCGCGGCATGGAGATCGTCTACGACACCGCGTCGCTCGCGGACTACTTCGAGCGCGTCGCGGGCCAGGGCATCGTCGGGCTGGCGCACCCGCTGCTCGTCGACCGCTTCCTGGACGACGCGATCGAGATCGACGTCGACGCGCTGTACGACGGCGAGCGGCTCTACATCGGCGGCGTCATGGAGCACATCGAGGAGGCCGGCATCCACTCCGGCGACTCGAGCTGCACCCTCCCGCCGATCACGCTGGGCCGCCGCGAGATCGACCGCGTCCGCGAGGCGACGCTGAAGATCGCCGAGGGCATCGGCGTCCGCGGCCTGCTGAACGTGCAGTTCGCGATCGGCGCCGGCGTGCTCTACGTGCTGGAGGCCAACCCGCGCGCGTCGCGGACCGTCCCGTTCGTCTCGAAGGCGCTGGGCATCCCGCTCGCCAAGGCCGCGTCGCGGATCATGGTCGGCGACACCGTCACCGGCCTGATCGAGGAGGGCCTCCTGCCGGAGACCGACGGCTCCATCATCCCGATGGACTCGCCGGTCGCCGTGAAGGAGGCCGTGCTGCCGTTCAAGCGCTTCCGCACCCGCGAGGGCAAGATCGTGGACTCGGTGCTCGGCCCGGAGATGCGCTCGACCGGCGAGGTCATGGGCATCGACCGCGACTTCCCGACCGCGTTCGCCAAGAGCCAGGCCGCGGCCTACGGCGGCATGCCGCTGGAGGGCACCGTGTTCGTCTCGGTCTCGGACCGCGACAAGCGCGCGATCGTCCTGCCGGTGCTCCGGCTGAAGCAGCTCGGCTACGACATCGTCGCCACCGAGGGCACCGCCGAGGTGCTCAACCGCAACGGCATCGAGGCGCGGATCGTGCGCAAGTTCAGCGAGGCGCCGGAGGAGGACTCGGTCGTCGGGCTCATCACCCGCAACGAGGTGGACGTCGTCATCAACACGCCGAGCGGCCGGTCCGCCCGTGCCGACGGGTACGAGATCCGCGCCGCGGCGGTGGCCGGCGACAAGCCGCTGTTCACGACCATCGCGGAGCTGAGCGCCGCCGTCGCATCGCTCGACGCGGTGCGCGAGGGCTTCGAGGTGACGTCGCTGCAGGAGTACGCGCTGCAGAGGGCCGCGCGCGCGTGACAGGGTTGCCCTCCGCTCCGTTCGGCGACAGGCTGGCCGCGGCGTTCGATGCGCGCGGTCGCCTGTGCGTCGGCATCGACCCGCACCAGGCGTTCCTCGCCGAGTGGGACCTGGAGCTCTCCGCGAAGGGCGCCAGGGAGTTCGGGCTGCGAGTGGTCGACGCCGCCATCGGCCGGGTCGGCATCGTCAAGCCGCAGGTCGCGTTCTTCGAGCTCTACGGGTCTGCGGGGTACGCTGCGCTCGAAGAGGTGATCGGCACCGCCCGTTCGGCCGGCCTGTTGGTGATCGCCGACGCCAAGCGCGGCGACATCGGCACCAGCGTCGCCGCGTACACGGAGTCCTGGTTCATGCCCGGATCGCCGTTGGAGTCCGACGCCCTCACGGTGTCGGCGTTTCAGGGCGTCGGCTCGCTGGCCGAATCGATGGACCTGGCGGAACTCACCAACAAGGGCCTGTTCGTGCTCGCCGCTACCTCCAACCCGGAGGCGGCAGCGGGTCAGCAGGCGGTGCTCCAGGGCGGGCCCCGTGCCGGGATGACGGTCGCCCGTGCGATCATCGAAGACGTGCACGCGTTCAACCAGGAGCAGCCTCCGCATCCCTTCGGCACGGTCGGCCTGGTGCTCGGCGCCACCGTCGCGCTGGGGGACTACGGGATCGACACCGCGACCGCCGTCGCACCGGCCGTCCCGGTGCTCGCGCCCGGATTCGGCCACCAGGGCGCCCAGGTGCATGACGTCCAGCGGCTCTTCGGAGCGCTCACGCCGGGTGTCATCGTGAGCGAATCCCGCGGACTGCTCCACGGCGCGCCAGAGGGTCTTGCGACACGGATCGCCCGCCGCGCCGAGGAGGTGCGCGCCAGTCATGGCTGAGCCGACCACCGCCTCCCGCCGCCCCGCGCCGCCGGAGGTCGACCGGACCGCCGCGTCCGCCGCCGCCGTCGCGGCCCGCCGTGCGCGTGCCGCCGTCAAGAACGCCATCGCCTCCCGCGAGGTCTCGCCGCTGGTCGTCCTCGACCACGCGACCGCCGCGCCCGAGGGCGTGGAGGGCCGGCTGCGGGTCACCGAGTTCCTGCTGAGCGTGCCCGCGATCGGCACCACGAAGATGCAGGAGGCCCTGCAGCGCCTCGCCATCTCGCCGGCCAAGCGGCTCGGCGGCCTCGGCCGCCACCAGCGGCTGAAGCTCCGCGAGTTCCTGATCGAGCGCGAGAACCGCGCAGGCCGCCGCCGCCAGCAGCTCGTCGTGCTGGCGGGCCCGACCGCCGTCGGCAAGGGCACGGTCTCCACCTACATCCGGGAGAACTACCCGGAGGTGCTGCTGTCGGTCTCCGCGACCACGCGCGCACCGCGGCCCGGCGAGATCGACGGCGTCAACTACTACTTCGTCGACGACGCCGAGTTCGACCGGATGATCGAGGAGGGCGAGCTCCTGGAGCACGCCACCGTGCACAACGCCTATCGCTACGGCACTCCGCGCGGGCCGATCGAGGCGGCGCTGGAGCAGGGCAGGAGCGTCCTGCTGGAGATCGACCTCCAGGGCGCCCGCCAGGTGCGCGAGTCCATGCCGGAGGCGCGGCTGATCTTCCTGCTGCCGCCGACCTGGGACGAGCTGGTCAGACGCCTGATCGGGCGCGGCACCGAGGAGGCCGCCGAGCAGCAGCGCCGACTGGAGACGGCGAAGGTGGAACTGGCCGCCCAGGACGAGTTCGACTACCGTGTGGTCAACCACACGGTCGCTGAGGCCGCCCGGGAGGTCGTAGACTTGATGAAGGTCCGCGTGGCGCCGTCGCGCCCGTAGACCCCCCAGTCCTCAATCAGCACCGCGTTCGCGCCGGGATCGGCGCTCACCGCAGTTTCTCCACGTCTCGACACCGCGAGGCCCGGAAGCACAACAGAGAGGGTTACCGCACATGGCGACCACCAACAAAGGCATCATCGACCCGCCCATCGACGAGCTCCTGGCCCGCGTCGAGTCCAAGTACGCGCTGGTCATCTTCGCCTCCAAGCGCGCCCGCCAGATCAACGACTACTACGCTGACCTGCACGAGGGCAGCCTGTTCGACAACGTCGGCCCGCTGGTCGACTCCTCCGTCGACGACAAGCCCCTCTCGGTCGCGCTCCACGAGATCAACGAGGACAAGCTCGTCATCAAGCCGCTGCCCGCGGAGTAACCTCCCGGCACATCCGGCAGACAGAGAGCCGCCGACCGAGCGCAAGAGAACGACCACAGCCGGGACCGTGTCCCGCTGGCTGGAGGAGATGCCGCCGTGAGCCCACGATTGACCGTCGTCGTCGGAGTGACCGGCGGCATCGCCGCGTATAAAGCCGTCGGGGTCATCCGCGCGCTGGTGCTCGACGGGCACTCGGTGCACGTCGTGGCGACGGAGGCCGCGCTGCGGTTCGTGGGCCGTCCGACCCTCGAGGCGATCAGCCGCAACCCCGTCGCGACCGACCTCTACGAGGGCGTCGCCGAGGTGCGGCACGTGGCCATCGGCCAGTCGGCCGACCTGATCGTCATCGCCCCGGCGACGGCGAACACCCTGGCGAAGCTCGCCGCCGGCATCGCCGACGACCTGCTCGGCAACACCGTCCTGGCCTCCACCGCCCCGCTCGTGGTCGCCCCGGCGATGCACACCGAGATGTGGCGCAACCCCGCCACCGTCGCCAACGTCGCCACCCTGCGCAGCCGCGGCGTCACCGTCGTGGGCCCGGCCTCCGGCCAGCTCACGGGCGCCGACTCCGGCCCGGGCCGCATGGAGGAGCCGGAGGTCATCGTGCGCGCCGCGCTGCGCGCCGCCGGCATCTCGCCGCGACTGGCGGTCTCCGCAGTGCCGGAGCCGGTCGCCGACGTCGTGGTGCTCTCCGAGCGGCGCCGCGCCAACGAGGCCTCCCGCCGGCCGCGCGGGGGCGTCGACCTCGCGGGCAAGCGCGTCGTCGTGACTGCAGGCGGCACCCGCGAGCCGCTGGACCCGGTGCGCTTCCTCGGCAACCGGTCGAGCGGGCGCCAGGGCGTGGCCGTCGCCGCGGCGGCCCAGGCCCGCGGCGCGGAGGTCGTGCTGATCGCCGCGCACCTGGAGGTCGACCCGCCGGAGGGCGTCGAGCTGGTCCAGGTGCAGACGGCGCTGGAGCTGCAGGAGGCCGTCACCGAGGCGGCGCGCTCCGCCGACCTGGTCGTGATGACCGCCGCGGTCGCCGACTACCGGCCCGCCGTCACGCGCGACTCCAAGATCAAGAAGTCCGAGGCGGGCCAGACCCTCACCCTCGAACTGGTCGCCAACCCGGACATCCTCGCCGGCCTCTCCGCCGCCAAGCGCGAGGGCCAGGTCGTCGTGGGCTTCGCCGCCGAGACCGAGCCGGACCCGTCGACGCTCATCGAGCTGGGCCGCACCAAGCTCGCCGCCAAGGGCAGCGACTTCCTCGTCCTCAACCAGGTCGGCTGGGAGCAGGGCTTCGCAACGGAGAGCAACGAGGTCGTGGTCCTCCGCAGGGGCGGCGATATAGTGATGGAGGCCTCGGGGAGCAAGCTGTCGGTGGCCGACCGTATCTTGGACGTCGTCGTCTAGTCGTCGACCAGGGCCACGGCATCCCTGGCCGTGCCGCCATGCCGCGATCAAGGAGAACAATGGCAGATCTGCGCCTCTTCACGTCGGAGTCGGTCACCGAAGGTCACCCCGACAAGATCTGCGACCAGATCTCCGACAGCATCCTGGACGCGCTGCTCGCGGTCGACCCGCACAGCCGCGTGGCCGTCGAGACGCTGGTCACCACAGGGCTCGTCCACGTCGCCGGCGAGGTGACGACGAAGGGCTACGTCGAGATCCCCGCGCTGGTGCGCGAGAAGATCGTCGAGATCGGCTACGACTCCTCCGACGTCAGCTTCGACGGCACCCAGTGCGGCGTGTCCGTCTCCATCGGCGCGCAGTCGCCCGACATCGCCCAGGGCGTCGACAACGCGTTCGAGTCGCGCACCGAGCAGAGCACCGACGACCTCGACCGGCAGGGCGCGGGCGACCAGGGCATCATGTTCGGCTTCGCGACCACCGAGACGCCGCAGTACATGCCGTTGCCGATCTGGCTGGCGCACCGCCTCGCCGAGCGCCTCGCCGCCGTCCGCAAGGACGGCACCCTCGACTACCTGCGGCCGGACGGCAAGACCCAGGTCACGATCGGCTACGAGGGCCACACGCCGCGCACGGTGGAGACCGTCGTGCTCTCGACCCAGCACGCGCCGCACGTCTCCAGCGAGCAGCTCCAGGCCGAGGTCGTGGAGGAGGTCATCGCCCCGGTTCTGCACGCCGCCGGGCTGGAGACCGCGCACATCCGCACGCTCATCAACCCGACCGGCCGGTTCGAGATCGGCGGCCCGAAGGGCGACGCCGGGCTCACCGGGCGCAAGATCATCGTCGACACCTACGGCGGCGCCAGCCGGCACGGCGGCGGCGCGTTCTCCGGCAAGGACCCGTCGAAGGTCGACCGGTCTGCCGCGTACGCGATGCGCTGGGTCGCGAAGAACGCCGTCGCGGCGGGCCTCGCCGAGCGGCTCGAGGTGCAGATCGCGTACGCGATCGGCAAGGCCGCCCCGGTCGGGCTCTACGTGGAGTCGTTCGGCACCGGCACGGTCTCGGACGAGCAGATCATCCGCGCCATCCGCGAGGTGTTCGACCTGCGCCCGGCCGCGATCGTGCGCGATCTCGACCTGCTCCGGCCGATCTACGCGCAGACGGCGACCTACGGCCACTTCGGCCGCGACCTCCCCGACTTCACCTGGGAGCGGCTGGACCGCGTCGACGACCTGCGCTCCGCCGCGGGGCTGTAGCCGTGCCGGCGGCCGCCACGGTCGCCCGCGTGGCCCTGGACTCGCCGCTCCCGCAGCTCGACCATCTGTTCGACTACAGCGTTCCGGACGAGCTCGCGGAGCAGGCGGTCCCCGGCGTGCGGGTGCGCGTACCGCTGCGCTCGGCGGGACGGGTGGCCGACGGCTACCTGGTGGAGCTCGCCGAGCCCGACGAGGCCTTCTCCGGCACCCTGAGCCCGCTGGAGGCCGTGGTGTCGCCGGTGCCGGTGCTCACCGAGCCGGTGTGGCGGCTCGCCCGCAGGCTCGCCGACCGCAGCGCGGGGACGGCGAGCGACATCCTCCGGCTCGCCGTGCCGCCGCGCATGGTGCGGGTGGAGAAGGCGTGGCTGGCGGCGCGGGAGGCGGGCGCTCCCGCTACCGCTACCGCTTCCGCTCCCGCGCCGGCCGAGGCGGAGCCCGCGGCGTTCCCGGTGCGCGGCTACGTCGCCGGCGCACTGGAGGCCGCGGTCGCGGCGGGGGAGCGCATCGCGCTGCGGCCGATCCCGCGGCTGAGCAGGCTCCCGGACGGCACCTGGGTCGGGGAGTGGGCGGTCACGCTCGCCGCGCTCGCGACCGCCACCTGGCGCGCGGGCAGCACGGCCATCGTCGCCGTGCCCGACCACCGCGACCTGGAGCAGCTCGGGGCCGCGCTGGCGGCGATCGCCCCGGCGTCCGCGGTGGTCCGCGCCGACGCCTCCCAGTCGAACCCGGATCGCTACAAGGGGTTCCTGGCCGCGCTCTCCGGCCCGCGGATCGTCATCGGCAACCGCTCGGTGGTCTACGCTCCCGCCGCCCGGCTGGGACTCGTCGCGGTGTGGGAGGACAGCGACCCGCTGTTCGCCGAGCCGCTCAGCCCGTACGTGCACGCGCGCGACGCCGCGCTGGTCCGGCAGGAGCTGGAGGGCGGCGCGCTCGTGCTGAGCGGCCTGGTCCGCAGCGTGGAGGCGCAGCGGCTGGTCGACCTCGGCTGGCTGCGCGACCTCGGGCCGGAGCGCGGGTACACGGGCAAGGTCGTGCTGACCGCGAACCAGAGCGCGGACGAGCCCGCCGCCCGCGCCGCGCGCATCCCGTCGTCCGCGTGGCGAGCCGCCAGGGAGGCGCTGAGCGGTGAGAGCGGGAGGCCGCGCGGCCCCGTGCTCGTCCAGGTCGCCCGGCCGGGCTACCTGCCGGTGCTGTCCTGCGCGAAGTGCGGTCAGGCGGCGCGCTGCGCCCGCTGCACCGGGCCGCTCGGGCAGCGCCGGGCGGGGGCGACGCCGTCCTGCGGGGTGTGCGGCGCGCTGGCGACGGACTGGCACTGCACGCGCTGCGAGCACACGAAGCTGCGGATGGTGACGGCCGGCTCCGGGCGGACGGCCGAGGAGCTGGGCCGCGCCTTCCCCGGCACGCGCGTGATCCTCGCGGACGGCGACCACCCGGTGCAGCGCGTCGGCTCGGCTCCCGCGCTCGTGGTCGCCACGCGCGGCGCCGAGCCGATCGCCGAAGGCGGCTACCAGGCGGTGCTGCTGCTCGACGGCGAGCGGATGCTGGCCAGGGAGACACTTCACGTCGCCGAGGACTGCCTGCGCTGGTGGACGAGCGCCGCGGTGCTGGCCGCCGCGGGCGCGCCGACCGTGCTGGTCGGCGTCTCCGGCGACCTCGCACGCGACTTCGCGACCGGCCGCCTGGTCGACTTCGCCCGTGAGGAGCTGGCCGACCGCCGCCAGCTCCGGTTCCCGCCCGCCGTACGGCTGGCCTCGGTGACCGGGGCTGCCGAGTCGGTCGACGGTCTGCTGAAGGCGGTCGACCCCGAACTGCTGATCGACGTGCTCGGCCCGGCCGCGGTGGACGAGAAGACGGTCAGGGCCGTCCTGCGCTTCGAGTACGCGAAGGGCGCCGACGTGGCCGCGGCCGTGCGCGCGACAGTCGTGCGCAATGCGACGCAGCGCCGCCGCGCTCCGGGAGGCCGCCCCGGCTACCGCCCCGCCCCGACCCTCCGCGTCCGCTTCGACGACCCCGAAATCCTCTAACCCCCTCTCCCTCCCGCCGAAGGGCACGTAAACGCCCCTAAAACCGAGTTTTATGGGGGTTTTAGTGCCCCTCGGCGGGGGGGGGGGGCGGGGAGACTCGGGGCT
>NZ_JBHTXK010000017.1:0-33706 GCF_042791795.1 Leifsonia sp. NPDC056665
CCCTAAAACCGCGTTTTAGGGGCGTTAACGTGCCCTTCGGCGAGAGAGGGAAGGGGGTCAGGGGGTGGGGGCGAGGGCGTCGTAGTTGCGGAAGGTTCCGCGGATGCGCACGATGGTCGCGACGAGCACCACGATCAGGAGGCCGCCGAGCAGCGGAGGGAACCAGAGGGCGCCGCTGAGCGCGAGCACGCCGATGTAGAGGTCGCCGAGTCGCGGTCCGCCGGTCACCACCACGGTGAACACGCCCTGCAGCCTCCCACGCATGACATCGGGCGCCGACGCCTGCAGGATGGTCATCCGGAAGATCGAGCTGACGTTGTCTGCAGCTCCGGAGGCCGCGAGCAGCACCGTGGCCGCGATAAGCGCGGGGAGGTTCGCGTCGGCGATCGACGCACTGCCGCCGGACGTCCCGCTGAACGCGACGACCGCGAGCACGATGCCGAAGCCGAGGATCGCAGCGCCGTAGACGATGATCGCCCGCTCCACCGCGCGGCCCTGCCACCTGACCCCGCCGAGCCGGCCGGAGAACACGCTGGACACCAGCGTGCCGACCGCGCCGGCGGCGGTCAGGATGCCGACCGTCACCGGCCCGCCGCCGATGAGCAGCGCGCCGACCGCCGGGAACAGCGCACGCGGCTGGCCGAACGTCATCGCGATCAGGTCGAGCACGAAGGTCATCGACAGGTTCGGCGCCGACTTCAGGAACCGCAGCCCCTGCAGCACGGAGGACAGCCCGGCGCTCTGCCGCTCGCCCTCCGGCACGATGGACGGCAGCGTGAAGATGCCGAGGAACGCCGCGGTGAACAGGATGACGTCGACCGTGTAGGTCCACGGGATGCCGACGCTTGCGACCAGGAGGCCGGCGAGCGCGGGGCCGACGGTGACCATCACGCCCATGCTCATGCCGCCGAGCGCGCTCGCCGCGGGCAGCAGGCGCGGGGGCAGCAGGCGCGGCGTGATCGCCTGCCGGGTGGCGCCGATCATGACCGCGGCGACCGCGTTGATCGTCGTCAGAAGGTAGAGCGGCCACACCACCTCGACGTGCAGCCAGGCGAGCACCGCGATCCCGGCCGTGGAGGCCCACGCGACGATCGCGGTCACGAGGGCGACCTTCCTCCGGTCGAACGCGTCGGCGAGCACGCCGCCGTACAGCCCGAAGACGATCATCGGCACGAGCGCGAACAGGGCGACGAGCGAGACGGCGAGCGTCGAGTGGGTGAGGTCGTAGATGTTGAGGCCGACGGCGACGATCGTCATCTGGCTGCCGATGCCGGAGACGGCGCCGCCGATCCAGAGCCGGGCGAACGCCGGCGACTCCCTCAGCGGGCTGAGGTCGACGAAGTGTCGGGCGTGCGCGAGCCGCGGCTCGCTCGTATCGTCGGGCTCCTTGGTGCCCGGAGCCTGCCCGGCGCTCAGAACCGCGGCTTCGTGCTGAGCGTCACCGCTGCGAGCGAGAAGGCGACGCCGAACAGCATGACCGTGACCGTGACGGCCTGGAGGACCACCTGGAAGAACGGCTGGAACGGGGTGACGGAGACCCAGAGCCAGAGGATCGCGCCGATCAGCGTGATGACGTAGCTGAAGGTGCGGCGCGCGTACAGGGCGTTGAGCGAGACGACGGTTCCGGCGACGGTCATCTGGAAGAGCGGCAGGAACGCGCCGGCGTTGCCCGACCAGGTCGCGACCAGGCTGATGACGCCGAGCACGAGGGTGACCAGCACGACGAGGGTCGCGAGCAGGTTGCCGAGCATGGGCGGCACGGTGGCGCTCAGGCTGCGGACGAGCCCGCCGTGCTCGTCGTCGATCTCGTTCTCGGTGCGGGGCTCAGCGATGATGTGCGTGGTCACGACGACGATCCTACCGCCCGCCGCCGCGTCGGTCAGCACGCCTCCCCGAGCGCGCGGTCAGCTCTCCCTGACCACCTGGTCGACGCGCTTGTCGGGCCGCAGGCCCCGCCAGGACGGCTGGCGCAGCCGGTCGGTGCCCGTCCACTCGGCGAACTCGACCTCCCCGACGTACTCGGGCCGCACCCAGTGGGCGCCGCGCGCGTCCAGCGAGGGGACTCCCTCCAGCGGGGGAGTCGTGCGCGGGTGCGCGGCGAGCTTCTTCGCCAGGTCGTCGAGCATCGCGTCGGTGAAGCCGGTGCCCACCTTGCCCACGTAGCGGAGGCCGTCGCCGTCCGGGATGCCGAGCAGCAGCGCGCCGATGCCGTTGGCGCGGCGGCCGTTGCCGGGAGTCCAACCGCCGATGACGACCTCCTGCGCGAGGTGGTGCTTGATCTTGATCCACGTGCGCGAGCGCCGGCCGGTCGCGTACGTGCCGTCGCGCTGCTTGGCCATGACGCCCTCCAGGCCCAGCTCCCGGGACGAGGAGATGGCGTGGTCGACGTCGCCGGCGAACGCCGGGGGCACCTGGACCGGGTCGTCCTTGGGCGGGCGGAGGGTGTCCTGCAGGACGGCGCGGCGCTCGTCGTAGGTCTTCTTCCTGAGGTCCGTCCCGTCGAGCTCCAGGAGGTCGAAGACGAAGTAGTGCGCCGGCGCGCGCTCGGCTGCCGCGCGCACCTCCGCTGGGCGGGTGAGGCCCATCCGGGTCTGCAGGAGGCCGAAGTCGGGGCGGCCCTTCGGGGTCAACGTGACGATCTCGCCGTCCAGGATCAGGTCGTGGTCGCCCGCGAGGCCGACCAGGCCGGCGAGGTCGGGGTAGGTGACCGTGACGTCGTTGCCGTTGCGGGTGGTCAGGCGCACGGCGCCGTCGCGCACGACGGCGATGGCACGGATGCCGTCCCACTTCATCTCGAACGCCCACTCGGACTCGTCGTGGATGTCGGCGCGGGAGCCCAGGGTGGCGAGCATGGGGGAGACGGGGGTGTCGGTGATGGGCTTCGCGGCGCCCTTCGCCGCGGGCTTCGCCGCGGTCTTCCCCGCACCCGCCTCCTTCATCAGGTGGATGAGCCAGTTCTTCTCGTCGCCGTCCTGCTTCGTCGCGATGAGGGCGAACTTCCGCGGCTCGCCGCCGAGGCCGCCGTCCGGCTGCCCGTGCAGGGTCGCGATCACCTCGTCGTCGCGCCACTTCTCCAGCTCGTACTCGCCGTGGTCCCAGATGTCGACGTGGCCCGCGCCGTACTCGCCGTGCGGGATGTCGCCGGCGAACGTACCGTACTCCAGCGGGTGATCCTCCACGTGCACGGCGAGGTGGTTCTGCTTCGGGTCGGTCGGCGGCCCCTTCGGCAGCGCCCAGCTCACCAGCACGCCGTCGTGCTGCAGCCGGAAGTCCCAGTGCAGCCGCCGGGCGTGGTGCTCCTGGATGACGAACGAGCGGCCCTCGGCGGCGTCCGGGCTGACGGTCGGCACCGGCTCCGGGGTCTTGTCGGCGTCGCGCTTGGAACGGTAGGTCGTCAGCCGGTCGGTCTCTTCGGCTGCCGCACGTCCGGCCGACAGGTCCGCGAGGGGATCGCCCCGGCGCTTCACGCGCTCCAGCACCTCCGGGTACTCCAACTGCCGCAGTTCCTTCGACGCCAGCTCCCGCCAGGTCCGGGGCGCCGCGACCGTCGGCCGGAACCGTCCGCGCAGCGAGTACGGCGCGATCGTCGTCTTGGCGCCGTTGTTCTGGCTCCAGTCGACCAGCACCTTGCCCGCGCGTAGCGCCTTCTTCATGTCACTGACGACGAGGTCAGGATGGTCGGCCTCCAGCGCGCGGGCCAGCTCGTGCGCCACCGCGGAGACCTGGTCGCTGGACTGCGAGCCGTCCAGCGGCGCGTACAGGTGGATGCCCTTCGACCCGCTCGTGACCGGCAGCGGGTCGAGCCCCATGTCGGCCAGGATCGCGCGGGCCAGCCGGGCGACCTCCGCGCAGTCCTGGAGGGTCGCGCCCTCGCCCGGGTCGAGGTCGAGCACCAGGCGGTCGGGGTTGTGGCGCGTCTCGCCGCGGCCCACGCGCCATTGCGGCACGTGCAGCTCCAGCGACGCGATCTGGGCGAGCCAGACCAGGGTCGCCCGGTCGTTCACCAGCGGGTAGGTGTTCGCGCTGGTCTTGTGCGTGATCGTGCGCTGCTTCACCCAGCCGGGGGTGGAGGCCGGGTCGAGGTTCTTCTGGAAGAACACCTGCCCGGGGTGCTCCGGCGTGCCGACGCCGTGCACCCAGCGCTTGCGGGTGGCGATGCGGTCGCGGGTGTGCGGGATCATCACCGCGGCGATGGCGCTGTAGTAGCCGATGACGTCGGCCTTCGTGGTCCCGGTCTCCGGGTACATGACCTTGTCGAGGTTCGTCAGCCGCAGCCGGTGCCCGTCGATCGAGACCGTCTCGGTGTCCTCCGCAACCATGCGATCACCGTACGCGCCCGCGCCGTCAAGCGGCAGATACCGCTTCCACTGTTGTTTTTCCGCGGGAGCGCGGACACGATGGTCCCATGAGGGCCATATGGACGGGAGCCATCACCTTCGGGCTGGTCAATGTGCCGGTGAAGGTCTACAGCGCGACCGAGGACCACGACGTGGCGCTGCACCAGGTGCACGACGCCGACGGCGGGCGCATCCGGTACAAGCGCGTGTGCGAGATCGACGGCAAGACGATCCCGTATGAGCACATCGCGAAGGCGTACGACGACGGCGAGCGGACGGTCATCCTCACGCCGGAGGACCTGGAGTCGCTGCCCGCCGAGCGAAGCCGCGAGATCGACGTCGTCGAGTTCGTGCCGAACGACCAGCTCGACCCGATCATGTTCGACCGCAGCTACTACCTGGAGCCGGACTCCAAGTCGCTCAAGGCGTACGCGCTGCTGCGCAAGACCCTGGAGGACGAGGACCGCACCGCGATCGTCAACTTCGCGCTGCGGCAGAAGACCCGGCTGGGCGCGCTGCGGGTGCGCGGCAACGTCCTGGTGCTGCAGACGATGCTGTGGCACGACGAGATCAGGGCCGCCGAGTTCCCCTCGCTGGAGACGACGCCGCGGATCACCGAGCGGGAGCTGTCGCTGTCCTCCGCCCTGATGGAGAGCTTCGCGGGCGACTTCGAGCCGGAGAAGTTCAGCGACGAGTACCAGGAGGAGCTGCGCAGGTTGATCGACGCGAAGCTGGAGCAGGGCGAGAGCATCGACACGGCCGTCACCTTCGGCGAGGAGCCGGAGGAGGCCAAGAAGGGCGGCGGCGAGGTCATCGACCTGATGGAGGCGCTGCAGCGCAGCGTCGAGCGGAGCAGGGGAGGCGGGTCCTCGGCGGCAGCGGACGACAAGAAGCCTGCAGCGAAGGAGAAGAAGGCGCCCGCGAAGAAGGCCAAGAAGCCCGCGTGACGCGCCTGCGCCGCAGCGACCCTGCCGGGCCCGGCTACGCCCGCCGCAGCACCGCGAAGGGCCCGGTGTACCAGGACGAGGCGGGCAACCGCATCGTCGACGAACGCGAGCTGGAGCGCATCCGCTCGCTCGTCATCCCGCCCGCCTGGCAGGACGTCTGGATCTCGCCGGACGCCCGCGGCCACATCCAGGCCGTGGGGACGGACGCGGCCGGGAGGCGGCAGTACCTCTATCACGAGTCGTGGCGGCTGCATCAGGACCGGATCAAGTTCGAGCGGGCCGCTCAGCTCGCCGAGACGCTTCCCGGCGCTCGCCGTAAGGTCACGATGGACCTGCGGCAGGAGGGGTTCGGCCGCGACCGCATCCTCGCGGCGGCGTTCCGCGTCATCGACCTCGGCTCCCTGCGGATCGGCAGCGAGGAGTACCTGCACGCCAACGGCAGCCGCGGGCTGACCACGCTGCTCTGCCGGCACGCGGCGATCGACGGCGACGAGGTGACCCTGACCTTCCCGGCCAAGTCGGCGCAGAAGTGGGCGAGCACGATCGAGGACGCCGACCTGGCCGGGCTGCTCGCGGAGATCGTGGCCGTGCGCGGGCAGCGCTCCCGGCTGCTGTCGTGGAAGGACGGGACCTGGCACACGATCCGTCCGGCGTCGCTGAACGAGTACATCCAGCGGCAGACCGGCGGCGAGTTCACGGCCAAGGACTTCCGGACGCTGCACGGCACGATCGTCGCGGCGGAGGCGCTCGCCGGGCTGGGCGTCGCCGACAAGGAGGCGCAGCGTGCGAAACGGGTGACAGCGGCCGTCGCCGAGGCCGCCGACGCCCTCGGCAACACGCCGACGATCGCGCGCAACAGCTACATCGACCCGCGCGTGTTCGACCGGTACCGGGCCGGGGAGGTCATCGACACCCGCGGCGGCCGCGCTCCCGAGTCGGCGCTGCTGCAGCTCCTGGCCTGACTCCTGGGCGCGTCGCCGCCTACCGCTTCGCCGTCGACTGCGCCGGCGTCCCCGCCGACAGCGGCGCCGCGATCTCCTCCAGCGACTTCCGCTCCGCGTCCACGCCCAGGAACAGCTCGACCAGCCCCGCCGCGATCATCAGCCCGGCGCCGATGTAGTACCCGAGCGAGACCGCCTGGGCGCCGCCGCCGATGAGCTGGCCGAACAGGATCGGCCCGACGATGCCGCCCGCCGCCGTGCCGACCGCGTAGAAGAACGCGATCGCCATCGCGCGGGTCTCCATCGGGAAGATCTCGCTCACCGTCAGGTAGGCCGCGCTCGCGCCCGCCGAGGCGAAGAAGAACACGACCACCCAGCAGGCCGTCAGTCCGACAGCGTTGAGCGCGCCCGCGGAGAACAGCAGGGCGGTGCCGACGAGCAGCACGCCGGAGCCGACGTAGGACAGCGTGATCATGAACCGGCGGCCCACCGAGTCGAACAGCCGGCCCAGCAGCAGCGGCCCGAGGAAGTTGCCGACCGCGATCGGGAGCAGGGACCACGGCGCGACGTCGGCAGGCACCTTCAGCAGGTTCGTCAGCACCAGCGCGTACGTGAAGAACACCGCGTTGTAAAGGAACGCCTGGCCGACGAACAGCGACAGCCCGAGGATCGACCGCTTCGGGTACTGGTGGATGCCCACCCGGATGATCTCGCCGAACCCGGTCGAGCGGCGCTGGCGGATCTCGATGGCCTTGTCATCCGGCACGGCCTCGAGCTCGGAGCCGCGCTCCTTCTCGATGCCGCGTTCGATCTCGTCGACCTCCTTCTCTGCGGCCTCGTCGCGGCCGTGGATGAACATCCAGCGCGGCGACTCCGGCACGTTCCTGCGGACCAGCAGGATGACCAGTCCCAGCACCGCGCCGAGGCCGAACGCGATGCGCCAGCCGACGTTCGCCGGGAAGATCGCGGTGTTCAGCAGGAACACCGTGAGGACGGCGCCGAAGGCGGTCCCGAGCCAGTACGACCCGTTGATGGCGAGGTCCACGACGCCGCGGCGGCGGGCGGGGATGAGCTCGTCGATCGCGGAGTTGATCGCCGCGTACTCGCCGCCGATGCCCGCGCCGGTGAAGAACCGGAACACGAAGAACATCCACGGCGCGACCGAGAACGCCGTGAGCACGGTCGCGAGCAGGTAGAGGCCGAGCGTGACGATGAAGAGCTTCTTGCGGCCGAACCGGTCGGTCAGGTAGCCGAAGACCAGGGCCCCGACGCACGCGCCCGCGACGTAGATCGCCGCGGCGAGGCCGACCTGCGGGGTGGTCAGTCCGAGCCCGGAGGCCTTCTCGGTCAGGCGGCTCGCGATCGCGCCGACGATGGTGACCTCGAGCCCGTCCAGGATCCACACGGTCCCGAGCCCGACGACGACGAGCCAGTGGAAGTGCGACCAGGGGAGGCGGTCCAACCGGGCCGGGATGCTGGTGCGGATGGTCTTGAGGCCGGTTCCCGCCTGTGAGTCCGATGAATGCACGCTCATATGCAGGACAGTACGAGCGGCGCTTCTCAGCGAAAGGCCCTTGACAAGCTAGATATTGCGCCATAGCAAGCGACACGCCTAGCGACCCCTACCACCGTTGTCAACCCCTTGTTGGGGGTGTGAGCATTCTGATTGCCTGTAGCCACGAATCGAGGCAGAAACCACCTGCGCACGACGAAATGGGATGACACGATGACGACGCTCGAAGTGACCAATGATCCAGTTCGCGACTACCTCAATTCCATCGGAAGGACCCGCCTGCTGACGGCGGACGAGGAAGTCATGCTGGCCAAGCGGATCGAGATCGGCGTCCTCGCCGGAGAACGTCTCACCACCCGCCCCGGGCTGACCCCGCGCGACAAGCGCGAGCTGCAGTACCTGGCCGACGACGGCAAGCGCGCCTTCGAGCGCTTCATCGAGGCGAACCTGCGCCTCGTCGTCAGCATCGCCAAGCGCTACGCCGGCCGCGGCCTCGCGGTGATGGACCTGATCCAGGAGGGCAACCTCGGCCTGGTGCGCGCGGTCGAGAAGTTCGACTACCGCACGGGCAACAAGTTCTCCACCTACGCCACCTGGTGGATCCGCCAGTCCATCCTGCGCGGCATCGCCGACACCGCCCGCCTGATTCGCATCCCGGTGCACACGGTGGAGAAGATCGACAAGCTGGACCGCATCCGCCGCGACCTCGGCGGCGAGCTGGGCCGCACGCCCACGCTGGAGGAGATGGCGGAGGCTGCCAACCTGACCCCGGCCGAGGTGCACAAGCTGCGGATGAGCGACTCCGAGACCGTGTCGCTGGCCGTGCCGGTCGGCGAGAACGAGGGCGCTGAGCTCGGCGACCTGATCGAGGACGGCGACGCCCCCGGCCCGTCGGAGTCGGTGGAGGTCGAGTTCCGTCACCGCGACCTGGAGGACCGCCTGCGCGAGCTGCCGCCGCGCGACGCCAAGGTCGTCCGGATGCGCTTCGGGCTCGACGGCCAGAAGCCGATGACCCTCGACGAGGTCGGCGCGGTCTACGGCATCACCCGCGAGCGCGTGCGCCAACTCGAGACCCGCAGCCTCAAGCGCCTGCGCAGCCCCGAGCTGCTCGAATACCTGCGCTGAGCCGCCGGCGCAGCACGAAGACCAGGGGAACCCCGGGCTCAGCCGAGCTCGGGGTTCTCGTTTATTGCGACCGCCTGGTCGAACGGGATGTCCCCGGGGCGATCCCCGGGGGCGGCCTCATCCGCACCGGCCTCCGCGTCCGCGGGGGCGGCGACGGTCTCTGCCACAGGCGCTTCCGCCGGAGCGGCAGCGACGAGCGGGTCTTCTGATTCCGGTGTCATGGCGCGCCTCCCATCTGCCATGTTCACGGCCAACACTAGGCGTGGGCTGGGAGACGTTCAAGCCTTGCGGGATCAGCGGCCGGGAGGCGAGTCGGCGTTGACCTCGTCGGCGCCGAGCGCGCCGATCTCCTCGGTGAGCTGGAGGCCCTGGGCGCTGTTGGAGGACAGGGTGAGCGCTTCCAGCCACTTCTTGTTGATCGTCGGCGGCCGTCCGCCGCTGTAGCGGAACAGCAGGGGGATGGCCGGGTCGACCCAGATGGCGCTCCGGCCGTCGCCGACGCCCTGCTCGTCGCGCCAGGAGAAGAAGAAGCCCTCTTTCCGCCGCAGCTTCAGCCCGACGACGATCTGCAGGTGCGCGAGGACCCTGTCCTCGAAACCGATCTCGGTCGAACCGCCGTACACGAGCTTGCCCATGCGAAGACCGTACCTGAATCCCGGTGAATGCAGGCAATCGGCGCGAGAGGGATTTCTTGCGAAACGGAACGGCGGTCTCCGACGTGAGCAACGCAAGCGATCCGCGTGCCGATGCCGTGACAGGGCGCTGCCGTGCGCAGACTGGTCAGCCGGAGCCCGTGACGCGGTTCGCAGCGGCACGAACGGCGAGGATGGCGGGTACGGTCGCGGTGAGTGTGCCGACGCCGGCCACGGTCAAGGTCGCCGCAGCGCCCGCTGCTGCGACGAGGGGGCCCGCTGCGGCGGTGCCGGCCATCGTCGCGCCGTTGTTCATCGCGATCACCGCGGCGAACGCGCGGCCCTGCTCGCCGCGCTCGACGGCGCCCACCACGATCGCGCGGATCGCGATCGACTGCAGCGCGTTCGCGATGCCGACGAGGAACACCCCGGCGAACGCGGCCGGCATGCTCGGCCAGAGCCCCAGTGACACGAGCGCACCTCCCATCAGTAGTCCGCCCGCGATCAGCGCGGCCGGCTGACGGGCCTCCGGTAGGCGGGGGGCGATCAGTGTGGAGGACACCAGCCGGCCGACCGCCTGCACGCTCACCAGCGCACCGTAGACCGCCGCCGGCGCGCCGAGGACGGTGGTCGCGTAGCCCACCTCGGCAACGGTGATGAGGGAGGTGAACAGGATCGCGACCGCCAGGGCGATCGCCGCAGTGCCGACTGTGCGGTTCGCCATCAGGGCCGCAGGCCCCACCCGCACCTGCTGGAACCAGGAGGGCCGCGCGGCCGCCTTCTGGGCCGGGGGATGGCGGCGCGCGCCGAGCAGGATCACCACGACGGCGAGGACCCCATAGGAGGCGGCATCCGCCAGAAGCACCCAGCGCACCCCGATCAGGCCGACCAAGAGGCCGGCCAGTGCCGGCCCCGCGAGCGCGCCGACGCTGCGGAAGGCGTCCATGCGCGCGTAACCGGCGGCTGGATTCGCGCCCGGCTTCTGGCTTGCCGGGACCAGCAGCATCAGAGCCGGCGAGTCGACCGCCGAGATCACGCTGCCGACCGCGACCAACATGAGGATCCACGGCACGTCGACTGCGAATGCCAGCAGCACCCCGATAAGACAGCGCGCGGTCAGCGTCGCCACGAGGATCCTCGTGGTCTCCACCCGGTCCAGCAGCGGCGCCACCACCGGTGCGAGGAACACGCTCGGGAGCAGCCCCAGCAGTACCAGCAGGGACACCGTGAAGCTGCCGCCCGACTGGTTCTGCAGGGCGAGCATCAGGGCGACGACCGTGAGCGTGTCCCCGACCGAGGAGACGCCGTTCGCGGCGGCGAGGACGGTCAGTCGCACAAGGCATTCTCTCGTGAAAGTTGGAATGTCAGGCTCTTGACGTCAGACATGTATGGATCATAACGTGGCTGAACCGAGGGGAGTAGACCCTCGGTTCCAGCTAGAAAGGATGCTCCATGTCCACCAACACCATCGCCCGTAAGCCACGCCTGCACGCCATCGCCGGCGACGCCGAGGCCCGGGTCGCCGGCCGCGTCCAGATCGCCCAGTCCGACGTCACCCTGGAGCTGCCCTCAGACGCAGCGATCGAGCGCTGCCTGCGCGCCCTGGACGCCTCCGACCTTCGCCTGGCCGCCAAGCCGGGCAAGTACGACTGGAAGTTCGCCTGGGTCGACCCGAATCAGGAGGGTGAGGGAGGCCGCGTCCGATTCGGCGTCGCCTGGTACGACGAGGCGTTCTTCGCCGAGAAGAGGGACATCTACCTCGACACCAAGCACGTGCGGATGTACGCCGGAGTCGGTGCCGACGAGGGCTCGGTCACCGTCGAGCACTTCGCCCGCGTCGGCTGACGGAACGCAGTGCTCGCCCTCGTCCGCCGGCTTCGAGCGAGGCCGGCAGACGAGCGGATGCCAACGCGGCTCCCGTGCGCCGGGGGTATGTTCGCACGGTGGAACCTCGACGCGTGCTCGTCACCGGCGCCACCGGCTACATCGGCGGCCGGCTGGTGCCGCGCCTGCTGGAGCGCGGCTTCCGTGTGCGGGTGCTGGTGCGGTCGCCGCTCAAGCTCACCGACGTGCCCTGGGCGCCCGACGTGGAGGTGGTGGAGGGCGACCTGAACGACGGGGCGTCCGTCGAGGAGGCCGTGCGCGATGTCGACACCGTCTACTACCTCGTGCACTCCATGCGCGCGACCGGCGACTTCGACGAGGAGGAGGCGGACGGTGCGCGTTCTGTCGCCGAAGCGTCCGCGGCGGCGGGCGTGGGCCGGATCGTCTATCTCGGCGCGCTGCACCCGGACGGCCCGCTCTCGCGGCACCTGCGCTCGCGCGTCGCCGTCGGCCGCATCCTCCTGGACTCCGGCGTGCCGACGGTCGTGCTGCAGGCCGGCGTCGTCATCGGCTCCGGCTCGGCGTCGTTCGAGATGATCCGGCAGCTCACCGACGTCCTCCCGTACATGCCGGCGCCGCGGTGGGTGCGCAACCGGATCCAGCCGATCGCGGTGCGCGACGTGCTGCACTACCTGCTCGCGGCCGCCGAGATCCCGCCCGAGGTGTCCCGCGCCTTCGACATCGGCGGCCCCGACAACCTCCGCTACGGGCAGATGATGAACGGCTATGCGCTGGAGGCCGGCCTGCGGCAGCGGCCGATCGCGTCGCTGCCCGTGTTCACCCCGTGGCTGGCGTCGCAGTGGGTGAACCTGGTCACGCCGATCCCGCGGGCGCTCGCCGTGCCCATCATCGAGTCGCTGCAGTACGACTGCGTGATGCGCGAACACGACATCGACGCCGTCATCGCCCCGCCGGAGGGCGGCCTCACCGGCTACCGCGCGTCCGTGCGCCTGGCGCTGGCGCGGCTGCGCGCCGGGACCGTCGAGACGAGCTGGCAGGACGCCTCCGTGTCTGGCGCGCCCAGCGATCCGCTGCCGAGCGACCCGGACTGGTCGGGGCACACCGTCTACACCGATCTGCGCGAGCGGACCAGCACGGCGCCGCCCGCGGAGGTCTGGCGGGTGATCGAGGGGATCGGCGGCGACCGCGGCTGGTACTCCTTCCCGCTCGCCTGGGCGCTGCGCGGCTGGCTGGACAAGCTGGCCGGCGGCGTGGGCCTGCGCCGCGGCCGGCGCGACGCCGACCGCCTGCAGACCGGCGACGCCCTCGACTGGTGGCGCGTGGAGTCCATCGAGCGCGGTTCGGCGCTGCGGCTGCGCGCGGAGATGCGGGTGCCCGGTCGTGCCTGGCTGGAGCTGGGCGTCGCGCCGGACGGAGCGGGCTCCCGCTACCGTCAGCGCGCCGTGTTCTTCCCGCAGGGGCTCGCCGGCCGGCTGTACTGGCTGGCGATCCTGCCGTTCCACGGGATCATCTTCGCCGGGATGGCCGAGCGGATCGTGGTGGAGGCCGAGCGGTCGGCGCGCACAGAGCCTCCTGGAGGGGTCACTCCGGCGGAGCCGTGACGAGCGTCGTGGCGCTGAGATCGTGGAGGAATCGCGTCACGACCTGGCGCTCCTCCGGGCTGAGCGCCCGGGCGACCTCGAATCGCCGTGCGTGCTGCAGGCCCATCGTGCGGCGCACCTGGCGGTGGGTCTCCGGGGTGATCTCGACCGTGACGGCGCGGCGGTCGGTGGGGTGCGGCTTGCGGACGATGTGGCCGGCGCGCTCGAGCCGGTCGAGCAGCTTGGTGACGGAGGCGGTCGAGATGTGCAGGTGCTCGGCGAGCGCGCCAGCGGTCACCGCGACGTTGGCGTTCGTGGACGCGATGATGTAGCGCAGGGCCTTCATGTCGGTCTCGTTGAGCTGCATCGCGGTGCGGGACTCGAAGCTGAGGCGCTGCTCGGCCTCCCGCCAGCCGCGGACGGCGTCGAGGACGCCGATGACCTCCTGCAGCTCCGTCTCGCTCAGGTCGTCGTGGCGCACGAGCTCCTGCCGCGGGTCGATGACGCGCGGGTCGATCAGGGACCCGGAGATGCGCCGGGCGTCCTCCTTGGAACTCATGCGGACATCCTATTGCCCCCTGTAAGTAGCGTGCTAAGTTATTTGCTAACCAGGCTAGGTAAAGGAGGTCGAAATGACCCAGCTTCGCCCGGAACTCACGGAGCAACGCACGCAAGCGCAGGTCCCGGCCCCCGACCCCGTCGATGACGACCTGCGCTCCGTCGAGAGCGAACTGGCCGCCTTCCTGAGCGCACGCGAGCGCGACGCCGCGACGTTCGGCGAGGAGTACACGCGCCTGTGGCAGGCCGTGGGGGAGTCCTCCAACGGCGGCAAGCGCCTCCGGCCCCGGCTCGTGCTGTCGGCGTTCCACGGCCTGGGCGGCTTCGGCTCCCGCGGCGCCGAGGACCGCAGCGCCGCCGTCCAGACCGCGCTCGCCTTCGAGCTCCTGCACAGCGCCTTCCTGCTGCACGACGACGTGATCGACGGCGACACGGTGCGTCGCGGTCGTCCGAACGTCGCCGGCGAGTTCAGCGCCGACGCCCTCTTCCGGGGAGCCGGGTTCCCCCGCGCCCGGCTCTGGGGCGAGTCGGCGGCCATCCTCGCCGGCGACCTGCTGCTGCACGCCGCCGCCCAGCGCGTCGCGCGCCTGAGGGTCGGGGAGGCCACCCGCTTCCGGCTGCTCGACCTGTTCGACCGGTCCGTCTTCGTCACCGCCGCAGGCGAGCTGGCCGATGTCGGGCTGGCCACCGGGATGTCCGCGAGCGGGCTGCCCGACGTCCTCGCCATGACCGCGTACAAGACCGCGGAATACTCGGTGTCCGGGCCGCTCGCCGCGGGCGCGCTCCTCGCCGGCGCGGACGACGAGGTCGTGGAGCTGCTCGCCCGCTACGGCCGGCTCGTCGGCGTCGCCTTCCAGCTCGGCGACGACCTGCTCGGGGTATACGGCGACGAGAGTGTGACGGGCAAGACCGCGGTCGGCGACCTCCGCCAGGGCAAGGAGACGACGCTCATCGCCTTCGCCCGCGGCACGGCGCAGTGGCCCGACCTGGAGCCGCTGTTCGGGAGGGACGACCTCGGCCCCGACGAGACGGCGGAGCTGGCCGCGGGCCTCGAGAGCTGCGGCGCGCGGGCCTTCGCCGAGCGCCTCCTGGCCGACCACGTGGCCGGGGCGGTCGCCGCCCTGGACACGCCGCTGCTGCCGTCAGCGCTCGCCGCGACGCTGACCCGCGTCGCCCTCGGCTGCGTCGGGAGGACGGCATGACGCGTACTGAGCCGTCCAGCACAGAGCCGTCCAGCACAGAGCCGTCGGCGTCGGAGACCTCCCCAGAGGGGCTCCCCGCCCCTGTCTCCGACACCGACCTCACCCCCCGCACCGATCTCGGGCTGTACGGCAAGGCCGCGCACCGCAGCGCCGCCACGATCATCCACGAGTACTCCACTTCGTTCGGGATGGCGACGCGGCTGCTGTCGCCGTCCGTCCGTCCCCGGGTCGAGGACGTCTACGCGCTCGTCCGGGTCGCCGACGAGATCGTGGACGGGGCGGCGGCGGAGGCCGGCCTGACCGGGGAGCAGATCAGGGACGTGCTCGCCGCGCTGGAGGACGACACCGAGCAGGCGCTGCGCACCGGCTACAGCGCCAACGTGGTCGTGCACGCCTTCGCCCGCACGGCGCGGTCGGCCGGCTTCGGCGCCGAGCTGACCCGGCCGTTCTTCGCCTCCATGCGCCGCGACCTCGACCCGGTGGAGTTCACCGCGGACGAGCTCAGCGCCTACGTCTACGGTTCCGCGGAGGTCGTCGGGCTGATGTGCCTCGCCGTCTTCCTCGCCGACTCGCCCGTGCCGGACCCGACCCGGCGCCGGCTGGAGGCGGGGGCGCGACGGCTCGGTGCGGCGTTCCAGAAGATCAACTTCCTGCGCGACCTCGCCGTCGACTACGCCGAGCTCGGCCGCAGCTACTTCCCCGGCATCGACCCCGCGCGCCTCACCGAGCGGCAGAAGCTCGCGCTCGTCGTGGACATCGACTGCGACCTGGGCGCCGCCGCCGATGCCATCCCGGAGCTGCCGGAGAACTGCCGGCGCGCCATCGCCGCCGCTCACGGCCTGTTCTCCGAGCTGAGCGACCGGATCCGGCGGACTCCCGCCTCCGACCTGCTGGTGCGCCGGGTGCGGGTGCCGAACGGCGTCAAGCTCGCGATCCTGCTGCGCGCCTCCACCGGGTCCCTGCGGTGACGGAGTGGCGGATGGCCGCCGATCGGGTCGTCATCGTCGGGGGAGGGATCGCCGGCCTCGCCACCGCGGCGCTGCTCGCGCGCGACGGCCGCCGGGTCACCCTCCTCGAGCAGAACGACGCGCTGGGCGGCCGGGCCGGACTGTGGCAGGCGGACGGCTTCCGCTTCGACACCGGACCGTCCTGGTACCTGATGCCGGAGGTGTTCGACCACTTCTTCCGGCTGCTCGGCACGAGCGCCGCCGAGCAGCTCGACCTCGTCACCCTCGACCCCGGCTACCGCCTGTTCGCGGAGTCGGGCGGGGCCCCGCTGGACGTCCGGGCCGACGGCCGCGCCAACCGCGCGCTGTTCGAAAGCGTGGAGCCCGGCGGCGCCGCCGCGCTCGACCGCTACCTGGCGAGCGCGGCCGAGACCTACCGCCTGGCAGTCGACCGCTTCCTCTACGCGACGTTCGCGACCCCCGGCCCGCTGCTGGACCCCGCCGTCCTGCGCCGAGCGGGAAGGCTGGCGCGGCTCCTGCTCGAACCGCTCGACCGGTACGCCGCGGGGTTCGTGGGCGACACCCGGCTCCGCCAGCTCCTCGGCTACCCTGCGGTCTTCCTCGGGACCTCGCCCGGCCGGGCGCCCAGCATGTACCACCTGATGAGCCACCTCGACCTGGACGACGGCGTTCGCTATCCGCTGGGCGGCTTCACCGAGCTGATCCGGCGGATCGCGGCGCTCGCCGGGGCCGCGGGCGCGGACCTGGTGACCGGGGCGCGGGTGACGGCGATCCGCACGGAGCCGGGGCGGGGACGGCGGGCGCGCGCGACCGGCGTCGAGTACGTCGACGCCGCGGGACACCGCAGGGTCGCGGAGGCGGACGTCGTGGTCTCGGCCGCGGACCTCCACCACACCGAGACCGAGCTGCTGCCGCCGACGCTGCGCACGCATCCCGAGCGGACCTGGGACCGCCGCGACCCAGGACCCGGCGCCGTGCTGGCGATGCTCGGCGTCCGCGGCGCCCTCCCGCAGCTCACCCACCACAACCTGTTCTTCACGACCGACTGGGAGGCCGGCTTCGCGCGCATCTACGGCGCGCGGCGCGGCTGGGGCCGGGGATCGGTCATCCCCGATCCCGCGTCGCTCTACGTCTGCAAGCCGAGCGCGACCGACCCCGCCGCCGCGCCGGACGGCGCCGAGAACCTCTTCGTCCTGGTCCCCGTCGCCGCCGATGTCTCGATCGGCCGCGGCGGCGTCGACGGCGCAGGCGACCGGCTCGTGGAGAAGACGGTCGACGCGGCGATCGGGCAGGTCGGCGCGTGGGCCGGCATCCCGGACCTCGCCGACCGGATCGTGGTGCGCCGCACGGTCGGGCCTGACGACTTCGCGCACGACGTCAACGCCTGGATGGGCGGGGCGCTCGGGCTCGCCCACACCCTCCGGCAGAGCGCGTTCCTCCGTCCGGGGAACGCCTCGAAGCGGGTCGACGGCCTCCTCTACGCCGGGTCGTCGACGATTCCGGGGATCGGCCTCCCCATGTGCCTGATCAGCGCCGAGCTCGTCCTCAAGCGCCTGCGCGGCGACGACACCGCTGCGCCGCTGCCGGAGCCGCTGCGGCCGGCGACCGCCGCGGGTCCAGTGAGTGCGGGGGAGCGCGTCCCGTGAGCGTCGTCTACCTCGCCTGCCTGCTGGTCGCGCTCGGCGCGCTGGTGCTGCTCGACCGGCGGTTCCGCCTGGTCTTCTGGCGCGGCGGCGCCGCACGGAGGGCCGGCCTGGTGCTCGCGGCCGGGGTGGTCTTCTTCCTGGCCTGGGACGTGCTCGGCATCGCCCTCGGCGTCTTCGCCCGCGGCCGGTCGCCGTTCATGACCGGGATCGAGCTCGCGCCGCAGCTCCCGCTGGAGGAGCCGGTCTTCCTCGCATTCCTCTGCTATCTGACGCTCGTCCTGCTGTCCGGGACGCGGGCGCTGCTCGACCGAAGGGAGCGCGGATGACCTATCCACTGCTCAGCGCCGCGTTCCTGGCGCTCGCCGCTGCCGTGCTGGTCGCCGGTCTCGTGCGTGCGCCGGACCGGGCCCGCCTCGTGGCGCGCTGGACCGTCCCGGCCGTCGTCACGGGTGTGCTGCTCGTCGTGCTCACGGCCGTCTTCGACAACCTGATGATCGCGGCCGGCCTGATGACCTACGCCGCCGCCGCGATCTCCGGCGCGCACCTGGGCCTCGTCCCGGTCGAGGACCTCGCCTACCCGATCGCCGGGCTGCTGCTCCTCCCTGGCCTCTGGCTGCTGCTGCGACCGAGGCCGGCCGACTCGATCCGCACCCGCGGATCGACGGAGGATGCCCGCACGCACGACCGGAGCAGCCGATGACCACCGCCGTCGCGCCGTCCGCCGGCCGCCAGCTCCTCCTCGCCTCGCGCCCGCTGAGCTGGATCAACACCGCCTTCCCGTTCGCCGCGGCGTATCTGGTCACCACCGGCCGGGTCGACGCCGTGCTCATCGTCGGCACGCTCTACTTCCTCATCCCGTACAACCTGGCGATGTACGGGGTGAACGACGTGTTCGACTACGAGTCCGACCTGCGCAACCCGCGCAAGGGCGGCGCGGAGGGCGCGCTGCTCGACCCGGGAATGCACCGACGCACCCTCGTGGCCGCCGCGGTGACGAACGTGCCGTTCCTGGTCGTCCTCGTCGTGGTCGGGCCGCCGCTGTCGTGGCTGGTGCTCGCCGCGAGCGTCTTCGCCGTGCTGGCGTACTCGGTGAAGGGGCTGCGGTTCAAGGAGGTCCCGTTCCTCGACTCGGCGACGTCGAGCTTCCACTTCGTCAGCCCGGCGCTCTACGGGCTCGTGCTCGCCGGCGCCGTCTTCACGCCGGGGCTCTGGCTGCTGCTGCTCGCGTTCTTCCTGTGGGGCGTCGGCAGCCACGCCTTCGGCGCCGTGCAGGACGTCGTGCCCGACCGCGGGGGCGGCATCGCCTCCATCGCGACCGCGCTCGGCGCCGCCCGCACCACCCGGCTCGCCATCCTCGCCTGGGCTGCCGCCGGCGTCGCGATGCTCGGCACCGCGTGGCCGGGGCCGCTCGCCGCCGTGCTCGCCGTCCCGTACATCCTCACCGCCGCACCGTACTGGTCGGTCCCGGACGAACGCGCAAGCGCCGCCAACCGGGGCTGGCGGCGCTTCCTCTGGATCAACTACGCGTGCGGGTTCGTGGTGACCCTGCTGCTGATCGCCTCCGCGCTGGGGTCGACCCGCTAGCGGTTCTGCGGCACGAGCTGCTGGAGGCTCCAGCCGTTGCCGTCCGGGTCCGTGTAGGTGACGAAGCGTCCCCACGCCTGCTCGTCGACGCCCTGCGCCTCGACCCCGTTGCTGCGCAGGTGCTCCAGCGCCGCGTCGGCGTCCGGGATCACGATCTGCAGCCCCTTCATCGTGCCGGGCGCCATGTCGGTCAGCCCCTCGCCGAACGCGATCGAGCAGGCCGAGCCGGGAGGCGTCACCTGCACGAACCGGAGCGTGTCGGACACGCGCTGGTCGAAGTCGGCGTGCCAGCCGAGCGCGTCCACGTAGAACGCCTTGGCCCGGTCCACGTCGGTCACGGGGATGATGATGAGCTCGATGCGCCAGTCGCTGATGGTCATGATTCCTGCCCTTCCGGTTGGTGTGAGGCCAGGCTATTGCGGCATGCGGTCATATTCCGTCCTCAATCGAAATCGAGCGAATTCGCGGATCCGCCCGCTACTCTCGTGAACCATGAGTGACAGTCCCGCCGCGCCGAGCGCCTACGAGGTGCTCGGCGTCAGCGCGGCCGTCAGCCAGGAGGAGTTGCGCCGCGCCTACCGCCGGCTCGCCCGGCTCACGCACCCCGACACCGGGGGAACCGCCGCCGCGTTCCAGGCCGTTCAGTTCGCCTGGGAGCAGGTCGGCGACCCGGAGGACCGGGCGCGCTACGACCGCGGCGAGTCCCTGGTGGTGGACGCCGTCTCCGGCGAGTCGGGCGGCGGCGGCTTCAGCGCGACCGTGCACCCCACCCGCTCGGCGGGCCGCGGGCCGACCGTGCGCGCGCGCAGCTACGGCCACCCAGGCGGCCGCGCCCGCGAGCGCTTCCTCACCCTGATGCGCGAGTGGATGGGCCGCGGCACCGACCTCGCCGACCCGTACGACCCGGGGCTGGTGCGCTCCGCGCCGCGCGAGATCCGACTGCTGCTCGCGGAGGCGCTCGCCGAGGAGGCGACAGCCCGCGCTGTCTCCGGCCTCGGCATCGGCTTCACGATCTGGAACGACGTGGCCGTGCACCCCGCCACCGACGCCAAGCTCGACCACATCGTCCTCGGCCCCGCCGGCCTGTTCGCGATCCGCTCCGCCGACTGGGGGAGCCCCGTCAAGCTCGCCAAGGGCGAACTGGTCGGCTCCGGGATCGCGCACGATGAGGAGCCCTTCCACGAGCTGCACAACTCGGCGAAGAGCTTCGGCCGCCAGGCGGGCGTGCGCTTCACCGGCCTGATCGTGGTCGTCCCGGACGACGCCCTCGCCGTGCCGCTCGACGTCGTGCAGCGCGGGAGGCTGGCCGGCGCGACCGTGGTCCGGCGCTCGCTGCTGCCCAAGATCCTCCGCGACGGCGCCGACGCCGCCGGCCGCGCGAGCGTCGACCGCGCCTTCGAGCTGCGGCCGCGGCTGCAGGAGGCCGTGCGCTTCGTCTAGACTCCGTCGCCCCGCTGGGGCAGAGTGGGCGCCATGGTCAACGCACTCGACATCTTCAGCGGTTTCAGCGTGAACGACATCGACGCCGCCCGCGACTTCTACCGCGATGCCCTCGGTCTGGAGGTGACGGAGGGGCCCGGCGGCAACCTCGACATCGCCCTCCCGAGCGGCGGCCACGTCTTCGTCTACCCGAAGCCGGACCACACCCCGGCGAGCTACACGATCCTGAACCTCGCGGTGGACGACATCGACGTCGCCGTCGACGACCTCAACGCGAAAGGCGTCGTCACCAAGATCTACGACGACGAAGACCTCCACACCGACGAGAAGGGCATCGCGCGCGGCCGGGCGGCGAACCGCGGACCGGACATCGCCTGGTTCCGCGACCCGGCGGGGAATGTGATGTCGGTGCTGGCGGGCTAGCGCAGCCTCCCCAGCAGCCCCATCGCGTCGTACGGCGCCCGCACCTTCAGGTCGTTGTCGAAGTACGCGTACACGTCCAGCCCGTCCGCCAGCCGTCCGCGCAGTTCGCCGGCCCAGCGGTCGAGGGCCTCGTCGGTGTACCCGCTCGCGTACAGCTCCTGGTCGCCGTGCAGGCGCACGTAGACGAAGTCCGCCGTCGTCTCCCGCAGCACCGGGTAGCGCCCTGCCGTGTCCGCGAGCACCACCGCGACACCGTGCGCGCGGCAGAGGCGCGGGAACGCGGGGTCGGTGAAGCTCGCGTGCCGTGCCTCCACCGCGTGCCGGAGCGGCCGCTCGTCCGCTCCGGAGTAGTCGGTCCGGTCCTGCTCCAGGGTCGTGTCCGCGGCCAGCGCGCGCGCCTCCGCGGTCGTCTTCGGCAGCACCCCCAGGAACGCATCCAGCGCCTCGGCGTCGAACTGCAGGTTCGGCGGGAGCTGCCAGAGCAGCGGGCCGAGCTTGGGGCCGAGGGTCAGCACCCCGGAGGCGAACAGGTTGGCCACGGCCGCCCGCGCGTTCTTCAGGCGCAGGATGTGCGTGATGTAGCGCCCGCCCTTCACCGAGAAGACGAAGTCGTCCGGCGTGCTCGCCGCCCAGGTGCGGAAGCTGGAGGGCTTCTGCAGCGCGTAGAAGCTGCCGTTGAGCTCGATCGAGTTGAGCCGCTGCGACGCGTACTCGAGCTCGGCGCGGTGCGGCAGGCCCTTCGGGTAGAAGACGCCGCGCCAGGGCGCGTACGTCCATCCGGAGATCCCCACCCGCGCCACCGCCATCAATGGCCCCGGAGCTGGTCCAGCAGGCGGCGGTCGCGCTTGGTCGGGCGGCCGGACCCGCGCTCGCGGGTGACGTCCGACGGCGTCTCGGTCTTCGGCGGCGGGGGAGGCGTCAGGTCCTCGAAGCAGTCGGCCGCGACCGCCGCGCCGACGCGCTTCACGATCAGCTTTCGGGCTATGTAGATCTTCTCCGTGCCGCCGACGTAGGCGCGCACCTCGTCGCCCACCTTCACCTGCTGCGACGGCTTCGCCCGGTCGCCGTTCACCTTCAGGTGCCCGGCCTTGCACGCGGTGGAGGCCGCCGAGCGCGTCTTGTAGAGCCGCACCGCCCACGCCCAGGCGTCGACGCGGACGCTCGTCATGGCCGGGCCGGTCATGGGCGCAGGGCGGGCTCCTGCGCCCGTTCGACAGTGCCCTCCGCGCTCTCCTCCTCGGCGAGCTGCGCCTTCCACTTCACCAGGCTGCGCACAGTCCTGCTGCGATCCTTCGCCAGCTTCTCCATCACGTCCGCGGGCACGGAGTAGTTGACCGCGACCCAGCCGCGCACCGTCTCCGACCGGTCGCCCGCCAGCGAGCGCAGGATGTCGCACGGCGTCGCCTCGTTCTTCGCGACGCAGCCGCGGACGCCCTCGTCGGGGTCTTTCGCGAGCGTCTCGAACAGGTCGAGAGGCGTGTTGTAGCTGGACGCCACGGCCTCCCGGATCTTCGGATTCTGGTCCGTCGCCAGCAGCCGCAGCCGGCGCAGCTTGCTCTCCGTGAACTCCGGCGCCGGGTGCAGCGCAGCGGCCTCCTCGGCCGTCAGCATCGCGGGGCTGTGGTCGCGCATGGCCTGGCGCTGAGCGGGGGTGTTGAAGCGGATGCAGGACATGGATCCAACCGTACGCGCTGGATCCATCGAAAGGTGGAAGCATCTCCCAGCCGCGTCACGTTACCGTGAACACATGGATTCACTGCTCCGACGGCTCGACCGGATCGCGGGCGGACGCCACGCCGGTTACACCGTCCCGGAGGAGGGGCGCGACCACCCGCGGACGCGCCGCGCGTTCGTCGTCATCGCCTGGCTGCTGGTCGCCGAGCTCGTCGTCGGCACCACCGCCGTCGTGATCGCGCTGGTGCTCACGCTCGACGGCGCGCCCGTCCCGTTCGCGGTCTGGATGCGCTCGGTCGTCGTGCTCGGCATGACCGTCACGCTGTTCTACTTCGCCTGGCGCGCGCAGAAGGGTTATTACTGGGCCTACTCGCGGCTGCGGCTGTTCTCGAAGATCTTCCCCGTCGTCACGCTCGTGCTGGCGGCGATCCCCGGTCTCTACCCGTTCTGGATGGTGACCGAGCAGATCGTGTTCAGCCTCATCCTGATCGGCGTGGCCGACTACCTCGACTCCGACCACATGCGGGAGGCCTTCCAACGTCCTTCGCGCGCCGTCACGACCGCGCCGTGACGGCCTCCCCGCCGCGGCGCGGGAACCACGGCACGATCGGCGACGTGCGGCGCTGATACTCCGCGTACTCGGGATACCGCGAGCGCGAGATGCTCTCGGTGAATACCGTCGAGCCGATGAAGAGGCCCGTGAGCAGCAGCGGCCCGATCACGGTCCACTGCAGCAGCGAGCCGGCCGCCGCGCAGCCGAACAGGAAGACCACCCACCACTGCGCCTGCTCGCAGAAGAAGTTGGGATGCCGCGAGAACCGGAACAGCCCGGTCTGCAGGAAGCGCGGGCTCGGCTCGCGCCCGGCGACGACCTCCGCCTTCTTCCACTGGTGGAACGCCCACTGCTGCTGGTCGGCGACGGTCTCGCCCACGAGCAGCACCAGGAACAGCACGGCGCACACGAGGTCGAAGCCGTTCAGCGGCGTCGGGTGCTGGAACGCGGTCCAGGCCGGGAGGGCGATCAGCAGGAGCAGCACGTTCTGGTAGATCACGATGAAGAACAGGTTGAAGACCGCGAAGGCGCCGCGGCCCATCCGGCCGCGCAGCACCACCCAGCGGTAGTCCTCGCCGCCCGGCGCGTAGCCGCCCTTGCGCGCGAAGTTGAAGGTCAGCCGCGCGCCCCACAGCGTCACGAGCCCCGCCATCAGGTCGAGCCTGGCGTCCTGGAGGCCGGCCGCGATGGCGAACACCCACACGTAGACGACGGGCACGAGCGACCAGATCCGGTCCACCCAGGAGTGCTCGCCCGTGATCAGCGACAGCACCCAGGTCGCGGCGCACACGCCCGCGAGGATCCAGAGGCACACGAAGAAGGGCTCCACGCCCCACATCCTAGGGTCGCAGGCCTCCCTCGACGGGAGGACCACGGTCAGTAGAGTGGAATCGTGGATGCAGTCGGCGCGGTGAGCTCGCGCGTGTGGACGATCCCGAACGTCCTCAGCTTCTTCCGGCTCGCTCTGGTGCCGGTGTTCCTGGCGTTCGTGATCACGGGGGAGGACGCTCTCGCCCTCCTCGTCCTCGTCGTCTCCAGCATCACCGACTTCCTCGACGGCTGGCTCGCCAGGAAGCTGAATCAGGTGTCCCGGCTCGGGCAGCTCCTCGACCCGGCCGCCGACCGCCTCTACATCTTCGCCGCCCTCGTCGGCCTGGCCTGGCGGGAGGTCATCCCCTGGTGGCTGGTGGCGGTGATCCTCGCGCGCGACGTCATGCTGGCGGTCCTCGGGGTGATCCTGGCGAACCACGGCTACGGTCCGCTGCCCGTCCACCAGCTCGGCAAGGTCGCCACGTTCTGCCTGTTCTGCGCACTCCCGCTGCTCATGCTGGGGGAGGCATTCGACCCGCTCGCGCCGTACTCGCTGCCGCTCGGCTGGGCCTTCGCACTGTGGGGCGCCTTCCTCTACTGGTGGGCCGGCATCGTCTACATTCGGGAGACCGCACGGGTCATCCGCCTCCCGGCCGATGACATCGGGCCACATTCCGATAGGCTTGACCACGAGGAGGTTGACGGTGCCTGACGAGAACTACCCTGAATGGGCTTCTGCTGCCGACGACGGCCGCGACGCCGAGAACCCCCTGCGCGACGCCGCGACGGGGAACGAGGACACGACCGCGCGCTTCGGCGAGGAGTTCATCTCCAAGATGTTCCCGATGGACGGTGAGATCAGCCCGGAGGAGCAGGAGGCGATCGCGGCGCTGCCTTCGGGCTCCGCCCTGCTCATCGTGCGGCGCGGTCCCAACACGGGAGCCCGGTTCCTCCTCGACGCCGATGTCACCAGCGCGGGCCGCCACCCGAACGCCGACATCTTCCTCGACGACGTGACCGTCTCGCGCCGGCACGCGGAGTTCACGCGCCGCGGCACGGCCTTCGAGGTCCGCGACCTGGGCTCGCTCAACGGCACGTACTACGACGGCGTGCGCATCGAGAGCGCCCTGCTCAGCGACTCGTCCGAGGTCCAGATCGGCAAGTTCCGGCTCACGTTCTACGCCTCACGGCAAGACCTCGCCGCCGCGGCGAAGAACTAACGAAGCAGTGGCCCGGCAAGCAGCGAGGGCGCACACGGCCTCGCCCGCACTGCTCTCGATCGGCCAGGTGCTGGCGCGCCTGACCCCCGAGTTCCCGGACCTGTCGTCGTCCAAGCTGCGCTTCCTCGAGGAGCGCGGGCTCATCGCGCCGTCGCGCACGGCGTCGGGCTACCGCAAGTTCTCGCCCGCCGACGTGGAGCGGCTGCACACCGTGCTGGCGATGCAGCGGGACAACTACCTCCCGCTCAAAGTCATCAAGAAGTACCTCGCCGCGGTCGACGCGGGCGAGAACCCGCCGCTGCCGGGAGGCGCGCGCGAGGGCTCAGGATCGATGCTCCCGGCCGGCCGACGGTTCCACCGCGACGAGCTGCTCCGCGAGGCGGGCGCGACGCCCGAGCTGCTGCAGGAGGCCGTCAGCGCGTCGCTGATCGTGCCGGCCGAGGTCTACGGCGAGGACACGTTGACCGTCCTCCGTGCGCTCGCGGAGCTGTCCCGCACCGGTATCGGTCCGCGCCACCTGCGCGGCTTCCGCGCGGCGGCCGAGCGCGAGATCGGGCTGATCGAGACCGCTCTCGTGCCGCTCGCGCGCCGCAAGGACGTGACGGCGGGACCGCAGACCGCCGAGCTCGCCCGCGAGATCGCCGGGCAGCTCGACGTGGTCAGGGGCAGCATCATCCGCGCCGCCCTGACCCGCCTCCAGCCCTGACCGGCTCGACACGCCGAGGACGTTTTCCGGATGTCGTTGCCCGGCGACCGGGGGATGGGTACCGTGGTTGAAGCGCCTCATCATGAAGCGCACGATCCGTCAACCGAGGGGCAGTCATCATGAGCGAACTGAGTCGTGACAACGACGCCGCCCGGTACGACCTGGGGCTGTTGTTCACCGACGGCCTCCCCGAGATGGACGACGCCAACGGCTACCGCGGCGCCGTCGCGGCCCGCGCGGCCGGCATCTCCTACCGCCAGCTCGACTACTGGGCGCGCACCGGCCTCGTGGAGCCCACGGTCCGCGGCGCGGCCGGCTCCGGCTCGCAGCGCCTGTACGGCTTCCGCGACATCCTCGTGCTCAAGCTGGTCAAGCGCCTCCTCGACACCGGCATCTCGCTGCAGCAGATCCGCACCGCCGTCAACCAGCTCCGCGAGTCGGGGGTCAACGACCTGGCCCAGACCACGCTGATGAGCGACGGCGCGAGCGTCTACCTGTGCACGTCGAACGACGAGGTCATCGACCTGGTCAGCCGCGGCCAGGGCGTGTTCGGCATCGCCGTCGGCAAGGTCCTCCGCGAGGTGGAGTCCTCCCTCGTCGAGCTCGACACCCAGGGCGAGGACCTCGACGAGCTAGCCGCCCGCCGCGCCTCGAAGTCCAAGGCCTCCTAGCAGCCCGCACCCCACTGACCGTCGAGTACGTCGATAATCCGCGTACTCGGCGGTGGGTTAGTTGCCGGCTACTGCGTACTCGCCGATTTTGGCGGTGCGGAGGACGCGCTCCAGGAGCATGTCGAAGTTGTGCGCCATCTCCTGCGCACTTTCACCCGGCCAGACGTGCAGCGGCTTCGCGGCGCCCTGCGCCTGCTGAAGCGAGGTGCGCTCGGGGAGCTGGGGCGCGAGCACCAGCGGGCCGAACATGTCGCGCAGCTCCTTGATGCGGAACTGGTGCTCCAGCGACTGCACGCGGGCGCGGTTGACGATGATGCCGAGCGGCTGGAGGCGCGGCGAGAGTCCGCGGCGGATCTCCTCGATCGCGCGAAGCGCGCGGTCGGCGGCGGCCACAGAGAACAGGCCGGGCTCGGTCACGACCGCCACGCGGTCGCTGGCCGCCCACGCCGTGCGGGTGAGCGCGTTCAGTGACGGGGCGCAGTCGATCAGCACCAGCTCGTAGTCGTGCTCGACATTGGCCAGAGCCTCCTCGAGCTTCCAGATGTCGCGGATGCTCGGGTGCGGGCCGTCGAAGTTGATGGCGGACGGGCTGCCGATCATGACATCGACCTTGCCCGCGCGGCCCCTGGTCCAGCCGGAGGGCGCGATCGCCGCGCGGACGATCTTCTCCTTGGGGGAGGCGAGCACGTCGGCCACGTTGAGGTGACCGGCGACCTGGATGTCCATGCCGGTCGAGACGTCGGACTGCGGGTCGAGGTCGACGACCAGCGTACGGAGCCCTTTCGCGAACGCCGCCGAGGCCAGACCAAGTGTCACCGTGGTCTTTCCGACACCGCCCTTGAGGGAACTAACGCTGAGTACGTGCACGACAGCCACGTTACCTTCACTAGTCTTGGACTACCTAACCGTTTGCTGTGTGGTGCCGACCCCTGCTCGAAAGGTCCCCATGTTCCGTAAGATCCTCGTTGCCAATCGCGGTGAAATCGCCATCAGGGCCTTCCGCGCCGCCTACGAACTGGGCGCCGCCACGGTCGCCGTCTTCCCTTACGAAGACCGCAACTCGATGCACCGGCTGAAGGCGGATGAGGCCTACCAGATCGGCGAGCCGGGGCACCCGGTGCGCGCGTACCTGGATGTGCAGGAGATCATCAGGGTCGCCAAGGAGTCCGGCGCGGACGCGATCTACCCCGGTTACGGCTTCCTCTCCGAGAACCCGGAGCTGGCCGAGGCCGCCCGCGCGGCGGGCATCGCGTTCATCGGCCCGCGCGCCGAGGTGCTCGAGATGGCCGGCAACAAGGTGACGGCGAAGGAGCACGCCATCGCCGCGGGCGTCCCCGTCCTGAAGTCCACCCCGCCGTCGCGCGACATCGAGGAGCTGCTCGCGGGAGCGGACGCGATCGGGTTCCCGATCTTCGCCAAGGCGGTCGCCGGGGGCGGCGGCCGCGGCATGCGCCGGGTCGCCACCAAGGAGGACCTGCGCGCGTCGCTCGAGGAGGCCATGCGCGAGGCCGACAGCGCGTTCGGCGACGCGACCATGTTCCTGGAGCAGGCCGTGCTGCGGCCGCGCCACATCGAGGTCCAGATCCTCGCCGACTCCACCGGCGACACCATCCACCTGTTCGAGCGCGACTGCTCGGTGCAGCGCCGCCACCAGAAGGTGGTCGAGATCGCTCCAGCGCCGAACCTCTCGGACGACATCCGCCAGTCGCTGTACCGCGACGCCATCGCCTTCGCGAAGTCGATCGGCTACGAGAACGCCGGCACCGTCGAGTTCCTGCTCGACACCGCGGGTGACCGTGCGGGTGAGCATGTCTTCATCGAGATGAACCCGCGCATCCAGGTGGAGCACACGGTCACCGAGGAGATCACCGACGTCGACCTCGTGCAGTCGCAGATCCGCATCGCGGCGGGGGACACCCTCGCCGACCTCGGCCTCAGCCAGGACACGGTGCAGATGCGCGGTGCGGCCCTCCAGTGCCGCATCACCACGGAGGACCCGACCGCCGGGTTCCGCCCAGACACCGGCAAGATCACGACCTACCGCTCGCCGGGCGGCGCCGGCATCCGCCTGGACGGCGGCACGATCAACCCCGGCGCGCAGATCAGCCCGCACTTCGACTCGATGCTCGCCAAGCTCATCACCCGGGGCCGCGACTTCCCGGCCGCCGTGCTGCGCGCGCGGCGGGCACTGGCCGAGTTCCGCGTCCGCGGCGTGGCCACGAACATCCCGTTCCTGCAGGCGGTCATGGAGGATCCGGACTTCATCGCGGGCAACGTCTCCACCTCGTTCATCGAGGAGCGCCCGCAGCTCTTCAAGGGCCGCGAGTCCAAGGACCGCGGAACCAAGGTGCTCAACTGGCTGGCCGACGTCACCGTCAACCAGCCCAACGGCCCGCGGCCGGAGGTCGCCGACCCGGTGGAGAAGCTGCCGCGCCTCGACCTCAGCGTGCCCGCGCCGTCCGGCTCGCGCCAGAAGCTGCTGGAGCTCGGCCCGAAGGGCTTCGCCGAGGCGCTGCGCGCGCAGACCGCGCTCGCGGTCACGGAGACCACCTTCCGGGACGCGCACCAGTCGCTGCTGGCGACCCGCGTGCGCACCAAGGACCTCCTGGCCGTGGCGCCCTACGTCGCCCGGCTCACCCCCGAGCTGTTGTCGGTGGAGGCCTGGGGCGGCGCGACGTACGACGTCGCGCTGCGATTCCTCGGCGAGGACCCGTGGGAGCGGCTCGCGTCGCTGCGCGAGGCGCTGCCGAACATCAACATCCAGATGCTGCTGCGCGGCCGCAACACCGTCGGCTACACCCCGTACCCCACCCAGGTGACCGACGCGTTCGTGCGGGAGGCCGCGGCGACCGGCGTCGACATCTTCCGCATCTTCGACGCGCTCAACGACGTGTCGCAGATGCGCCCCGCGATCGAGTCGGTGCTCGCCACCGGCTCGGCCATCGCGGAGGTCGCGGTCTGCTACACCGGCGACCTGCTCGACCCGGCCGAGGACCTCTACACGCTCGACTACTACCTGCGCCTGGCGGAGCAGATCGTGGAGTCCGGCGCGCACATCCTCGCGATCAAGGACATGGCCGGCCTGCTGCGCCCGTCCGCCGCCGAGAAGCTGGTGGCGGCGTTCCGCGAGCGGTTCGACCTCCCGGTGCACGTCCACACGCACGACACCCCGGGCGGCCAGCTCGCGACGCTGCTCGCTGCCTCGCGCGCCGGCGCCGACGCGGTGGACGTGGCCAGCGCGCCGATGGCCGGCACCACCAGCCAGCCGAGCGCCTCCGCCCTCGTCGCGGCCCTGGCCCACACCGAGCGCGACACCGGCATCTCGCTGACCGCGGTCGAGGACCTCGAGCCGTACTGGGAGGCCGTGCGCCAGGTCTACCGCCCGTTCGAGTCGGGCCTGCCCGGCCCCACCGGTCGCGTCTACAAGCACGAGATCCCTGGCGGCCAGCTCTCCAACCTGCGCCAGCAGGCCAAGGCGCTCGGCCTCGCGGAGGACTTCGAGCTGGTCGAGGACATGTACGCCGCGGCGAACCGGATCCTGGGGCGCATCCCCAAGGTCACGCCGTCGTCGAAGGTGGTCGGCGACCTCGCCCTGCACCTGGCGGCCGTGCGGGCCGACCCGGACGACTTCGCCGAGAACCCGCAGAACTACGACATCCCGGACTCGGTCGTCGGCTTCATGGCCGGCGAGCTGGGCGAGCTGCCCGGCGGTTGGCCGGAGCCGTTCCGCACGAAGGTGCTGGCGGGCAAGACCGTCAAGGTCGGCGTCGAGGACCTGCCCGCCTCCGACGCGGAGGCGCTGGAGGGCTCCAGCATCGAGCGCCGGGCGACGCTCAACCGCCTGCTCTTCCCCGCTCCCACGCGCATCTACGAGCAGATGCGGGAGCTCTTCGGGGACCTGTCGGTGGTCGACTCGATCGACTACCTCTACGGCCTCGGCGCCGGCGAGGAGCACGTCATCGAGTTCAGCAAGGGCGTGCGGCTCTACATCGGCCTGGAGGCCATCGGCGAAGCCGACGACAAGGGCATGCGCACGGTCATGACCACGCTCAACGGCCAGCTCCGGCCGGTGTTCGTGCGCGACCGCAGCATCACCGTCGAGACGAAGGCGGCCGAGAAGGCCGACTCGGCCAAGCCCGGTCACGTGGCCGCGCCGTTCTCGGGCGTCGTGACGCTGCACGTTGTCCCCGGCGACGTCGTCGCAGCGGGCCAGGCCGTCGCGTCGATCGAGGCCATGAAGATGGAGGCGGGGATCACCGCACCCGTCGCCGGCACGATCGAGCGCCTCGCCATCCCGAAGACCCAGCAGGTGGACGCGGGCGACCTCCTGGTCGTCATCACCCCCGCCTGACCGGCCCGTCCGCAGCGCTCTCCGCCCGTGCGGGGAGCGCTGCGGCGCGTCCGGCGCGGAGCGCTCGCTGTCGAGGCGGGCGGCCGCCCGGTAAACTGTCGCAGTCGCCGCCGTCGAGCGGCAGGAGGAGTGCACGCGTGGCAGACAAGCCAGAGGAGCCGGAACACGGCGACCTCGCCCGGGACGTCGAGCCGGCGTTCAGGCCGTCCCCGCTCGAGATCGACACCAAGCTGAGCATCGCCGTCGACCTGCCTCCCGCTCCGCCCCAGGAGGTGCCGGAGGACGAGGCCGCCGTCGCGATCGACGACGTCCCGGTCGACCCCGGCTTCGTCGCATCGCCGACCGAGCCGACCACCATGTCCGTCGCCATCGTCGCCTCGCGGCTGGCGACCGGCCCGACGCCGACGCAGGACACCGCCCACGGCGACGGCGTCGCGCCGCTGCCCGGCCAGGACGCCTACTCCCAGTCGCGCCGCGACCGCCTGCGCGGCGAGCACTCGCCGCAGCCCGAGCCGGCCGCGATGCTGACCGCCGACCGCCTGCTGGAGGTCAACCGCAAGACGCGACCCGGCCCGGAGGGGCCGTGGCAGCGCTTCGTCTACAACACGACGTTCCGCACGGTGAACCTGGGCGACTCCGCCAAGGTGCGCGCCCGCAAGGAGCTCGACCACCGCATCCAGAAGGCGTTCGAGGGCGGCACGCGCTTCGTCCCGGTGCTCACCCGCAAGGGCGGGGTCGGCAAGACCACCGTCACGACGCTGCTCGGGATGGCACTGGCCGACGCGCGCGAGGACCGCATCATCGCGGTCGACGCCAACCCCGACCGCGGCACGCTCTCCGAGCGCGTCCCCAAGCAGACCCGCGCGACCGTGCGCGACGTCGTGCACAAGGCCGCGAGCATCGGCGGCTTCACCGACTTCTCCGCGCTCGTCTCGCGCGACGAGACCCGGCTCGACATCCTCGCCTCCGACACCGACCCGATGCTGTCCGAGGCGTTCGACGAGAACGACTACAACGTCGTCGCCGACCTGGCAGCCCGGTTCTACTCGATCGTGCTGACCGACTGCGGCACCGGCATCGTCCACTCGGTGATGCGGGCCACGCTGCAGCGCGCGGACGAGATCGTGATCGTCTCCGGCGGCAGCGTCGACGAGGCGCGCCTGGCGTCCGAGACGCTCACCTGGCTGGAGGCGAACGGCTACACGGACCTGGTCCGCAACGCCGTCGTCGCCCTCAACACCGCCACCCACGCGACCAACCTGGTGAAGCTCGAGGAGATCGAGTCGCACTTCCGCTCGCGCGTGCGCGAGATCGTCCGCATCCCGTACGACCCGCAGCTCGCCGCCGGCTCCGTGGTCAACTGGAAGGACCTCAAGCCCCTGACCAAGCTGTCCGCCCGGGCGCTCGCCGCGCTCGTGGTGGAGGGCCTGCCCGCTGAGCGCCCGTGATCCGCTGATCCGCTCCCGTCCCACCCCGCGCATCCCGCGCCCGAGGAGATCCCCGTGACCGAACGTCAGATCCGCCTGTTCGGCGACCCCGTCCTGAAGACCCCGTCCGCGCCTGTCGGCGCCATCGACGAGGGCGTCCGCGGCCTGGTCGAGGACCTGATCGACAGCGTCATCGCGCCGGGCCGCGCGGGTGTCGCGGCCCCGCAGATCGGCGTCGGCCTCCGGGCGTTCAGCTACAACGTGGACGGCGAGGTCGGCTACATCATCAATCCCGAGCTCGTGGAGGTCTCCGGCGAGCCCGAGCTGGTGGAGGAGGGCTGCCTGTCGGTGCCGGGCCTGTGGTTCAAGACCGCCCGCTACCCGTTCGCGCGCGTGCGCGGCGTCGACCTGGACGGCGAAGAGATCGAGCTCAGCGGCACCGGCGTGATGGCGCAGGCGCTGCAGCACGAGACCGACCACCTCGACGGGAAGCTCTACCTCGACCGACTCGACAAGGACACCCGCCGCGAGGCCATGCGCCAGGTCCGGGAGAGCGACTGGTTCTGAGTCCGTAGACTCGCCTGTATGGACATCGCAGTCACCGGAGGATCGGGCAAGCTCGGGCGCACAGTCGTCCGCGAACTACGCGCGGCGGGTCACACCGTCGTCAACCTGGACGCGACGGGGGACCGCGGCCCCGGCTTCGTGCGCGTCGACCTGACCGACTACGGCCAGACCATCGACGCGATCCTCGGGGTGGACGACGCGCACGGCGGCTTCGACGCCATCGTGCACCTGGCCGCGATCCCGGCGCCGGCCATCCTGAGCGACGTCGCCACGTTCCACAACAACATCCGCGTCACCTACAACGTCTTCCAGGCCGCCCGCAGGGCCGGCATCAAGAACATCGTCTACGCGTCCAGCGAGACCGTGCTCGGCCTCCCGTTCGACGTGCCGCCGCCCTACATCCCGGTGGACGAGGACTACCCGGCCCGCCCGGAGTCCACCTACTCCCTGGTCAAGCACCTCGAGGAGCAGATGGCGATCGAGCTGGTGCGCTGGGACCCGTCCCTGAAGATCGTGGCGCTGCGCTTCTCGAACGTGATGGAGCCGGCCGACTATGCCGCCTTCCCGTCGTACGACGCGGACGCCGGCGGCCGCAAGTGGAACCTCTGGGGCTACATCGACGCCCGCGACGGCGCTCACGCCATCCAGAAGGCGCTGGAGTGGGACACCACCGGCTTCGACCGCTTCATCATCGCCGCCGCCGACACCGTCATGACCCGCTCGAACGCCGAACTCGTCGCCGAGGTCTTCCCCGGCGTCCCGCTGAAGCGCGACGACCTCGACAACAACGACACCCTCCTCTCGATCGACAAGGCCCGCCGCCTCCTCGGCTACGCCCCCCAACACTCCTGGCGCGACCACCTCTAACGCCCAAAACGACGCCGAGGGGCACGTCGTTGTCACATCCCACGCGGGAAAGTGACAACCACGTGCCCCACGGGGGGGGGTGGCGTCGTGTTTGGGGTCAGTGCGCGGGCGAGATTGCC
>NZ_JBHTXK010000017.1:33716-97301 GCF_042791795.1 Leifsonia sp. NPDC056665
CACCCCCCGCGGGGGTCACCCACCCCAACCCCAAAACCCTCCGCTGGGGGCACGGGTTTTGAAACTACCAAGGGGTTAATGTCAATCCGACGTGCCCCTCGGGGGAGGATGCCTTCGTGATGGGGCTCAGTGCGCGAGCGAGATGCCCTGGGTGCTGGGGTTGCCGCTGTAGACGCCGTCGATCACGTCGGCGAAGTCGGCGAGGATCACGTTGCGCTTGATGCTCAGCTTGGGCGTGAGGTGGCCGCTGGCCTCCGTCAGCTCCGTGGCGAGGATGACGAACTTGCGGATGCTCTCTGCGCGGGAGACGTTGTCGTTGGCCGCGTCGATCGCCCGCTGGATCTCGGCGTTCACCGCCGGGTTCACGGACGCCTCGGCGAGGGTCATGTCCTTGTCCTCGCCGTTGTTCGCCAGCCAGGTCGGCAGCATCTCGGTGTCGAGCGTCACCAGCGCCGCGATGAACGGCTTCTGGTCGCCGACGACGATCACCTGTCCGACCAGCGGGTTGGCGCGGATCGGGTCCTCCAGCACGGCGGGGGAGACGTTCTTGCCGCCCGCAGTGACGATGATCTCCTTCTTGCGGCCGGTGATGGTCAGGTAGCCGTCCGCGTCGAAGGAGCCGAGGTCGCCGGTGCGGAACCAGCCATCGTCGAACGCCGCGGCCGTCGCCTCCGGGTTCTTCCAGTACTCCTTGAAGACGTTGATGCCGCGGACCTCGATCTCGCCGTCCTCGACCAGCCGGAGGTCGACGCCGGGGAGTGCGGGACCGACGGTGCCGATCTTGAACATGTCGGGCCGGTTCACGGTCGCGGGCGCCGTGGTCTCGGTGAGGCCGTAGCCTTCCAGGATCTTGATGCCGAGGCTGTGGAAGAAGTGGCCGAGGTGCGAGCCGAGCGGCGCGGAGCCGGAGACCGCGTACTTCACGCGGCCGCCCATCGCGGCACGCAGCTTGGAGAACACCAGCCGGTCGTAGAGCGCGAACTTGAGCTTGAGGCCGAAGGGCACCGAGCCCGCCTCGACGGCCTTGGAGTGCTCGACGGCGACCTCGGCGGCTGCGCGGAAGATCTTGCCGCGGCCGCCGGCCTCCGCCTTCTGCTCGGCCGAGTTGTAGACCTTCTCGAACACGCGCGGGACCGCGAGCAGGAAGGTCGGCTTGAAGCTGGCGAGCGCGGGCAGGAGCTGCTTGGTGTCCGCCTGGTGGCCCACCTTCACGCCCGCGGTGACGCAGAGCGCGGCGATGAACCGGGCGAAGACGTGCGCCGTCGTGATGAAGAGCAGGGTGGAGGCGCCCTCCAGGACTTCGCCGAGCGCCTCGGTGGCGTTGCGCGACAGCTCCACGAAGTTGGCGTGGGTGAGCACGCAGCCCTTGGGGCGGCCGGTCGAGCCGGACGTGTAGATCAGGGTGCCGATGTCCTCGCCGCGGGCCAGGTTCCTGCGCCGCTCGATCTCGGCGTCCGGGACGTCGACGCCGGCCGCGACGAGCTTGTCCAGGTCGCCCAGGTGAAGCTGCCAGACGTCCTGGATGAGCGGGAGGTCGGCGTGCACCTCGTCGAACCGGGAGAACATCTCCGCGGTCTCCAGGATGACGGCCTTCGCGCCCGAGTCGGACATGTTCCACTGCACCTGGGCGGGCGACGATGTCTCGTAGATCGGCACGAGCACGGCGCCGGCGAACCAGGTCGCGAAGTCGATCAGCGTCCACTCGTACCGGGTCTTGCACATCAGGCCGATCATGTCGCCCGGCTGGATGCCGGCGGCGACCAGGCCCTTGGCGAGCGCGACGACCTGGCGGTGGAACTCGGCGGCGGTCACGTCCTTCCAGCCGTCGCCGTCCGGGAGGCTGAACAGCGGCGCGTCCGGAGTCGCGGCGACCCGCTGCACGAGCAGGTCCGTCGCGTTGGCCTCAGGGTCGGCGGGGACGACGACGGGGGTTTCGAACTGGTTCACGGTAGCTCCCTCGATACCGGGCGGGCGGGCAATCGGGCCGAATCGCTCCGGCTCGCAGTGGTTGATTACACTCTAGATGGTGCGGCAGGGAGTCTTCCGAGACGGCCCGGTCCGCTCACCCCACCTTCGCCCGACCCACGCCCATCCGGAAGGGGCCCGCCTGTGCATGCCATCGGAATCGACATCGGCGGGACCAAGATCGCCGGAGCGGTCGTCGACGAGCTCGGCACGATTGTCCGCGAGGACCGCGTGCCGACCGACGCGAGCCGCCCGGAGGAGATCGAGAACGCCGTCGTCGCGATGATCGAGCGGCTGTCGGACGGGCCGGAGGAGATCGCGGGTGCGGGCGTCGCCGCCGCCGGCTTCATCGACGCGTCGCAGTCGACCGTGTACTACGCGCCCAACATCAACTGGCGGCACGAGCCGTTCCGGGAGAAGCTCGAGAAGCGCATCGACCTCCCCGTGCTCATCGAGAACGACGCCAACGCGGCGGGCTGGGCGGAGTTCCGCTACGGCGCGGGCCGCCTGGTCAGCGACATGGTCATCCTCACCATCGGCACCGGCGTCGGCGGCGCGATCGTCAGCAACGACCGGCTGTTCCGCGGCGGCTTCGGCGCGGGAGCGGAGATCGGTCACATGCGCGTGGTGCCGGGCGGGCTGCCCTGCGGCTGCGGCGCGCACGGCTGCATCGAGCAGTACGGTTCCGGCCGGGCGCTGCAGCGGATGGCCAACGAGCTCGCCGACGCGGGCGGCATCGGGCAGTCGCTCGCGGACATCCGCAGCAGGACGGGCGAGCTGAGCGGCAGCGACATCTCCGGACTGATCATGGCGGGGGATCCCGGCGCGCTCGCCGCCCTGCGCCAGCTCGGCGACTGGCTCGGCCAGGCCTGCGCGAGCCTCGGCGCCGTCCTCGACCCGCAGCTCTTCGTCTTCGGCGGCGGCGTCGCGCAGGCGGGGGAGCTGCTGCTGGAGCCGATCCGGCAGGCGTACCTGGAGAACCTCCCGGCGCGCGGCTACCACCCGGAGCCGGAGTTCAGGATCGCGGAGCTGGTCAACGACGCCGGGGTGGTCGGCGCGGCCGACCTCGCGCGCCTTCACGCGGCGCTCTGAGCCGGTCCTCCCTCTGAGCCGGTCCTCCCCCTGCGCCGGTCCTCCCCCTGGGCCGGTCCTCCCCCTGGGCCGAGCGGGGCACTAGGCTTTCGATCGATGTTCTACTGGCTGATGAAGAACCTGATCGCGGGGCCACTGCTCCGCGGCGTCTTCCGCCCGTGGGTCGTCGGCCTCGAGAACGTCCCCGCCAACGGCGCGGTCATCCTCGCCAGCAACCACCTGTCGTTCATCGACTCGATCTTCCTGCCGATCGTCGTCGACCGGCACGTCTCCTTCCTCGCCAAGAGCGACTACTTCACCCGGCGCGGCCTCAAGGGCTGGGCGACCAAGGCGTTCATGAACGCCACCGGCCAGCTCCCCATCGACCGCTCGGGAGGCAAGGCCTCCGAGGCCTCGCTCAACACCGGCCTCGCAGTGCTGGCGCGCGGCGAGATCCTCGGCATCTACCCGGAGGGCACCCGCAGCCCCGACGGCAAGCTGTACCGCGGGCGCACCGGCGTCGCGCGGATGATCCTGGAGGCCGGCGTCCCCGTCGTGCCCGTCGCGATGATCGACACCGCCGAGATCATGCCCATCGGCCGCCGCATCCCGCGGATCGGCCGGATCGGCATAATCATCGGGGAGCCGCTCGACTTCTCCCGGTTCGAGGGCATGGAGGGCGACCGCTTCATCCTCCGCTCGGTCACCGACGAGATCATGTACGCGCTGCACGGTCTGGGCGCACAGGAGTACGTCGACGTCTACGCCAGCACGGTCAAGGAGAAGCGCGCGGCGCTCGCCGACCCGGCCTCCCCGCCGCCGGTCGCGGTCCCGTCACAATCCGCTCCGACGGCGCCGGAGGCCCGTCCGGCGCGATAGGCTCGGTTATCCCAATCCACCCGACCGAGCGGAAACAGAACAGTGCTGCAGACCACAGATCCCGTCGTGAAAGCTGACGACTCCGTGATCGAGGGCCTGGACTATTGGCGCACGCTCCCGATCAAGCAGCAGCCGCAGTGGCCCGACGCGGAGGCAGCAGCCGCGGCGTCCGCGGAGATCGCGACCCTGCCCCCGCTGGTGTTCGCCGGCGAGGTGGACCAGCTCCGCACCCGGCTCGCGCGCGCGGCCGAGGGCAAGGCGTTCCTGCTGCAGGGCGGCGACTGCGCCGAGACGTTCGCGGGAGCGACCGCCGACCAGATCCGCAACCGGGTCAAGACGGTGCTGCAGATGGCCGTCGTGCTGACCTACGGCGCGTCCGTCCCCGTCATCAAGATGGGCCGGATGGCGGGGCAGTTCGCCAAGCCGCGTTCCAGCGACACCGAGACCCGCGGCGATGTGACGCTGCCGGCCTACCGCGGCGACATCGTCAACGGCTACGACTTCACGCCGGAGTCGCGAGCCGCCGACCCGCGCCGGCTGATCCAGGGCTACCACACGGCGGCCTCCACGCTGAACCTGATCCGCGCGTTCACCCAGGGTGGCTTCGCCGACCTGCGCGAGGTGCACAGCTGGAACAGGGGCTTCGCCGCGAACCCGGCCAACCAGCGCTACGAGGGCCTCGCCCGCGAGATCGACCGCGCCATCAAGTTCATGGAGGCCGCAGGCGCGGACTTCGACGAGCTGACCCGCGTCGAGTTCTACAGCAGCCACGAAGGGCTGCTGATGGACTACGAGCGCCCGATGACCCGCATCGACTCGCGCACCGGCACGCCGTACAACACGTCGGCGCACTTCGTCTGGATCGGCGAGCGCACCCGCGACCTCGACGGCGCGCACGTGGACTTCCTGTCCCGCGTCCGCAACCCGATCGGCGTCAAGCTGGGCCCGGCGACCACGCCGGAGACGATGCTGGAGCTCATCGACAAGCTCGACCCGAACCGTGAGCCCGGCCGCCTGACCTTCATCACCCGGATGGGCGCCGGCAAGATCCGCGACGCCCTGCCGCCGCTGCTGGAGGCCGTCAAGCGCTCCGACGCCAACCCGCTGTGGGTCACCGACCCGATGCACGGCAACGGCCTGACGACGCCGAACGGCTACAAGACGCGCCGCTTCGACGACGTCGTGGACGAGGTCCAGGGCTTCTTCGAGGCGCACCGCGCCGCGGGCACGCACCCGGGCGGCATCCACGTCGAGCTCACCGGCGACGACGTCACCGAGTGCCTGGGCGGCTCGGAGCACATCGACGAGGAGACCCTCGCGACCCGCTACGAGTCGCTGTGCGACCCGCGCCTGAACCACATGCAGTCCCTGGAGCTCGCCTTCCTCGTCGCCGAGGAGCTCAGCCAGGGCTGAACTCCTCGCGACGCCCCCGTCGAAGGGCACGTAAACGCCCCTAAAACGCGGTTTTAGGGGCGTTTACGTGCCCCTCGACGTTTGGGGGTGGGGGTCAGAAGCCGGCGAAGTTGACGGTGATGGTGGAGCCCTTGGGGGCCTCCGTGCCGGGGGAGGGCGACACCTTGGAGACCACGAACCCGCCGGGCAGGAGGTCGGCTGCCGGGCTGTAGTTGAGCTGGAAGCCCGCGGCCTGCAGGGTCGCCTTCGCCTTGTCCCAGGTCTGGCCGACCACGTCGGGCACCGGCACCGGGGCAGGCCCGCGGGACGTCTCGAGCGCGAGCGTGTCGCCCGGGCGCACCGGCTGGCTCTGCGCCTGGGCCGAGATCACGTCGTTCTTGTCGATCGTGTCGCTGTAGCTCTGCGGTCCAGCCGTGGCGTGCAGGCCGACCTTCTCGAGCGCGGCCGTCGCGGACGAGACCGACTTGCCTGTCACGTCCGGGATCGGCCCGACCGACACGACCATGTTCACCGCCGCCGCCTGGAAGTAGCCGCCGCCCCCGGAGATGTCGCTGCCGTCGGAGGCGCGGGTCGCGGAGATGACCGTATTCGCAGGGACTTTGGCGTCGAACTGCTGCGCGACGTCGCCGACCTTCGCCCCGGTCCCCGTGATCGCGGACTTCGCCGCGTCGAGGCTCGCGCCCGCGAGGGCGGGGATGGTGACCGGCTTCGGGCCCTGCGAGACGCGGACCGTGACGGTGCTGCCGCGGTTGGCCGACGCGCCCGCCTTCGGGTCGGTGCTGGACACCTGCCCGGTGGGGACCGTGATGCTGTACTCCTGCGCCTGAACGGTCTTGAAGCCCAGGTTCGTCAGAGTCGTGGCGGCCGTGGCAGGCGCCTGCGAGACGACGTTCGGCACCGTCACGAACGAGCCGGGGCCCGAGCCGAAGTACCAGCCCGTCCCGCCGGCGACCGCGGCCAGCACCAGCACGAGCGCGAACAGCCACCAGCCCTTGCCGCGGCGGCGCCGGGCGGCCTGGGTCAGCGTGTCCGTCGCGGTCGGCGTGCTGGACGCGACCTGCTGCCGGATGGCGGGGTTGATGATCTGGGTGTCGCCGTCGGCGATGTCGAAGGCGGGGGACAGCACCATCGTGGGCTGCATCACGACGTCGCCGCGGATCGACTTCTCGGCCTCCAGGAGCCGGTCGAGCATCTCGCGGGCGTCGGTGGGCCGGCGGTCCGGGTCCTTCTCGGTCGCCCACAGCACGAGTTCGTCCAGTTCCGGCGGGACGGCGGGGTTGGCGCTGCTCGGCGCGGGGACGGCGTCGTTGGCGTGCTGGTACGCGATCTGCATCGGCTGCTCGCCGTGGAACGGCTGCGTACCGGTGAGCATCTCGTACATCATGATGCCGAGGGCGTAGATGTCGCTGCGCGCGTCGGCGACGCCGCGGGTGACGAGCTCGGGGGAGAGGTAGGCGATCGTGCCGAGGAGGGCCTGCCCCGTCGCGGTGTTGGCGCTCGCGGCGCGCGCGAGGCCGAAGTCGCCGATCTTGATGCGGCCGTCGTCGGCGAGGAGGACATTCTCCGGCTTCAGGTCGCGGTGCACGATGCCGGCCTTGTGCGCGGCGGCGAGGCCGCTGAGCACGGCCTCCATGATGTCGATGGTCTGCTCGGGCGTCAGCTTGCCGTAGTCCTTGAGCAGGTCGCGCAGCGTGATGCCGGGCAGGTACTCCATGACCAGGTACGCCATGTCGGAGTCCTGGCCCTGGTCGAAGACGTTGACCACGTTGGGGTGGGCGAGCCGGGCGGCGGAGCGGGCCTCCTGCACGAAGCGGCTCTTGAAGGTGCTGTCGTCGGCGAGGTGGCCGTGCATGACCTTGATCGCGACGCGTCGTTCCAGCCGCAGATCGGTGGCGAGGTACACCGTCGCCATGCCGCCCCGGGCGATCCGCGAGCGCACCTGATAGCGGCCGTCGACGAGACGGCCGATCATCGGGTCTGTCTGGCTCGTGGTCACGGATCGAGTCTAGGGAACGGGGCGGTCGCGAAACCTGCAAAACACCGGTGTGCGCCGGGCCTGTGACCCGGCTGTGACCTTCGGCGCGCCGCGCCCGTCAGCCGAGCTGCGCCAGCCACGCGCGCGCCGACGTCTCCCACTTGGCGTAGGCGGTCGGGAAGGCCGAGATCTGCACTGCCTGGGCGGCCTGCGCGACGGTCATCGACGGCCAGCCCGGGATGTCGAGGAGGCCGCGCGTGTGGCCCTTGTTGGGGTTGTTCGCCCCGCCGTAGAAGGCCAGGGTCGCGCGGGCCGGGTCGAGCACCTGGGCCGCCGTGCCCCAGCCGGTGCTCGGCCGCTGCTGGAACAGGCCGAGGGAGTCGCGGTCGCCGTAGCGCACGTTCTTCAGGCCGGACTCCTGGGCGGCCGCCGCGAGGGCGATGACGATGCCCTGGGCCGGGACGCCCTCCTGGTGGCCGATGCGGATGATCAGCTGCGCGTTCACCCGCATCTCGTCGCTGAGCGCGACCACCTGGCCCGGCTGGATGACCGGTGCCGGCGCCGGGGCCGGCGCGGTGACGACCGCAGCGGGCGCAGGGATCGGTGTGGCTGCCGCGATCGGGGTGTTCACCGCCGCCGTGGTCATCCCCGGGATGGCGAGCTTCTGGCCCGGGTAGATGATGCTCGCGCCGCTCAGGCCGTTGGCGGCGAGGACGGCGGAGGTGCGGAGGCCGAACCTGGCAGCGATGCCGCTGACCGTGTCGCCGCGCGCGACGGTGTACGCCGTCCGGGACGGCGCGGGCGCCGCTGCGGGGGCCGGCGCTGCCGGGGCGGGAGCTGCGGCCGCTGGCTTCGGCGCACCGCTCAGCGCGAGCACCTGGCCGGGGAAGATCAGGCTCTTCCAGCTCAGCCCGTTGAGCGCGAGCACGGCGGCGGTGGACATGCCGAAGCGGGCGGCGATCCCGGAGACGGTGTCGCCGGTCTGCACGCGGTAGCTGGCGGGGGCGGCCGCGATCTCGACCTGGGCGGGGGAGGCCGTGGTGGCCTCCAGCGCCGTTGCGGCGCGGATCGTGTTCCGGGGCCCCGTGGCATCGCTGTTCTCGGGGACCCGGTCGCGCACCTCGCCGCTGGCGGCCTGCGCGGGGGCGAGGAGGTTCAGCGTCACCGCGATGGAGCCGGCGATCGCGATCGGCACCGTGCCCAGCATCCGCCGGTTGGTGCTCTCGCTCAGAGACATGGTCGACCCCCTTATGAGTGGCATAGCCGTTGTCCACGCTGACACACAGTGAGTAAGGAGTCAACCAGTGTGGCTGTTGTGACAACAGTTAACACAACCGTAACATTCACCCGATCGTGTGATCTGCCGCCGGACATGGCACGCTTGTCTGTGTGAACGAGCAGGTCCAGGCCACAGAGTGGCTCACCATCCCCGACCTCGTGGAGCAGCTCGGACTCGGCGTCAGCCGTGTCCGCCGCCTCATCGAGGACCGTCATCTCGCGGCGAAGCGCATCAACGGCGTCCTCAAAGTCCCCGCACTGTTCCTCCGAGACGGCGAGCCGCTCGGCGAGCTGCACGGCACGCTCATCGTGCTCGCGGACAACGGCTTCGACGACGACGAGGCGGTGGACTGGCTGCTCGCCGACGAGGAGAGCCTCGGAACGGCCCCCATCGAGGCGCTGCGCGCCGGCCGCAAGGCCGAGGTGCGCCGCGTCGCCCAGGCGCTGGCCTGATCGCGCTGGGCTGATCGCGCTGGCCTGATCGGACCTCCGGTCAGGACGCCCGGCGGGTGACCGTCACCGCGAGCTCGCGCAGCTGGGCCCGCGCCGCCGGGCCGATCGGCGCTTCGTCGAGCGCCTCGATCGCGCTCGCGACGTTGTCCGCGATCATGCGCTCCACCGTGTCGACGGCGCCGGAGTCCCGGATCGTCATCTGGAGGGTCTGGACCTGCTGCGGCGTCAGGTCGGGGTCGCCGAGCAGCTCGTCCAGGGTCGCCCGCGCCCCTGCGGGGACGGCCTGCCTGGTGAGCGCGATGAGGACGGTGCGCTTGCCCTCGCGCAGGTCGTCGCCGCTCGGCTTGCCGGTGACCTCCGCGTCGCCGAAGACGCCGAGGAGGTCGTCGCGGAGCTGGTACGCGATGCCGAGCGGGAGGCCGAAGCGGCGGAGCGCGTCGAGCTGGCCGACCGTCGCGCCGGCGAGGCTGGCGCCGATCAGCAGCGGCGACTCGATCGAGTACTTGGCCGACTTGTAGACGATGACGCGCTCGGCCCTGGCGAGCTGGTCGGCGTCCGGGCGCCCTGCCCAGCCGATCTCCTCGAAGATGTCGAGGTACTGGCCCGCGGTGACGTCGAGGCGCATCCGGTTGAACTCGGCCCGAGCCGACCGCCGCGCCGACGCGCTCACGGTCTGGGTCATGCCTTCGTCGAAGAGCTCGTCGCTGAGGATGAGCAGGTAGTCGCCGAGCAGCGTCGCCGCCCCGGTGCCGAACGTCGCACCCGAGCCCTGCCAGCCCTCCTGGTCGTGCAGCCGCTCGAAGCGGCGGTGCGCAGACGGGGCGCCGCGGCGGGTGTCGGAGTTGTCGATGAGGTCGTCGTGCACGAGTGCGGCGGCGTGGAAGAGCTCGAGCGCAGAGGCCACGGAGACGACCGCGTCGAGCGGCCCGCCCGCCGTCACCGCCGCGCTGTCACCCGGTTCGTCGGCGGCCGTCCGCACCGCCTGCCAGCCCCAGAAGCAGAACAGCGCCCTGAAACGCTTCCCGCCGCTGAGAAAATCCCTCGAAAAAGCCGCGATCGGGGCGAGTTCGTCGGCGATGGAGACGAGAATGGATGCACGTGCATCGAAGAATCCATCGATTCTTGACTGGATGAGGTCGACGAATCGGATGCTTTCAGACACACGTATAGCCTAGTCAGAGTGGTGCGGCTACAATCGGCCACACAACGCCTAGAACCCGCTAGAAAGAGGGGGATCCGGATGCCGCTTTCAGAACATGAGCAGCGCCTCCTCGAAGAGATGGAACGCAGTCTCTACCAGAATGACGCGGACTTCGTCGCGAAGGTCGGAGGCAAGCGGGCACGTCCCGCGTACCGGTCGATCGTCCTCGGAATCCTGGTCGCCGTCATCGGCGTGGCGGTCCTCGTGACCGGCGTCTTCGTCCAGCTCCCCATCGTCGGGATCCTCGGATTCGTGGTGATGTTCGGCGGCGTGCTCCTGGCCATCGCGCCGGGCAAGCGCGTGGCGATCGATCCCGACGCGGCGGCCGCCGGCTCGTCCGGCAAGCCGACCCGTGGCCAGCCCGGCTTCATGGACCGCATGAACGACCGCTGGGACAAGCGCCAGGACGGGCAGCAGTAGCCCCTCCACCGCACTCCACTCCGCACCCGCCTTTCGGGCCGATCTTCGGATCGGCCCTTTTTCGTGCGCTCTGCGCTCCCTGCGAGTGTTCTCACCCTCCATTTCCCTCCACCGCGTTCTCCCGCGTGATTTCGCGGCGCAAACACCCCTAAACGGGGCAAAATTCCCGATTGGGCAGATTTTGTGGATGGGAGTGGAGTAAAGTGGAGGCACACCGCAACCGTGGCCGGGAGAGTGGGGGGTGGCACCGATGTTCCTCGGTACCTATGCCCCCAAACTGGACGAGAAGGGGCGCATCATCCTGCCGGCCAAGTTCCGGGATGAGCTCGCGTCCGGGCTCGTCCTGACCCGCGGTCAGGAGCACTGCGTCTACGTCTTCTCGCAGCGCGAGTTCGAATCGCTGCACGAGAAGATCCGGCAGGCGCCGGTGACCAGCAAGCAGGCCCGCGACTACCTGCGCGTCTTCCTCTCGGGGGCGAGCGCGGAGGTCCCGGACAAGCAGAACCGGGTCACCGTCCCGACCTCGTTGCGGTCGTACGCGGGTCTCGACAGGGATTTGGTCGTGATCGGCGCGGGCAGCCGCGCCGAGATCTGGGACGCGGAGGCGTGGGAGACGTACCTCGCCGAGCAGGAGGCAGCATTCGCGAACACGGAGGAGGAGGTGATCCCGGGACTGTTCTAGCGCCTGGCGCCGGACTCCCAGCCATACGCCCTGACACCACTTCCCCGGTGGCAGGTCGGAATGGATGGGGATCCGGAACCAGGAGCCGATCCTCCCGGGTGCGGACATGACAGACGACATCCACACCCCCGTCCTCCTCGAACGCTGCATCGAGTTGCTCGGCCCCGCCCTCCAGAAGCCGGGCGCCGTCTTCGTGGACGCGACCCTCGGCATGGGCGGCCACTCGGCCGGCGTGCTGGAGCGCTTCCCCGACGTCACCCTGGTCGGCCTCGACCGCGACCAGGAGGCGCTGGCCATCGCCGGCGAGCGGCTCGCGCGCTTCGGCGACCGGGTCCACCTGGTTCACACCGTGTACGACGGCATCCGCGACGCCATCGAAGGGCTCGGGTTCGACGAGATCGACGGCGTGCTGTTCGACCTCGGCGTCTCCTCGCTGCAGCTCGACCGCGTCGAGCGCGGCTTCTCGTACTCCAAGGACGCGCCGCTCGACATGCGCATGGACGCCACAAGCGACCTCACCGCCGAAGTCGTGCTCGCCACCTACTCCGAGGCGGACCTGCGCCGGATCTTCCGCGAGTACGGCGAGGAGAAGCTCGCCGCCCGCTACGCCCGCCGCATCGTGGAGGAGCGGCAGAACGCGCCGATCGTCCGCTCCGGCCAGCTCGTCGACATCCTGCAGAAGGCCACGCCCGTCGCGGTGCAGCGGCAGGGGCATCCGGCCAAGCGCGTGTTCCAGGCGCTGCGCATCGAGGTGAACCAGGAGCTGGCGGTGCTGGAGCGCGCCATCCCGGCCGCCATCGACGCGCTCGCGGTGGGCGGCCGCATCGTCGTCGAGGCGTACCAGTCGCTGGAGGACCGCATCGTCAAGCGCGAGCTGCAGACGCGGTCGCGCTCCAGCGCACCGGCGGGGCTTCCCGTCGAGCTGCCGGAGCACCGGCCCCAGCTGAAGCTGCTGATCCGGGGCGCGGAGCTGGCGGACGACGAGGAGAAGGCCGCGAACCCGAGGGCCACTCCGGTGCGCCTGCGCGCGGCCGAACGAGTGAGGAGGGACTCGTGAGCAACACCGCATTGAAGGGGACGGGCGTCCGCAGGCGTCCGACGATGGCCTGGCACGTTCCGGCGTCCACGGCGGCGACCGCGCCCAAGCTGGACGCGCCCGCGCCGCTGCTCGACAGGCCGGAGCAGCCCGCACGCGAGCGCCGCTCCCACCTCGAGGTGGTGTCGACCCGCAGCCAGCGCCGCGCGCGTCCGCGCACCGTCTACGCCATCACCGCGGTGTCGTCGCTGCTCGTGATCGTGGTCGCGCAGCTCCTGCTCAGCATCGGGGTCTCCCAGGGCGCCTACCAGCTCAGCTCGCTGCAGACCCAGCAGACGCAGCTCCAGCGCAGCTACCAGGCCGCCTCCGAGGACCTCAACCGGCTGACGTCGCCGCAGAACCTCGCCGCCAACGCGAACGCGCTCGGCATGGTGAGCAACAGCAACCCCGCCTACCTGCGCCTCTCCGACGGCGCGGTCCTCGGCGCGCCCATCCCGGCGACCGGCGCGGCCGGCACCGTGACAGGAGGCCAGGGCAACCTGGTCCCGAACTCGCAGCTCAACGGCGTGCCGCTCGCGGCGGCGCCGGGGCAGACCGTGACCGGCGCTCCCGCGGCCGCCGCGGGGGCCGCCCAAGCTGGGAGTTCCGCAAGCGCGGGTGCGGCCTCCACGACTCCGGCGAAGCCGTCCGTACCGTTGCAGGGAGCGTTGCCGACACCGGTGACGCACTGACGACGCGACGGGACGGACGCGGGGCGTGATCAACAGGAAGATGCTGCGGAGGCGCACAGCCCTCACCGTCGTGGCGGTCGCCGCGTTCGTCGCCATCCTCGGCGGCAAGCTGGTCGACATCCAGGTGGTCCGCGCCGACGCCCTGCAGAAGGCGTCGGTCAACGCCAAAGAGGACTCCAACACCCTCTACGGCAACCGCGGCGACATCGTCGACGCGAGCGGCAAGATCCTGGCGACGACGATCTACACGTACACCGCGCAGGCCTCGCCATCCGACGCGATCGCCGGCGGCCGCGACAAGATGGTGGAGGCCGCCGCCAAGATCGGCGCGGTCACCGGGCAGGGCGGCGACGCCGTCGTCAAGCTGTTCGACGACGCGCTGAAGGCCGACGCGAAGTCCAAGTACGTGCTCATCAAGTCGGGCATGGACGTGACCACCTTCGACAAGCTCGACAAGCTGCCGTACCCGTGGCTCACCTTCGGCAAGACGCAGGCGCGCAGCTACCCGAACGGCGCCGTCGCCGGCAACCTGATCGGCTATGTCTCGCAGGGCGGCAACGGCGGCCTGGAGGACAGCGAGAACGGCTGCCTGGCCGGCAAGAACGGCCTGGAGACCTACCAGCGCGGCGCGGACGGGGTCGCCATCCCCGGCAGCACGGTCGTGCAGCAGAAGGCGAAGGACGGCGGGACGCTCGAGCTCACGGTCGACAGCGACCTGCAGTGGTTCGCCGAGCAGACGCTGGCCCAGCAGGTCACGGCGACCGGGTCGAAGTTCGGCTTCGTGACCGTGGCGGAGGCCAAGACCGGCAAGATCAAGGCGATCGCGCAGTGGCCCGCGCTCGACCCGAACAACATCGACGCCACCGACCCGTCGTACTGGCGCCTCCAGTCGCTCACCGACCCGCGCGAGCCGGGCTCGACCTTCAAGGCGCTCACCGCCGCCATGCTCATCGACCAGGGCAAGGCGACGCCGGCCAGCCAGGTGCTCGCCCCCTACGAATGGAAGTCGGGCAACGGCGCCGACCTGCACGACTCGGGCTACCACGCGCCGGAGCGGCTGACCCTCACGGGCGTGCTGATGAACTCGTCGAACACGGGCATGTCGCAGCTCGGCCGCGCGCTCACCGACCAGACCAGGTACGACTACCTCAAGAAGTTCGGCATCGGCGACGACACCGGGCTCCCGTACCCGGGCGAGTCCTCCGGCATCCTGAACCCGGTCAAGGACTGGGACGACCAGACCAAGTACGCGACGATGTTCGGCCAGGGCGTCTCGACGACCCAGCTTCAGATGGTGAGCGCCTACCAGACGCTGGCCAACGGCGGCACCCGCATCCCGCTGACGATGGTGGCGGGCTGCAAGCAGGCGGACGGCGCCGTCACCGATGTCCCGAAGCCCACGCCCGTGAAGGTCGTGTCGCCTGCCGCGGCCGGCACGACGCTCGGAATGCTGGAGTCGGTCACCACCCAGGGCGAGCTCTCGAAGCAGCTCAAGATCCCCGGCTACAACGTCGCCGCGAAGACCGGTACGGCCCAGCAGCCGGACGGCAAGGGCGGCTATCTGCCGTCGTACTACGTGTCGGTGATGGGGGTCGCTCCGGTGCACGATCCGCAGTACGTCGTTTCGGTCAACCTCGGGTTCCCGACTACCATTACTTCGTCGGCTGCTGCCGCTCCGCTGTTCCACACGATCATGAGCCAGGTGCTGAAGACCTACCGGGTGAAGCCGTCGACGTCGAGCCCGGCAGACTACCCGCCCTACTACTGAACCCCGACCGAGACGCCGTCGCCCAGACCGTCTTGCGATCCACGAACCCCCGACTGAAAGTGAGCCCCGTGACAGGACCGGCGCCCTCCTCCCTGCGCCCCGAGCATCCCGTCGCCCGCCCGCTCGCCCAGTTGGTCGCGGAGTTCGGGCTGGATGTCCGGGGAGACCTCGACGCCGTCGAGGTGACCGGAGCAGCTCTCGCGAGCTCGGCGGTCGAGCCGGGTGACCTGTACGTCGGCGTGCCGGGCAAGAACGCGCACGGCGCGAGCTACGCCGCGGCCGCCGTCGAGGCGGGAGCCGTCGCGGTCCTGACCGACGCCGCGGGCGCGGAGCTCGCGGCCGACGCGGGCGTCCCCGTCATCGTGACCCCCGATCCGCGCGCCGCCCTCGGTGCGGTGGCGAGGTGGGTCTATCGCACCGGCGACAATTCGGCCACGCTGTTCGGCGTCACCGGCACCAACGGCAAGACCAGCGTCGTCTACCTGCTCTACGGCATCCTGGGCCAGCTCGGCGTCGTCGCCGGCCTGTCCTCGACCGCGGAGCGCCGCATCGGCGAGCACGCCATCACCAGCAAGCTGACCACCCCGGAGGCCAGCGAGCTGCACGCGCTGCTCGCCCGGATGCGCGAGGAGGGTGTCCGCGCCGTCGCGGTCGAGGTCTCCGCGCAAGCGCTCAGCCGGCACCGCGTCGACGGCATCGAGTTCGACGTCGTCGGCTTCACCAACCTCAGCCACGACCACCTCGACGACTACGCGGCGATGGACGACTACTTCGCGGCCAAGCTGGAGCTCTTCCAGCCCGACCGCGCCCGCCGCGGCGTCGTCACGGTCGACTCCGAGTGGGGCCGTTCGCTGGTCGAGCAGTCCCGCATCCCGGTCTCCACGCTCGCCAGCGTGCCGGGCGTCGACGCCGACTGGACGCTGACCGTGATCGAGGAGACCATCGCCGAGACGGTCTTCGAGCTCGCCGGCCCGGACGGGCGCCGCCTGGAGACCAGCGTGCCGCTGCTCGGCGCGTACAACGCCGCCAACGCGGCCCTCGCGATCGTCATGCTGGTGGAGTCCGGCTACGACCTCGACGCCATCGGCGCGGCGCTGGAGCGCGACGGCGGAATCGACGCCTACGTCCCCGGCCGCACCGAGCGCCTCTCCGGCGACCGCGGCCCCGTCGTCTTCATCGACTACGGGCACACGCCCGACGCCTTCCTGTCGCTGCTGGGCGCGCTGCGCCGGGTCACCGACGGCCGGATCGTCATGGTCTTCGGCGCCGACGGCGACCGCGACACCACCAAGCGCGCCGACATGGGCGCGATCGCCGCGCGCGGCGCCGACGCCGTGGTCATCACCGACTTCCACCCGCGCTCGGAGGACCCGGCCCTGATCCGCGCCGCATTGCTCGACGGCGCCCGCGCCGCCGTGCCGGACGCCGAGCTCTACGAGGTGGCCGACCCGCGCGCCGCCTTCCGCACGGCGCTCTCGCTCGCCGGCGACGGCGACGTGGTGCTCTACGCGGGCCCGGGGCACGAGGACTACCAGGAGGTCGCCGGACAGCGCCTCCCGTACTCCGCCCGCGACGACGCCCGGCTCGCGCTGCGAGAGGCCGGGTGGCTCTGATGATCGCCCTCACCCTCGCCGAGGTCGCCGCGGCGACCCGCGGCGAGCTTCTGCTCGACGGCACAGCAGCGACCCTGGAGACCGTCGTGACGGGGCTCTCGACCACCGACTCCCGGGAGGTCGTGCCCGGCACGATCTTCTTCGCCAAGCCAGGCGAGACGACGGACGGCCACCTCTTCGCGCCGCAGGCCGTCGAGGCCGGCGCGGCCCTCCTGGTCGTCGACCACGCCCTCGACCTGCCGGTCCCGCAGCTTGTCGTGCCCGACACCGTCGTGGCCCTCGGCGACCTCGCCACCGAGGTGATCGCCCGCGTGCGCGCGCTCGGCACACTGAGGATCGTCGGCGTCACCGGCTCCAACGGCAAGACGACCACGAAGAATCTCCTGCGCGCCATCCTCGAGCAGCTCGGCCCGACGATCGCGCCGCGGGCGTCGTTCAACAACGAGGTCGGCGCGCCGGTCACGATGCTGGAGGTCACCGAGGAGACGCAGTACCTCGTCGCCGAGATGGGCGCGAGCGGCATCGGCGAGATCGCCCGGCTGATCCGGATGGCCCGGCCGGACATCGGCATCGTCCTCAAGGTGGGCCTCGCGCACGCCGGCGAGTTCGGCGGCATCGAGAAGACCCTCGCGGCCAAGACCGAGATGGTCAGCGACCTGCTGGAGTCCGACGTCGCCGTCCTCAACCTGGACGACCCGCGCGTGGCCTCGATGGCCGACAAGACGCTCGCCCGCGTCCTGTGGTTCGGCCTGGACGACCGCGCGGCGGTGCGGGCCACGGACGTGCGCTCGACCGCGCGCGGCACGGCGTTCGTGCTGCACCTCCCGCCGGCAGACGGCGGCGAGGGCGCGGGGGAGTCGCGTCCCGTGCAGTTCCGCGTGCTCGGCGAGCACCACGTCATGAACGCGCTGGCCGCCGCGGCCGCCGCGCACACCCTCGGCGTGGACATCGACACGATCGTGAGCGCCCTGGAGACGGTCCAGCGCGCCGAGCGCTGGCGGATGGAGGTCATGGGCGGCGCCCGCGGCGTCACCGTCATCAACGACGCGTACAACGCGAGCCCCGACTCGATGTCCGCCGCCATCAAGACGCTGGCCCAGATCGCGGAGCCGGGGGAGCGCACCATCGCCGTCCTCGGCGAGATGAGCGAGCTGGGCGAGTTCTCCGGCGAGGAGCACGACCGGATCGGCCTGCTCGCCGTCCGGCTGGGCATCGACCAGCTGATCATCGTCGGGCCGTCAGCACGGCGCATGCACATCACCGCCATCAACGAGGGCTCGTGGGACGGGGAGTCCCTGTACTTCGAGACCCAGGACGCGGCGTTCGACCACCTCAGCGGAGCGTTGCGCTCCGGGGACACGGTGCTCGTCAAGTCCTCCAACTCGGCGGGGCTGCGCTTCCTCGGCGACCGACTGGGAGAATTCTTCTCGTGAGAGCCCTTCTGACCTCCGGCGCGCTGTCGATGGCGTTCACGCTGTTCCTGACGCCGCTCTTCATCCGGCTCTTCCGGCGGCTCCAGTGGGGCCAGTTCATCCGCGACGACGGGCCGCAGAGCCACCACGCCAAGCGCGGGACGGCCACGATGGGCGGCATCGTCGTCATCCTCGGCACGCTGTTCGGCTATTTCACCGCGTTGCTGCTGACGGGTGACGAGACGAGTGTGTCCGCCCTCCTGGTGCTGTTCCTCATGGTCGGCCTCGGGGTCGTCGGGTTCGTGGACGACTTCCTCAAGACGCGGCGCGAGCGCAGCCTCGGCCTGACCGGCTGGGCGAAGGTCGCCGGGCAGGTCATCGTTGCAACGGTCTGGGCCTTCCTGGCCGTCCGGTTCCCGGACGGGCGCGGCTACACGCCCGCGACGATGAGTGTCTCGTTCATCCGCGATCTTCCGATCGACTTCGGCTCGATCACCAAGTTCGGCGTGATCGGCGTGCTGGTCGGCTACGGCCTCTACCTGATCTGGATCAACTTCCTCGTCGCGGCGACCTCCAACGGCGTGAACGTGACGGACGGCCTCGACGGCCTGGCGTCCGGCGCGAGCATCCTCGCCATCGGCGCGTACATCATCATCGGGTTCTGGCAGTCGATCCAGTCGTGCGCGAGCCCCAACCTCAATCCCGAGAACCTCGCCAAGTGCTACGACGTGCGCGATCCGTTCGACCTGGCGATCGTCGCGACGGCGATCGTGGGCGCCGTGGTCGGGTTCCTCTGGTGGAACACCTCGCCCGCGCAGATCTTCCTCGGCGACACCGGCTCGCTCGCCCTCGGCGGCGCGGTCGCGGCGCTCGCGATCCTCAGCCGCACCGAGCTGCTGCTCGTCCTCATCGGCGGCCTGTTCGTGATCGAGGCGGGCTCGGTGATCGTCCAACGGGCGTACTTCAAGATCACGCGCGGCAGGCGCATCTTCCTGATGAGCCCGATCCACCATCACTTCGAGCTGAAAGGCTGGGCGGAGGTGACGGTCGTGGTCCGGTTCTGGATCATCGGCGGCCTCCTCGTCGCGGCCGGCGTCGGATCGTTCTACCTCGAGTGGCTCGCGACGTGACCGGTTCCCGGGAGCGCCTGGAGGCGCTCACGAGCTGGCACCACGACTGGTCTGGGCTGAGGGTCGCGGTGTTCGGCCTCGGCGTCACCGGCTTCTCGGTCGCCGACACGCTCGCCGAGCTGGGGGCGGAGGTGCTGGTCGTCACCTCCCGCGCGGACGCCGAGCGCGCCATGCTGCTGGAGGTCATCGGCGCCGAGCTGCTGGAGGAGCCGGACCTCGGCGCGCCGCCCGAGCGGCTCGTGGAGTTCGACCCGGAGCTCATCGTCGTCTCGCCCGGCTTCCACTGGGACCACCCGCTGCTGCTCTGGGCCGACCGGGGCGACCTCCCGGTCTGGGGCGACATCGAGCTGGCCTGGCGGCTGCGCGACAAGGTCGCCCCTCCCGGATCGGGCAACAGTGCGGCCGACTGGATCTGCGTCACCGGCACCAACGGCAAGACCACGACCGTCCAGCTCACCGCGACCATGCTGCTCGCCGGCGGCTCCCGCGTCGCGCCGTGCGGCAACATCGGCGTGCCGGTGCTCGACGCCATCCGCGACCCGCAGGGCTTCGACGTGCTCGTCGTGGAGCTGTCGAGCTACCAGCTCCACTGGATCAACCGGAACCGCGGTGGCGTGCTCTCGCCGTACTCGGCCGCCTGCCTGAACATCGCCGACGACCACCTCGACTGGCACGGCTCGATGGAGGCGTACATCGCCGCCAAGGCCAAGGTCTACGACAATGCCCAGGTCGCCTGCGTCTACAACCGTGCCGACAAGAACACCCTGCGCATGGTCGAGGAGGCCGAGGTGATCGAGGGCGCCCGCGCCATCGGCTTCGGCCTCGACATCCCCGGCCCGAGCGACTTCGGCATCGTGGACGGCATCCTCTGCGACCGCGCCTTCCTGGAGGACCGCCGCAACAGCGCCATCGAGCTGACCACGCTCGACGAGCTCGCGGAGGCCGGCCTCGCCGCCCCGCACGTCGTCGCCAACATCCTGGCCGCCAGCGCCCTCGCGCGCTCCTACGGCGTCGAGCCGCAGGTCATCCGCGACGTGCTCACCGCGTTCCGCCTCGACGCCCACCGCATCGAGCTGGTGCGGGTGGAGGCCGGCGTGAGCTGGGTGGACGACTCCAAGGCCACGAACCCGCACGCCGCCGACGCGTCGCTGCGCGCGTACCCGTCTGTCGTGTGGGTGGTCGGCGGCCTCCTCAAGGGCGTCGACATCGACCAGCTCGTGGCTGCGCACGCCGAACGGCTGCGCGGGGCGGTCCTGATCGGGGTCGACCGCGCCGCCCTGCTGGCCGCATTCGAGCGACACGCCCCCGGGCTGCCGGTGCTGGAGGTGGACGCCGACGAGACTGAAGGTGTCATGCCGCTGGCGGTTCGGCTGGCCGGCGGTCTCGCCCGCGAGGGGGACACCGTCCTGCTCGCACCGGCGGCGGCGTCGATGGACCAGTTCGCCGACTACGCCGAGCGCGGGCGCCTCTTCCAGGCGGCCGTCAACGAGTTCTTTGGAGGTGAGGCGGATGACGACGAGCCCGCCTCGCGTCCGCCGGGGGCCTGACCCGCGCGATCAGCCGGAACAGCCGGGACAGTCTGGCCAGCCCGGGCAGCCCGCGGACTCCCGTGGCTTCTCCACCCGCATCTCGCTCGGCCGGGCGATGAACAGCGAGTCCTCCGACTACTTCCTGCTGCTGGGCATCACGCTCTTCATGGTCGTGTTCGGGCTGGTCATGGTGCTCTCGTCGTCCGCCGTCGAGTCGCACAACGACACCGACAACTTCTTCTCGCGGTTCTGGTCGCAGGGCATGTACGCACTCGTCGGCCTCCCGCTGATGTTCATCGTCTCGCGCATCCCGATGACCTTCTGGAAGCGCTCGATCTGGTTCATCCTCGGCGCCGCGTGCTTCCTGCAGTTCCTGGTGCTCGTGACACCGCTCGGCGTGGAGATCGGCGGCAACCGCAACTGGATCCGCATCGGCGGGTTCGTCGGCCAGCCGTCGGAGGCGATCAAGATCGCGCTCGTCATCTGGCTGGGCGTCGTCCTGGCCCGCAAGCAGGACCTCCTCGACGACTGGCGGCACGTCGCGCTGCCGGTGCTCCCGATCGCGGGCGGCGCCATCGGCGTCGTCGTGCTCGGCGGCGACCTCGGCACGACCATCGTCATGTCGGCGTTCGTGCTGGGCGGGCTCTACTTCGCCGGCGTGCGCCTGCGCTACCTGTTCACAGGACTCGTCGGCGTCGCCATCGTGGCCGTCGTCGTCGCGATGTCGAGCGCCAGCCGGATGGGGCGCATCGCCGCGCTCTTCGGCGGCACGAGCGCCGCGAACCCCGACGTCAACTGGCAGATCAACAACGGCTTCTACGCGCTCGCCTCGGGCGGCGTGTTCGGCGTCGGCCTCGGCAACTCGCACTCGAAGTGGTCGTGGCTGCCCGCCGCCGACACCGACTTCATCTTCGCCATCATCGGCGAGGAGCTCGGCCTCATCGGGGCCGTCGTGGTGCTGTTGCTGTTCGTGATGCTCGCGATCGTCTTCCTGCGGATCATCCACGCGTCCACCGACACCTTCCCGCGCGTCACGACCGCGGCGATCATGGTGTGGCTGATCTTCCAGGCGTTCGTGAACATCGCGGTCGTGCTCGGGGTGATCCCGGTGCTCGGCGTGCCGCTCCCACTGATCTCTGCGGGAGGGACTGCGATGATCAGTTCCATGATCGCAATCGGCATCGTGATGTCCTTCGCCCGCCAGAACGCCCGCGACGCCCGTCGCGCGGGCGGCAGCGCCCTGTGAGCCGGTACCTCCTGGCCGGTGGTGGGACCGCCGGCCACGTCAATCCGCTGCTCGCCGTCGCCGACCGCCTGCGCCGCGACGACCCGTCGGCGGAGGTCGTGGTCCTCGGCACGAAGGAGGGGCTGGAGGCGCGGCTCGTCCCGGCCCGCGGCTACGAGCTCGCGACCGTCCCGAAACTGCCGTTCCCGCGCCGCCCGAACGGCGCTGCGCTGCGCTTCCCCGGCGAGTACCGGCGCGCGGTGCGCTCGGTCACCGACCTGATCCGCGAGCGCGGCATCGACGTCGTGGTGGGCTTCGGCGGCTACGCGGCCGCGCCGGCCTACTCGGCCGCCCGCAGTGCGCACGTGCCGTACGCGCTGCACGAGGCGAACGCCCGGCCGGGGCTCGCGAACCGGCTCGGCGCCCGGTCCACCCGGTGGGTCGGCGTCGCGTTCGAGGGCACGCCGCTGCGGCACGCCCGGTTCGTCGGGATGCCGCTGCGCCGCGAGATCGAGGAGCTCGACAGGGAGGCCTCCCGCCCGGCGGCCCTCGCCGAGTTCGGGCTCTCCGCCGACCGCCCGACCCTCCTGGTCACGGGAGGCTCGCTCGGCGCGCGGCGGCTCAACGGCACCATCGCCGAACGCGCCGCGCAGCTCACCGCCGCCGGCTGGCAGGTGCTCCACATCCAGGGCGGCCGCGGCGAGCTGACCGATCCCGGGGTGGAGCACTACCGGCTGCTCGACTACTGCGACCGCATGGACCTCGCCTTCGCGCTGACCGACTTCGCCGTCGCCCGCGCCGGCGCCGCGACGGTCTGCGAGTTCGCCGCCCTCGGCGTCCCGGCCGTCTACGTGCCCTTCCCGATCGGCAACGGCGAGCAGCGCTTCAACGCGGCGGGCGTCGTGGAGGCGGGCGGCGGCATCCTGGTGGACGACGCGGACTTCGTGCCCAGCTGGGTCGACGGGCGCCTGCTTCCGCTGCTCGCCGACCGCGCGGCGGTGGCCGAGATGGCGCGCAGAGCCGCGGTCACGGGCGTGCGGGACGGCTCCGACCGCATGGTCGCCCTGATCCGGAGCGCCCTGACCGTATCCTGAGGTTCGCCGCGTAGCCTGTAACCTGTCAACTCGACTCGCGGACCGAAAGCAGCACCTGTGACGATCAAACCCGACCTCAACGCCACCATCCCCGACGAGCTGGGCAGTCTCCACTTCGTCGGCATCGGCGGCTCAGGGATGAGCGGCATCGCGCGACTGTTCCTGGAGTCCGGCCACACGGTCACCGGCTCCGACGTGCGCCACTCGGCGAACGTCGACGCGCTGCGCGCCCTCGGCGCCACCGTCGCGATCGGCCACGACGCGGCGAACGTCGGCGACGCCGACACCCTCGTGGTCACCGGCGCGCTCTGGCAGGACAACCCGGAGTACCAGCTCGCGCTGGCCAACGGCATCCCGGTGCTGCACCGCTCGCAGGCGCTGGCCTGGCTGATCAACAGGAAGCGCCTCGTCGCGGTCGCGGGCGCGCACGGCAAGACGACGTCGACCGGCATGATCGTCACCGGCCTCCTCGGCCTCGGCGAGGACCCGAGCTTCGTCAACGGCGGCGTCATCGCCTCGCTCGGCAAAAGCTCGCAGACCGGCAGCGGCGAGCTGTTCGTCGTGGAGGCCGACGAGTCCGACGGCTCCTTCCTGCTCTACGACACGGCGGTCGCGCTGATCACCAACGTCGACCCCGACCACCTCGACCACTACGGCTCGCTGGAGGCGTTCGAGGACGCCTTCGTGACCTTCGCCAGGGAGGCCGACGAGCTCGTCGTCGTCTCCTCCGACGACGCGGGCGCGAAGCACGTCCACCGCCGGCTGGTGGAGGTCGCGCCCGACAAGCGCGTCGTCACCTTCGGCGAGGCGGAGGACGCCGACGTGCGCGTCCACTCGATCGACACCGACGGCCCCGTCGCGTTCACGCTGAGCCACGCCGGCGCCGAGTACTCGGCGCGCCTGCGCGTGCCTGGGCGGCACAACGCGATCAACGCCGCCGGCGCCTTCGCCGTGCTGACCGGCCTCGGCTTCGACCCCGCCGCCGCGCTGGCCGCCATCGCGGAGTTCGGCGGCACGGAGCGCCGCTTCGAGCTGCACGGCAACGTGGGCGGCGTGAGCGTCTACGACGACTACGCCCACCACCCGACCGAGGTCGCCGCCGCCCTGTCGGCCGCGCGCACGGTCGTCGGCGAGGGCCGCATCATCGCGGTCCACCAGCCGCACCTCTACAGCCGCACCCGCCTGTTCGCGCAGGAGTTCGCCGAGACCCTGGAGACGTACGCCGACGAGACCGTCGTGCTCGACGTCTACGGCGCGCGCGAGGACCCGGAGCCCGGGGTGACCGGCGCGCTGGTCGCCGACCGGTTCCGGCATCCCGAGCACGTCGCATTCATCGCCGACTGGCAGGAGGCCGCCGACCACACCGCGCGGATCGCGCGCGAGGGCGACTTCGTCATCACCCTCGGCTGCGGCGACGTCTACCGGATCGTCCCGCAGCTCCTCGACTCGCTCCGCCGCGTCCGGGAGTAGCCGCGGTGAAGCGTCCAGCGGGGTTCGACCGGTCGGCGGCACGGCAGAGCGGCGCTCCGGCGCCCTCCGCGCCGGAGACCGCGGCCCCTTCGCGCCCTGAGCCGGGCCGTGCGCCGTCCGCATCGCCGGTCGGGACGATCACCGAGCCGATCCCGATCGTGCGCACGCAGGAGCCGATCCCCGAGCCGATCCTCGAGCACAAGCTCCGCCCGTCCCGCGCAGCGGCCGACCGCCTCCCGCTCACCGAGCGCGTGCCGAGCAACCGCGAGATCTCCAAGGCCCTCCGCGCTGCCCGCGCCGAACGCAAGCGGGTGGAGCGCGGCGAGGTGCGCCGGTTCACCAAGCGCTCGCGCCGCCGCAGGATGGCGTGGCTCGGCGCCGCGGGGGTCGCCGTCGCGCTGGTGCTCGGCGTGATCCTGGTCGGCCTCTCGCCGCTGCTGGCTCTCCGGCACATCCAGGTCGTCGGCGCATCGCGGCTCGACGCCGGCGCGATCTCGGCCAAGCTCGGCGACCAGGTCGGCAAGCCGCTCGCGCTGCTCGACCAGGCCGCGATCTCCAGCGACCTGGCGGCCTTCCCGCTGATCCGCAGCTACACGCTGGAGAGTCACCCGCCGGACACCCTGGTGGTGCGCATCGTCGAGCGCCAGGCGATCGGCGCGGTCCAGCGCGGGTCGGCGTTCGTGCTCGTGGACGCGGCGAAGGTGCCCATCTCCTCCAGCGCGAACCGCCCGGCCGGCTATCCGATCATCGCCGCGACAGGAGCCGCGGCCGACGCGAACGCAGACTCCGGCTTCGCCGCTGCCGCCTCCGTGCTGTCGTCGCTGCCCGCCGATGTGCTGAGCCGGGTGGACACCATCTCGGCGAAGACGAAGGACGACGTGTCGTTCACCCTCCGCGAGGGCGGAGCGACCGTGGTCTGGGGGAGCGCGGAGGACTCCGCGCTCAAGTCAGCGGACCTCGCAGCGCTGCTCAAGGGTGCGCCCAAGGCGAGCCGTTTCGACGTCTCGTCGCCGCACAGCGTGACGACAGGATGACCGGGTTTCCGGCGCATTTGCCGACACGCCTGCGAACTGCGGCGGGAGCGGCCCCTGCGGCCCTACCGTCGAAATCGAGAATTGCATACTCAGCATAACTTTAAGCCTCGACTAGAGGTTGAAGGTTCCCGTGGAGGCCGGACGTGACAGCAAACCAGAACTACCTCGCCGTGATCAAGGTCGTCGGCATCGGCGGTGGCGGCGTCAACGCCGTCAACCGGATGATCGAACTCGGCCTGCGCGGCGTCGAGTTCATCGCCATCAACACGGACGCCCAGGCGCTGCTGATGAGCGACGCCGACGTGAAGCTCGACGTGGGCCGCGAGATCACCCGCGGCCTCGGCGCCGGAGCCGACCCCGAGGTCGGCCGCCGCGCGGCGGAGGACCACGCGGAGGAGATCGAGGAGGCGCTCGCCGGAGCCGACATGGTCTTCGTGACCGCGGGAGAGGGCGGCGGCACCGGCACCGGCGGCGCGCCCGTCGTGGCCCGCATCGCGAAGTCGATCGGCGCCCTGACCATCGGTGTCGTCACCAAGCCGTTCTCGTTCGAGGGCAAGCGCCGCCAGCAGCAGGCCGAGTCCGGTGTGCAGCGGCTCAAGGAAGAGGTCGACACCCTCATCGTCGTGCCGAACGACCGGCTGCTGGAGATCAGCGACCGCGGCATCAGCATGCTGGAGGCGTTCTCCACCGCCGACCAGGTGCTCCTCGCCGGTGTGCAGGGCATCACCGACCTGATCACCACCCCCGGGCTCATCAACCTCGACTTCGCCGACGTGAAGTCGGTCATGCAGGGCGCGGGCTCCGCGCTCATGGGCATCGGCTCCTCGCGCGGCGCGGACCGGGCCATCAAGGCCGCGGAGCTGGCTGTCGCCTCCCCGCTGCTGGAGGCCTCCATCGACGGCGCCCACGGCGTGCTGCTCTCCATCCAGGGCGGATCGAACCTCGGCATCTTCGAGATCAACGACGCGGCCCGCCTGGTGCAGGAGGCCGTCCACCCCGAGGCGAACATCATCTTCGGCGCGGTCATCGACGACACCCTCGGCGACGAGGTCCGCGTCACGGTCATCGCGGCCGGGTTCGACGGCGGCGAGCCGAAGTCCGTCCAGGCCTCGGCCGCCGACGCGCGTCGGTCGACCTACGTGGAGGCCGGCTCCGAGGAGCCTGCGGTCACCTCGTCCGCGACGGTCGAGCACGCCGAACAGGAGGCCGCGGCCACCGAGTGGCACGCGACCGGCGAGACCCCGGTGACAGAGACCACGCAGAAGGACCCGGCGTTCGACGACGAGAATGACGACCTCGACATCCCCGACTTCCTCAAGTAGCCCGCTCGCGGAGCGGCTCGCCGCGGTCCGGGAGGGCGTCGCCGACGCCGCCCGGGCCGCCGGCCGCTCCCCGGACGAGCTGACGACGATCGTGGTGACCAAGTTCCACCCGGCGTCGCTCGTCCGCGAGCTCGCGGCTCTCGGCGTGCGCGACGTGGGGGAGAACCGCCACCAGGAGGCGCAGGAGAAGGCGGCAGAGCTCGCCGACCTCGACCTGCGCTGGCACTTCGTCGGCCAGCTCCAGAGCAAGAAGGCGCGGCAGGTGCGGCGCTACGCGGCCGTCATCCACTCGCTCGACCGGATCGCGCTGGTCGACGCGCTGAAGCTGGACGACGCGCCCGACGTGGACGTGTTCGTCCAGCTCAACCTCACCGACGACCCGGGCCGTGGCGGCGTGGCCGACCGCGACCTGGAGCCGCTGGTCGAGCATATGCTCGCGACGCCCGGCCTCCGCCTCCTCGGCGTCATGGCGGTCGCCCCGCTGGACGAGGAGCCGTCGCGTGCGTTCGAGCGCGTGCGCGTTGCCAGCGAACGGGTCCGCGGACTCGCGCCGGAGGCCACCGCGATCTCGGCCGGGATGTCCCAGGACTACCGGGAGGCCGTCGCCGCCGGTGCGACACACCTTCGCATCGGCACCGCCATTACCGGGAATCGGCCGAGCCTTCGTTAATCTCGAAAGAGAAGAAGGTTCATTCAGTGCGTGCGAGGCGTCGGCGCACCGGTCTACACGGAGGAAGCGCATGGCCAACCCGCTGAAGAAGACGATGGTCTACCTCGGCCTCGCCGACGAGGAGCTGGAGTTCGACGAGCACGAGCAGGTGCAGCACCAGCCGGTGCAGCAGCCGCGCCGCGAGGCCCCGGCCCCGTCGCCCGTCCAGCCCGTCCCGCACCCTGCACCGGTCGCTCCCGTGGCCGGCCGCGCACCGGTGACCCCGCTGCGCAAATCGTCCACCGCACGGAATGTTTCGGTACAGGAAATGAACGAGATCCTCACAGTCCACCCCCGTCAGTACCGCGACGCGCAGGCGATCGCCGAGTCCTTCCGCGAGGGCATCCCGGTGATCATCAACCTGTCGCAGATGAGCGAGGGCGACGCCCGCCGCCTCATCGACTTCGCCAGCGGCCTCTCGCAGGGCCTCTACGGCAAGATCGAGCGGGTGACTCCCAAGGTGTTCCTGCTCTCGCCGTCGCACGTCGTGGTCTCCGGCGAGCACGGCGGCCAGGACGCCGACGTCGACGCCTCCTTCTTCGCGCAGGCCTGATCCACTCCTCGAAAGCGCACCGTCCGGCAGGGCGGTGCGCTTTCGTGCATACGCGGTCGTTCATACTGGAGGGGTGCTTGTCGTCTCGATCATCGCGAACGTGCTCTACTACGTCCTGCTGATCTACTTCTTCGTCCTCTGGGCCCGGTTCGTGCTGGACCTGGTGCGCACGTTCGCGCGGCAATGGCGCCCGCGCGGCTTCGGACTCGTGCTCGCCGAGTCGACCTACGTGGTCACCGACCCGCCGATCCGCTTCTTCCGCCGGATCATCCCTCCGCTGTCGATGGGGCCGGTCGCGATCGACTTCGGCTGGAGCCTCACCATGCTGGTCGTCATCATCGGCCTCTACGTGACCCTGAGTTTCACCTGACGCACTGCGAGCGTCGGTTGGGGTCGGGCTGGGCTGCCGTTGTAGTGTGGTCGAGGCCGACGCACCACGGGTGCGGCGGAGTGCGCGGCGGCCGTGCACTTTGCTAGCGTTGGCTGAACGCACTCATTGTTCGTCCTTTTTAGATCTAAGGTGGCTTCTCATGGCGCTGACTCCGGAAGATGTGGTCAACAAGCGGTTTCAACCGACGAAATTCCGTGAGGGCTACGATCAGGACGAGGTCGACGACTTCCTCGACGAGGTGGTCGTCGAGCTCCGACGACTGACCCAGGAGAGCGACGAGCTCAAGCAGCGCCTCGTGGCCGCCGACTCGCGCATCGCAGAGCTGCAGCGCAGCGGCGGCTCCGGTCAGGCCGCGGCTCCCGCGCCTGCTGCCGCCGACAACGGCGAGGTGCAGCGCCTCCAGCAGGAGAACGACGACCTCAAGCAGCGCCTGGCCGCCGCGCAGCAGCAGGCCGCGCAGGCGCAGCAGGCTCCCGCCGCCCCGGCCGCGGCCGCGGGCGCCGCAGCGGGCTTCGCCGCAGGCGCCGCCGACGCGAACGACCCGAACGCGACCAACAACCTCCTCCAGCTCGCGCGCCGCCTGCACGAGGAGCACGTCCGCGAGGGCGTGGAGAAGCGCGACGCGCTCATCGCCGAGGGGCACGCCACCGCCGCCCGCATCGTCGCCGAGGCCGAGTCCAAGCAGCGCGCCCAGATCAGCGCCCTCGACCAGGAGCGTGCCGGCCTCGAGCGCCGTATCGACGAGCTCCGCGGCTTCGAGCGCGACTACCGCCAGGGCCTGAAGGGCTACATCGAGGGCCAGCTCCGCGACCTCGACAGCCAGTCGGCCTCCTTCGGCGGCAACGCCCCCACTCCGGTGCCTGCGGGCTCCTCCGACGGCCAGGACCAGGGCGCTCAGCCTCCGGTCTTCCCGGGCTTTGGAGGCTAGCCCCTCGAGGGCCAAGGTCAGCATCAGGGCCTTGGTGATCCTGGCGGTGGTCGCGCTCTGCGTGTACCTCCTGGACCAGATCGCCAAGGTCCTGGTCGTCTCGAACCTCTACGAGGGCCAGCAGGTCCAGGTCCTCGGACAGCTCCTCCAGCTCCACTTCGTCAAGAACCCGGGCGCGGCCTTCTCCATCGGCAGCGGGTCGACCTGGATCTTCTCGATCGTCGGCGTCGGCGTGCTCGGCTTCGTCATCTGGTACGCGCCGCGCATCCGCTCGACGGCGTGGGCCATCCTCTTCGGCCTCCTGCTCGGCGGCCTGCTCGGCAATCTGACCGACCGGCTCTTCCGGGAGCCGGGCTTCGGCGTCGGGCATGTGGTGGACTTCCTGCAGATCCCGCTGCTGCCGGCCATCTTCAACCTCGCGGACGTCGCCATCGTCTCCAGCATGGTGCTGTTCCTCATCCTCACGCTGCGCGGCGTCGGCCTCGACGGCCGGGAGCCTGCCGATGCGGACGACGAGGCCGAGGAAGACGACGCGGCCGTTGAGGCCGAGCCCGCCCCCGACGCGCACGAGCCCCGGAACCCGCAGCCCTGATGGAGTCGCGCAGCCTCCCCGTCCCGGACGGCCTCGAAGGCTCCCGCGTCGACGCGGGCCTCGCCAAGCTCCTGGGCTTCTCGCGCAGCTTCGCCGCCGAGGTGGCCGAGGCCGGCGGTGTGACGGTCGACGGCCGCGAGGCCGGGAAGTCGGACCGGCTCTCCGCCGGCTCCTGGCTCGAGGTCTCCTGGCAGCCGCGCGAGGAGGCCCGCATCGTGCCGATCGCGGTGCCAGAGCTGACGATCGTGCACGATGACGACGACATCGTGGTCATCGACAAGCCGGTCGGCGTCGCCGCGCATCCGTCGGTCGGCTGGGAGGGCCCGACGGTCCTCGGCGCCCTGGCGGCCGCGGGCTTCCGCATCTCGACCTCCGGCGCCGCCGAGCGCGCGGGGATCGTCCACCGCCTCGACGCCGGCACCAGCGGCCTGATGGTCGTCGCCAAGTCCGAGCACGCCTACACCGTGCTCAAGCGCGCCTTCCACGACCGCACGGTGGAGAAGATCTACCACGCCGTCGTCCAGGGCCACCCCGATCCGCTCACCGGGACGATCGACGCGCCGATCGGGCGGCATCCCCGCAGCGACTGGAAGTTCGCGGTCGTCGCCGGCGGCAAGCCGTCCGTGACGCACTACGAGACCATCGAGGCGTTCCCGGCGGCGAGCCTGCTGGAGATCCACCTGGAGACCGGGCGCACCCACCAGATCCGCGTGCACATGGCGGCCCAGCGGCACCCGTGCGCCGGCGACGCGATGTACGGCGCGGACCCGGCGCTGTCGGCTCGGCTGGGGCTCACCCGGCAGTGGCTGCACGCCGTCCAGCTCGCCTTCGACCACCCGGCGACGGGGGAGTGGGTGACCTTCACCACGACCTACCCGGAGGATCTGCAACACGCTCTGGACGTGCTCCGAGCGTCGTAGGTCCGACGTAGTCTTAAGCCCTCACCTCGACCCGGAGCAATAGTGCCGACCGACTCCTTCGTCCATCTCCACGTCCACAGCGAGTACTCGATGCTCGACGGGGCCGCACGCGTCAAGCCGCTCATCGAGGCGGCTGTCGAGCAGGGCATGCCGGCCGTCGCGATCACCGACCACGGCAACATGTTCGGCGCGTTCGACTTCTGGCGCACCGCGACGGACGCGGGCATCAAGCCGATCATCGGCACCGAGGCCTACCTGACCCCGCGGACCCACCGCACCGACAAGACCCGCGTGCGCTGGGGCGACGGCGGCGGCGACGACGTGTCGGGCTCCGGCGCGTACACGCACATGACGATGCTCGCGGCGACGACCGAGGGCATGCACAACCTCTTCCGGCTGTCTTCGTACGCCTCCACCGAGGGCTACTACTTCAAGCCGCGCATGGACCGCGAACTGCTGAACCGGTACTCGAAGGGGATCATCGCCACCACGGGTTGCCCGTCCGGCGAGGTGCAGACCCGGCTGCGGCTCGGGCAGTACGAGGAGGCCAAGAAGGCCGCGGCGGAGTTCCGCGACATCTTCGGCCCGGAGAATTTCTTCGCCGAGATCATGGACCACGGGCTCGGCATCGAGCGCCGCATCATGAGCGACCTGATCCGGCTCGCCAAGGAGCTCGGCCTCCCGCTAGTGGCGACCAACGACCTCCACTACACGCACGCGGCCGACGCCAAGAGCCACGCGGCGCTGCTGTGCGTGCAGTCCGGCTCGACGCTGGACGACCCCAACCGGTTCAAGTTCGACGCCGACGAGTTCTACCTCAAGACGCCGGAGGAGATGCGCCGGCTCTTCCGCGACCACCCGGACGCCTGCGACAACACGCTGGCCATCGCCGAGCGCGTCGATGTGAAGTTCGACACCGCGGCCAACTACATGCCGCGCTTCCCGGTGCCGGAGGGCGAGACCGAGCAGAGCTGGTTCGTCAAGGAGGTCGAGAAGGGCCTCCACGAGCGCTACCCGGGCGGCATCACCGAGGAGGTCCGCAAGCAGGCCGACTACGAGACGGGCGTCATCCTGCAGATGGGCTTCCCCGGCTACTTCCTCGTCGTCGCCGACTTCATCAACTGGTCGAAGAACAACGGCATCCGCGTCGGCCCGGGACGTGGCTCCGGCGCCGGCTCGATGGCCGCCTATGCGATGCGGATCACCGACCTCGACCCGCTGCGGCACGGCCTGATCTTCGAGCGCTTCCTCAACCCCGACCGCGTCTCGATGCCCGACTTCGACGTCGACTTCGACGACCGCCGCCGCGGCGAGGTGATCAAGTACGTGACCGAGAAGTACGGCTCGGAGCGCGTCGCGCAGATCGTCACCTACGGAACCATCAAGGCCAAGCAGGCGCTGAAGGACTCCGGCCGGGTGCTCGGCTTCCCGTTCTCGATGGGCGAGAAGCTCACCAAGGCGATGCCGCCGCCCGTCATGGGCAAGGACATCCCGCTCACGGGCATCTTCGACAAGGAGCACCCGCGCTTCAAGGAGGCCGTCGACATCCGCGCGGTCGTCGAGAGCGACCCGGAGGCCAAGACGGTCTTCGACACCGCGCTCGGCCTCGAGAACCTCAAGCGCCAGTGGGGTGTGCACGCGGCCGGCGTCATCATGTCGTCCGACCCGCTGATCGACGTCATCCCGATCATGAAGCGCGAGCAGGACGGCCAGATCGTCACGCAGTTCGACTATCCGGCCTGCGAGTCGCTCGGCCTGATCAAGATGGACTTCTTGGGGCTGCGCAACCTCACGATCATCAACGACGCTCTCGACAACATCCGCGACAACCGGGGCGAGAACCTCGTGCTCGAAGAGCTGGAGCTGGACGACCGCGGCGCCTACGAGCTGCTGTCCCGCGGCGACACGCTCGGCGTGTTCCAGCTCGACGGCGGCCCGATGCGCTCGCTGCTGCGCCTGATGAAGCCGGACAACTTCGAGGACATCTCGGCGCTCATCGCGCTGTACCGCCCGGGTCCGATGGGCGCGAACTCGCACACGAACTACGCGCTGCGCAAGAACAACCTCCAGGACATCACGCCGATCCACCCGGAGCTCGCGGAGCCCCTCGCGGAGATCCTCTCGACCAGCTACGGCCTGATCATCTATCAGGAACAGGTCATGGCCATCGCGCAGAAGGTCGCCGGGTTCTCGCTCGGACAGGCCGACATCCTGCGCCGCGCGATGGGCAAGAAGAAGAAGTCCGAGCTGGACAAGCAGTTCGAGGGCTTCTCGCAGGGCATGGTCGACCGCGGCTTCTCGATGGCGGCGGTCGGCAAGCTGTGGGAGATCCTGCTGCCGTTCTCGGACTACGCGTTCAACAAAGCGCACTCGGCCGCCTACGGCGTCATCTCGTACTGGACCGCGTACCTCAAGGCGCACTACCCGGCCGAGTACATGGCCGCGCTGCTGACCAGCGTCGGCGACTCCAAGGACAAGATGGCGCTCTACCTCAACGAGTGCCGCCGGATGGGCATCAAGGTGCTCCCGCCGGACGTCAACGAGTCCAACCTTTACTTCGCCGCCGTCGGCACCGACATCCGCTTCGGCATGGGCGCGGTCCGCAACGTCGGCGCGAACGTCGTGGACGGCGTGCGGGCGGCCCGCGAGGACAAGGGCCGGTTCGAGTCGTTCCACGACTTCCTCAGCAAGGTCCCTGTGCACGCGGCCAACAAGCGCACGGTCGAGTCGCTCATCAAGGCGGGCGCGTTCGACTCGCTCGGGCACACCCGACGCGCGCTCGTGGAGGTGCACGAGGACGCGGTGGAGTCCGCGGTCAAGATCAAGCGCAGCGAGGCGAACGGCGACGTCGGCTTCGACTTCGACAGCCTCTGGGGCGAGGACGAGCAGAACCAGACGCAGCACCACATCCCGGATCGCCCGGAGTGGGTGAAGCGCGACAAGCTCGCGTTCGAGCGCGAGATGCTCGGGCTCTACGTCTCCGACCACCCGCTGGCCGGGCTGGAGCTGCAGCTCGCCAAGCTCGCGAGCACGTCGATCGCCGAGCTGCTCTCCTCCGACAGCGTGCAGGACGGCGACACCGTGGTCATCGCGGGACTCGTCACGAGTGTGCAGCACCGCGTGGCGAAGGCGTCGGGCAACCAGTACGGCATGATCCAGGTCGAGGACTTCGGCGGCGAGATGACCGTCATGTTCATGGGCAAGGCGTACACGGAGTTCTCGCCGATGATGCAGGGCGACTCGATCGTCGTCGTGCGCGGGCGCGTCAGCATGCGCGACGACGGGATGAACCTGCACGCGTTCAGCCTGATGGTGCCCGACCTCGGCCAGGCCGACGACATCGGGACGCTGATGATCACGATGGCCGACCAGCGCGCGACGACCGACACGGTGGCCTCGCTCGCGGAGGTGCTGTCGCGGCATCCCGGCGACAGCGAAGTGCGGCTGCGGCTGGTCAAGGGCCAGGTCGCGCGGGTGTTCGAGGTCCCGAGGCCCGTGAAGGTCTCGCCCGACCTCTACGGCGAGCTCAAAGGCCTCCTCGGCCCCAACTGCCTCGTGTAGGCGCCGCGGGTCAGTCGAGTTCGCTGGGGCGGTGGTAGCGGCGCTCGTGGTACAGCAGCGGCTCGTCGGGGGCGCCGAGCTCGCCGTCCTCGATCTGGACGACGACCACCGCGCTGTTGTGCACGTGGAACCGCTCCACGATGCGGCCGACCATCCACGCGGTCACGTCGTTGATGACCGGGAGGCCGTACGGTCCGCGGCGCCAGTGGTCGCCGAGGAACCGCCGCGTGTTGTCGTCCGAGAGGATCTCCGCGACGCCCTTGTTCCGCACGCCGAGCATGTGGATGATGACCCGGTCGGTCTCCGCGATCGCCGGCCAGCTCGACGCCGACAGCGCCATGTTGAACGTCGCGAGCGGCGGGACGGCGGACAGCGAGGCGAGCGAGGTCGCGGTGAACCCGACCGGCGTGCCGTCGGCGGTCAGCGCGGTGACGATCGCCACACCGGCGGCGTGCCGGCGGAACGCCTGCCGGAAGGCGGAGAGGTCGGGGGTCGCGTCAGTCATACGCAGTTATCAAGCGCCGATCGGGGTGAGGAATTCCGCGCCAGCGTTCGGGCTGAGCGGAGCGGGTGGTGCGGATAGGCTTGACCGGTCATGATGCAGACCATCGATCTCCGCGGAGTCCAGCCTACCCGGGCCGCTTTCGAGCGCCTCGTCCCCCGTCCCGTCGTGGACATCCAGGTCGCCGTGCGCGTCGCGACCGAGCTGATCGACGACGTCCGGACCAGGGGAGCGGCCGCCCTCGCGGACCAGGCGGCGAAGTTCGACGGCGGCGCGCCCGCCTCGGTGCGCGTGCCTGCGTCCGAGATCGCCGCGGCCGTCACCGCGCTGCCTGCCGACGTGCGCGCTGCGCTGGAGGAGGCCATCGTCCGCGTCCGCGAGGCGACCGCCGCGCAGGTCCCTCCGCCCGCCGAGACCCGGATCGGGCCCGGCGCGACCATCGTGCAGCGCTGGCAGCCGGTGGAGCGCGCGGGGCTGTACGTCCCGGGCGGCAAGGCCGTCTACCCGTCGAGCGTCGTGATGAACGCCGTGCCGGCGCAGGTCGCCGGCGTCGCCTCCGTGGCGCTCGCCAGCCCGCCGCAGCGCGCGTTCGGCGGCGCGGTGCACCCGGTCATCCTCGGCGCGGCCGGACTGCTCGGCATCGACGAGGTCTACGCGATGGGCGGGGCCGGCGCGATCGGCGCGCTCGCCTGGGGCGTGGAGGACATCGGACTCGACCCGGTCCAGGTCATCACCGGCCCCGGCAACATCTACGTCGCCGCGGCCAAGCGCGTCGTCCGCGGCCAGGCCGGCATCGACTCGGAGGCCGGGACCACCGAGATCCTCGTGATCGCCGACGACACCGCCGACGCCCGCTTCGTCGCCGCCGACCTGATCAGCCAGGCCGAGCACGACGAGGCCGCTGCCTCCCTGCTCGTCACCGACAGCCCGGCGTTCGCCGAGCGGGTCGCGGCCGAGCTGGAGGCCCTCGCCGGCGCCACCAAGCACGCCGAGCGCGTGCGCACGGCGCTGGCGGGCCAGCAGTCGGCGCTCGTGCTCGTGGACGACCTCGCAGCGGCGGCCGCGTTCAGCAACGCCTACGGCCCGGAACACCTCGAACTGCAGACGGGCGACCCGGACGCCCTGCTCGCGCTCATCCAGAACGCCGGCGCGATCTTCGTCGGCCCGAGCGCCCCGGTCAGCCTCGGCGACTACCTCGCCGGCTCCAACCACGTCCTCCCCACGGGCGGCCAGGCCCGGTTCTCGCCCGGTCTCGGCGCGTACTCCTTCCTGCGCCCGCAGCAGGTCATCCGCTACGACCGTGACGCGCTGAGGACGGTGGCCGACCGCATCGTCGCGCTGTCGTCGGCGGAGGACCTGCCCGCGCACGGCGAGGCCGTCACCATCCGGTTCCAGTGAGGCGCACGGCGATCCGTCCCTCCGGGCGTCCTCCCGTGAATCCCGGCTAGGATTTCCCTCATGTTCTGCCCCTTCTGCCGCCACCCGGACTCCCGCGTCATCGACTCCCGCACGAGCGACGACGGGCTCTCGATCCGGCGCCGCCGGCAGTGCCCGGAGTGCGGTCGCCGGTTCTCCACGACGGAGACTGCGAGCCTCAGCGTGATCAAGCGCAGCGGTGTGGTGGAGCCGTTCAGCCGCGAGAAGATCGTGCTCGGCGTCCGCAAGGCCTGCCAAGGCCGCCCGGTGACGGACTCCGACCTCGCGGTGCTCGCCCAGAAGGTGGAGGAGACGATCCGCTCGACCGGCGCCTCCCAGATCGAGGCGAACGACATCGGGCTCGCCATCCTCCCCGAGCTCCGCGAGCTGGACGAGGTAGCCTACCTGCGCTTCGCGAGCGTCTACCAGGCGTTCGACTCGCTGGAGGACTTCGAGGAGGCCATCCAGCAGCTCCGCGTCGAGCACCGCGGCGAGCCGGCCGACCTGCGCGGTTGAAGCCTCGGTCGCAGGCTCCCTCGGCGCTGGGGTCGCGGCGTCGCTCCGCGCCGCCCCTGAGCTCCACCGCGCGCGCGAGCGGTTATTCTCGTAGCGGCATGTATCGCACACTCTTCTCCCTCGTCCTGTCGAAGCTCGACCCGGAGCGCGCGCACCACCTCGCCTTCCTGGTGATCCGGGCCCTTCCCGCGCTCGGTCTCGGCGGTCTCGTCCGCCGGTTCACCGCGCCCGACTCGTCGCTCGCCGTGGACGCGCTCGGCCTGCGGTTCGCGTCCCCGTTCGGCGTCGCCGCCGGCTTCGACAAGGACGGCGAGGCCGTCGTCGGCCTCGGCGACCTGGGCTTCGGCCACGTCGAGGTGGGCACCATCACCGCCCTCCCGCAGCCCGGCAACGACCGGCCGCGCCTGTTCCGGCTCATCCCGGACCGCGCCGTGATCAACCGGATGGGCTTCAACAACCACGGTGCGGGGGATGCCGCCAACCGGCTGCTGAAGGTCCGTCGCGCCGGCCACCGGCCCGTGCTCGGTGTGAACATCGGCAAGAGCAGGGTGGTCGCCGTCGAGGACGCCACCCAGGACTACCTAACGAGTGCCCGCGCACTCGCGCCGGTCGCCGACTACCTCGTCGTCAACGTGAGCTCGCCGAACACGCCCGGCCTCCGCGGACTCCAGGAGCTGGAGCTGCTGGCCCCGCTGCTCACCGCCGTCAAGCAGGTCGCGGGGGAGACCCCGCTGCTGGTCAAGATCGCGCCCGACCTCACCGACGACCAGGTCGAGAAGATCGCGGGCCTCGCCGTCGAGCTGGGCCTCGCCGGGATCATCGCGACGAACACCACGATCTCCCGCGACGGCCTCGTGACCGACCCGGCCGTCGTGGCGGCCGCAGGTGCCGGGGGACTCTCCGGCGCACCGCTCGCCGCGCGTTCGCTGGAGGTGCTGCGCCTGATCCGCGCGCACGTCCCCGCCGAGCTGTGCGTGATCTCGGTCGGCGGCGTGGAGACCGCGGAGGACGTGCAGCAGCGACTCGACGCTGGGGCCACGCTCGTGCAGGGCTACACCGCGTTCCTCTACCGCGGCCCGCTGTGGGCCCGGCAGATCAACCGCGGGCTGCTACGCCTCCGGCGTTCCCTGGTGGAAGCGTAGGCGCCAGCGGCCTCCCACGCGCAGCCACAGCGAGCTGCGCAGGCTGGCGCCGCGGTCGTCCACCGTGCGCGCCGTGAGCAGGATGGCGTCCGAGCCGATCCGCTCGGCGCCCAGCACCGCGAGCTCCGCGGCGGGGGCGTCCTCCTCGGCCAGGGCCTCCAGGATCGCGTCGCGACCCCACAGCCTGCCCGAGCGGCCGATCTCCTCGAAGTCGGGGTGCAGCAGCGCGGCGACCCGCGCGGAGTCCGCGCGGACGGCCGGCTCCACGAGCTCGCGCTCCAGGCGCGTCACCACATCCTCGTCCGTCTCGGTCGCGGACAGCAGGTCGTCGAAGAGGTCGAGCTCGACGGTCTCGGCAGCAGGCTGGGCAGCAGAGCCCGCAGACGCCGGCTTGGCCACAGCCAGCGCGGGCGCCGGCTCGTGCACCGCGGCGCCAGGCCAGCCCGGCCCGATCGGGATCGCGTCGTCGTCCCGGTAGGCGGTCGCCGCCGCGCGGGCGCGCTTGTCCGCCGCCTCGTTCAGGTCGTGGCCGGCGTGGCCCTTGACCCACTCGAAGGTGTACGTCCGGCCGTGCAGCGCCCGGTCCAGCCGCTCCAGCAGCTCGCGGTTGAGCACAGGCGCGCCGTCGGACTTGCGCCAGCCCTTGCGCTTCCAGCCCGGCATCCACTTGGTGACCGAGTTGATCACGTACTGGCTGTCGCACAGGATGCGCAGGTCCTCGTCCACGTGGGCGGTCGACTCCAGGAGGTCGATGACCGCCATGAGCTCGCCCATGTTGTTGGTGCCGTGCGGCCAGCCGCCCGCCGACCAGCGCTCGTCGTCGACGTACCAGGACCAGCCCGCAGGGCCGGGATTACCGAGGGCGGAGCCGTCCGCCGCTGCGACGATCGTCACGTCAGGCGGGGTACTGGCCGCGCTTGACCTGCGGCTTCGGGAGGCGCATGACGCGCAGCTGGAACGCGCGCATGGCGGCGTACCACTTGAGCCCGCGCTCCACCTTGGTCTTGCCGAACTTGTCGCCGACCTTCCTGGTCACCAGGAGGCCGAGGACGATCCCGTCCACCACGGCGACGAAGAAGAACGCCCACAGCGCCACCAGGCCCCAGACCTGCATGAACGCGTACGGGAGGAAGCTGAGCACGATCACGATCAGCATGACCGGGATGAGGAACTCGCCGATGCTGAACCGGGCGTCGACGTAGTCGCGCACGTACCGGCGCTGCGGCCCGCGGTCGCGCTGCGTGAGGTAGCGCTCGTCGCCCGCCGCCATGCCGGCGCGGGCCCGCTCGCGGGCATCGGCCTGGTGCGTACGCGCCGCCTTGGCCGCCTCTTTGCGGTCGGTCGGCACGAGCGGCCGCTTGCGCGCGGCCTCCTGCTCGCGGCGGGTGGGCGTCGGGGCGCCCTTGCCCTGCAGCCGGGCCGTGGTCTGTTCGGGGGTCTCGGGGCCGGGCGCCTGTGCCTCGTCCGCCGGGTTCTGTCGTTTCGCCAACGCTTGAGCCTTCGTTTGTGGGGTCCCTTTAAGATTACCCGCATGACAGACACCCAGCAGACTCCTTCCGGCCGATCCGCAGCCGGGGACCGGCCGGAGGTGGAGGAGCGCATCCGTTCCTCCGTCGAGACCGGCCTCCCGTCGACCATCGCCGAGCTCTCGCGCCTCGTGCGCATCCCCTCGGTCTCGTGGACCGCCTACGATCCCGGGAACGTCCGGAAGAGCGCGGAGGCCGTGGCGGAGCTGTTGCGCGACACCGGCGCGTTCGAGAGCGTCGAGGTCAAGCAGGCGCCGATCTCCGGGCCGTCGACCGGCGCGGGCGAGTCCCTCGGCCAGCCGGCCGTGCTCGCGACGCGCGCCGCGAAGAACGGCCGCCCGACCGTCCTCCTCTACGCCCACCACGACGTCCAGCCGCAGGGCGACGCCGAGAACTGGGACACCCCGCCGTTCGAGCCGACCGTGCGCGGCGACCGGCTCTACGGCCGCGGCGCCGCCGACGACAAGGCGGGCGTGATGGCGCACATCGCCAGCGTCCGCGCGCTCGTGGAGACGCTCGGATCCGACTTCGACCTCGGCATCGCCGTCTTCATCGAGGGCGAGGAGGAGTTCGGCTCCCGCTCGTTCGCGAGCTTCCTGGAGCAGAACAAGGCGGCGCTGGCCGCCGACGTGATCGTGGTGGCCGACTCCGACAACGTCGACATCGACACGCCCGCCCTCACCGTGTCGCTGCGCGGCAACGTGACCTTCAAGCTCACGGTCTCGACGCTGGAGCACGCGTCGCACTCCGGCATGTACGGCGGCGCGGCCCCCGACGCCATGCTCGCGCTCGTCGCGCTGCTCGCGACGCTGCACGACGAGAACGGCTCCGTCGCGGTGGAGGGCATGCGCTCGCACGACGACGCGGCAGAGCCGCCCGCGCTGAGCGAGGAGCAGTTCCGCCACGAGGCCGCGCTGCTGCCCGGCGTGACCCCGATCGGCACGGGCCCGATCCTGTCCCGGATGTGGTCCCAGCCGACCGTCACGATCACCGGGATCGACGCGCCCAGCGTCGTCGACGCCTCCAACACCCTGCTGCCGAGCGTCGCCGTGCGGCTGAGCGCCAGGGTCGCGCCCGGCCAGAGCGCCGCTGAGGCCTACGAGGCCCTGAAGCGCCACCTGCGCGCGCACGCGCCGTTCGGCGCGCACGTCGATATCAGCGACGTCGACACCGGCGACGCCTTCCTGGTCGACACCGCGGGCTGGGCGGCGACCGAGGCGAAGCGTGCGATGACCGACGCATGGGGCAAGGAAGCGGTCGAGACCGGCGTCGGCGGGTCCATCCCGTTCATCGCCGACCTCGTGCGCGAGTTCCCCGAGGCGCAGATCCTGGTCACCGGCGTGGAGGACCCCGACACCCGCGCCCACAGCCCGAACGAGTCGCTCCACCTCGGGGTGTTCAAGAGGGCGATTCTCGCCGAGGCGCTGCTGCTCGCGCGCCTGGACGCCCGGAACTGAGCGAGCTCGCGGGAATGGGACGTACAATCGACCCAGATTTCGCAATCGAATCCTTCAAACACGTGTGAGGAGTCCAATGACCGACACAGCGCTGACCGCGACCAAGGCCCACGGCGTCGGCCTGACCGACAACGCAGCGGGCAAGGTCAGGAGCCTGCTCGAGCAGGAGGGCCGCGACGACCTGCGTCTGCGCGTCGCCGTCCAGCCCGGCGGCTGCTCCGGCCTGATCTACCAGCTGTACTTCGACGAGCGCATGCTCGACGGGGACGCGACCGTCGACTACGACGGCGTGGAGGTCATCGTCGACAAGATGAGCGTGCCCTACCTGGACGGCGCCACGATCGACTTCGAGGACACCATCCAGAAGCAGGGGTTCACGATCGACAACCCCAACGCGACGGGCTCGTGCGCCTGTGGAGACTCGTTCCACTGAGCGTTCTATAACACAAAAAACAGCTCTGGGCCGCCCCGTGTGGGCGGCCTTTTGTGTTCGAAACCGAGTGTCCGGCGGAGTAGGGTAGATAGCGCCACATACAGTTGCATGTGAACTGTCCCCGAGTCTCTCGAAAGGTCACCGGTGCGTCACAATCGCCGTTTCCGATGGGTTGCAATCCCGATCGCAGCGACACTTGCCATCGTCCTCGCGGGCTGCACGCAGGCCCAGCTCCACGGATTCCTGCCGGGCTTCGTCGAGGGCCAGCAGCCCGTCACCAATCACACCGACCGCATCAGCGGCCTCTGGGTGACCAGCTGGATCGTTCTGCTCATCGTCGGCATCATCGTCTGGGGCCTCATCCTCTGGGCGGTCGTCGTGTACCGCCGCCGCAAGGGACAGACCGGGCTGCCGGTCCAGCTCCGGTACAACATGCCGATCGAGATCTTCTACACGATCGTGCCGCTCATCCTGGTCCTCGGCTTCTTCGCCTTCACGGCGCGCGACCAGAACGCGATCGAGCAGCCGTACGCGCACCCCGACCTCAAGATCCAGGTCTACGCGAAGCAGTGGGCGTGGGACTTCAACTACGTCACCGACAACGTGTACGACCCGGGCATCCAGGCGCAGCCGAGCGACACGAACGCGACGCCCGGCTCGGTCCAGGAGAGCCAGATCCCCACGCTCTACCTGCCTGAGAACAAGAAGATCACGATCCAGCTCGACTCGCGCGACGTGATCCACTCCTTCTGGGTGCCGGCCTTCCTCTACAAGAAGGACGTCATCCCCGGCAAGACCAACTACATGTACTTCTCGACCACGGGCCGCTCCGGCACCTTCGTCGGCAAGTGCGCGGAGTTGTGCGGCGAGTACCATTCGGCGATGCTCTTCAACGTGAAGATCGTGTCGCAGAGCGAGTACGACGCCCACATCCAGTCCCTCCGCGACAAGGGCTTCAAGGGCCAGCTCGGGTCCCAGTACGACCGCAACAACAACCTGCCCGGCACGGGCGCCCCCACGGGCAACGAGTGATTCCGGCAACGAGTAGGACAGACGCATGACGACGACAGCACCGGCGCCCGGAGCGACCACCGCGCCCGCTCCGAAGCCCACCCTCCTCACCGCCAACGGTGTGGAGCGCAAGGGCAACATCCTCGTGAACTACATCACGTCGACGGACCACAAGACGATCGGGTACATGTACCTGATCTCGTCGTTCATCTACTTCCTCATCGGCGGCGTGATGGCCCTCATCATCCGCGCCCAGCTCTTCGAGCCGGGACTCGAGGTGGTGCAGACCAAGGAGCAGTACAACCAGCTCTTCACGATGCATGGCACCATCATGCTGCTGATGTTCGCGACGCCGCTCTTCGCCGGCTTCGTGAACGTGCTGATGCCGCTGCAGATCGGCGCGCCCGACGTGGCCTTCCCGCGTCTGAACGCGCTGGCGTACTGGTTCTACTCGTTCGGCTCGCTGATCGCGGTCGCCGGCTTCCTCACCCCGCAGGGTGCGGCGTCCTTCGGCTGGTTCGCGTACGCGCCGCTGTCGAGCACGACGTTCTCGCCGGGAATCGGCGGCAACCTCTGGGTGCTCGGCCTCGGCCTCTCCGGCTTCGGCACCATCCTCGGCGCGGTGAACTTCATCACGACCATCATCACGATGCGCGCGCCCGGCATGACCATGTTCCGCATGCCGATCTTCACCTGGAACGCGATGGTCACCTCGATCCTCGTGCTCATGGCCTTCCCGGTGCTCGCCGCCGCGCTGTTCGCCCTCGCGGCCGACCGCGTGTTCAACGCGCACATCTACGACGCCGCGAACGGAGGGGCGCTGCTCTGGCAGCACCTGTTCTGGTTCTTCGGCCATCCCGAGGTGTACATCATCGCGCTGCCGTTCTTCGGCATCGTGTCCGAGATCTTCCCGGTGTTCAGCCGCAAGCCGATCTTCGGGTACAAGACCCTCATCTACGCGACGATCTCCATCGCGGCCCTGTCCGTCACCGTGTGGGCGCACCACATGTACGTGACCGGCTCGGTGCTGCTGCCCTGGTTCTCGCTGATGACGATGCTCATCGCTGTCCCGACCGGCGTGAAGATCTTCAACTGGATCGGCACGATGTGGCGCGGCTCGCTGACCTTCGAGTCCCCGATGCTGTGGTCGATCGGCTTCCTGATCACCTTCACCTTCGGTGGCCTCACCGGCGTCATCCTCGCGTCGCCGCCGCTCGACTTCCACGTGTCCGACACGTACTTCGTTGTGGCGCACTTCCACTACGTCGTGTTCGGCACGGTCGTGTTCGCCATGTTCGCCGGCTTCTACTTCTGGTGGCCGAAGTGGACGGGCAAGATGCTCAACGACCGTCTCGGCAAGTGGCACTTCTGGCTGCTGTTCATCGGCTTCCACACGACGTTCCTCATCCAGCACTGGTTGGGCGTCGTGGGCATGCCCCGCCGGTACGCGACCTACCTGCCGTCGGACGGCTTCACCTGGATGAACCAGGTCTCCTCGATCGGCGCCGGCATCCTGGCGATCTCGATGATCCCGTTCTTCGTGAACGTCTACCTGACGGCGCGCAACGCCCCGAAGGTCACCGTCAACGACCCGTGGGGCTACGGCCGCTCGCTCGAGTGGGCGACCTCCTGCCCGCCGCCGCGGCACAACTTCACGTCCATCCCGCGCATCCGCTCCGAGTCGCCGGCGTTCGACCTCAACCACCCGGAGGCCGGCATCCCGATCGGCATCGGCGCTGGCAAGGACGCCCCGGACGGCCCTGTGTTCGACCTCGCAGACAACAAGGTGAAGTAACCCATGAGAGCCAATTCCATCCTCTTCTGGATCCTGTCGGTCTTCTTCATCCTCTCGGCGATCGTCTACACGCTGTGGAGTCTGCTCGACCCGATGCACATGAAGGTCGAGTGGGTCGGCACTGTGGCGCTGACGCTGAGCGCCATCCTGGCCGCGTTCATCGCGTTCTACGTGGGCCGCTCGCACTCCGCCCAGGGCGGCGAGCTGCCGGAGGACCGCCTCGACGCGAACATCGACGACGGCGACCCCGAGCTCGGCCACTTCTCCCCGTGGAGCTGGTGGCCCGTGGCCCTCGCCACCGGCGCCGCACTGGTCATGCTCGGCCTCGCGGTCGGCTTCTGGATCTGCTTCATCGGCGTGGCCTTCAGCATCGTCTCCATCGTCGGCTGGGTCTACGAGTACTACCGCGGCTACTTCGCGCGCTGAGCGCGCACCGCACGCAGGCCGTCTCCCTCGGGAGGCGGCCTTCGTCGTTCCCCGAGGCGGCGCACTCTCCGCCGCCTCGCGTCCCCCACCTACCTGACAGAACACGCCGCCCGACGGGCGCGTCAGGCGGCGTGTCCTGTCAGCTAGTTCGTCCAGGGGGCGCAACACGCCGCGTAGCGGCTCGTGCGGCGGCGAGTTGCGTCCCCTCGTTCGCGCGGCGGCCGGCGTTGTGCCGGGATCTACGTGACAGAACACGCCGCCTGGAGGGCACGTCAGGCGGCGTGTTCTGTCAGGTGGTTCGTCCGGTGAAGGTGAGGACGTCGACGGAGACGGTGGTCGTGTCGGTCGCGGCGGGGGCCGCCGCGGCGTGGCGAGCGGACGGGCCCATGCCGGCCAGGGCGGCCCGGAGGGCGTCGTCGAGTGCTAGCTCGTAGGAAACGTGTTCGCGCGTCAGCGGGGCGTACAGCGGCTCTGCGGCCACGATGACGTCCTCCGCCTTGTCGGACGGGATGTCGAGCATGGTGCCCGCCGCCCGCAGCGACGCGAGGTGGTCGGCGCGGGGCACCACGACGGCGAGCGTGCCGCCCGGCCGCAGCACACGGTGGAACTCGGGGAGGTTGCGGGGCGCGAACACGTCCAGCACCGCGTCCGCACTGTGCGAGCGCACCGGGAGCGGCCGCCAGGTGTCCGCCACCAGGCCGTCGACGTCCGGCGACGAGCGCACGGTGCGGGCGACGGCCGCGGGGGAGAGGTCCATCGCCAAGCCGACCGCGCCGGGGGAGGCGGCGAGCACCGCGCGCAGGTAGTAGCCGGTGCCGGCGCCCGCATCCAGGACACGCTCCGCCGATGGGACGGCAGCCGCTACAGCCCGGGCGATCGGCGCGTACGCTCCGCCCTCCAGCACCGTGTCGCGCGCGTCCAGCATCTCGGCCGTGTCGCCGGCGAACTTGCTCCCGCCGCCGAGGAGGGACACGTAGCCGCGCTTGTTGACGTCGTGGCGGTGCCCCGCGGCGCAGCCCAGCGTCAGGCGGTCGACCGGCTCCAGGTCCAGTCCGCAGACGGGGCAGCGCAGCCAGGACGCAAGGCGGGTCAGGTCGGTCACAGCGGCCTCCAGGAGGGTCGGGAGCGAGGGGACGCGGATACACGAAAGCGCCGGTGCAGAAACTGCACCGGCGCTCTCATGACCGATCAGTGGTGGCCGTGGCCCGACTCGAGCTCCGTGCGGGTCGGCGGGATCAGGCGGTCCTCGAAGAACCAGCGGGAGAGGCTCGCGCGCATGCGGGTGCCGGCTGTGATCTTGCCGCGCTTGTTCGGGCGGACCATCAGCGGCTCGTACGCCTCGTAGCTGATCAGGCGCCAGCGCTCGTAGTCGCTGAGCTGCTCGTGCACCTCGATGAACTCGCCACCGGGGAGCTTCACGATGCGGCCGGTCTCGTAGCCGTGCAGGGCGATGGAGCGGTCCTTCTTCGCCAGCGCGATGCAGATGCGCTTGGTGAGGAAGTACGCCACGACCGGGCCGACGAAGAGCAGCGCCTGGAGGGTGTGGATGACGCCCTCCATCGTGAGCTTGAAGTGCGTCGCGATGATGTCCGACGAGGCCGCAGCCCAGAACACCGCGTAGAAGGTCACGCCGGCGGCGCCGATGGCCGTACGGGTGGCCGCGTTGCGCGGACGGTCCAGGATGTGGTGCTCGCGCTTGTCGCCGGTGACCCACGCCTCGATGAAGGGGTAGATCATCACGGTCACGATGAAGAGACCGAGGATGGCGACGGGGACGATGATGTTGAACGACCAGGTGCGGTTCAGCCAGACGAACTCCCAGCCCGGCGGGACCAGACGCAGAGCGCCGTCCGCGAAGCCGATATACCAGTCCGGCTGGGTGCCGGCGGACACGGGCGAGGGGTCGTACGGGCCGTAGTTCCAGATCGGGTTGATGGTGAAGAACGACGCCATGAGCGCGATGACACCGAACACGATGAAGAAGAAGCCGCCGGCCTTCGCCGCGTACACCGGCAGGACCGGGTAGCCCACGACGTTGCCCTGCGTGCGACCCGGAGCGGCGTACTGCGTGTGCTTGTGGACGACCACGAACACGAGGTGCAGCGCGATGAACGCGACCACCAGAGCGGGCAGCAGCAGGATGTGCAGCGTGTAGAGGCGTCCGACGATCGCGGTGCCGGGGAACTCGCCGCCGAAGAGCAGGAACGAGATCCAGGTGCCGACGACGGGGAGGCCCTTGACCAGACCGTCGATGATCCGGAGGCCGTTGCCCGAGAGCAGGTCGTCCGGGAGCGAGTAGCCGGTGAAGCCCTCGGCCATCGCCAGGATGAACAGCGTGAACCCGATCACCCAGTTCAGCTCGCGCGGCTTGCGGAACGCGCCCGTGAAGAAGATGCGGAGCATGTGCAGGCCGATCGCGGCCACGAACAGCAGCGCCGCCCAGTGGTGGATCTGGCGCACGAGCAGGCCGCCGCGCACCTCGAACGAGATGTTGAGGGTGGACTCCATCGCCGCGGACATGTGGATGCCCTTGAGGGGCACGTAGGAGCCGTTGTAGACGACCTCCGCCATCGACGCCTGGAAGAAGAACGTCAGGAACGTTCCGGTCAGCAGGATGACGATGAAGCTGTAGAGGGCGACCTCACCGAGCAGGAAGGACCAGTGGTCGGGGAAGATCTTGCGCCCGAACTCCTTGACCGCGCCCGAGATGCTGGTGCGGTCCTCGATGTAGTTGGCGGCGGCAGCGGTGAAGCCGCCGCTCTTGGCCGTGGTGGGTGCCGCAGGGGCTGCGGCGGTCGAGGTGCTCAATGACGCTCCCAGAAACTCGGGCCGACGGGCTCGTGGAAGTCGCTGCGGGCGACCAGGTAACCGTCGGCGTCAACGGTGATCGGCAGCTGCGGCAGAGGCCGCTTCGCCGGTCCGAAGATGACCTGCGCTTCGTGCGTGATGTCGAACTGCGACTGGTGGCACGGGCACAGCAGGTGGTGGGTCTGCTGCTCGTAGAGCGCCACCGGGCACCCGACGTGCGTGCAGATCTTGGAGTAGGCGACGATGCCGTCGTAGTTCCAGTTCTCGCGGCCCTTGGACACGTGCAGGTCCTCGGGCTTGAGGCGCATGAGCAGGACGGCCGCCTTGGCCTTCTGCTCCAGCATGTCGGGGGCGTCGTTGAGGCCCTCGGGGATGACGTGGAAGGCGCTGCCGAGCGTGACGTCGGAGGCCTTGATCGGGGTGCCGGACGGGTCGCGGGTGAGGCGGATGCCCTTGGCCCACATGGTCTGCGACAGCAGCTCGGCCGGGTCCACGCCCTGCGGCGCCAGGCCGCGGAACAGGATGATGCCGGGCAGCGGGAAGGCGATCAGCGCGCCGATGAGGCTGTTGCGGATCAGGACGCGGCGGTTGAAGCCGGACTCCTCGTCGGCCTGGCGGAAGATCTCCGCGGCGCGCTCGGTGGTCTGCTCGGAGCCGCGCACGGGGTGACGGAGGTCGACGCCCTCCTTCTCGTGCATGAGGGCCTTGCCCCAGTGCACCGCGCCGATGCCGATCGCGAGGAGGGCCAGCGTGATGCCGATGCCGATGAACAGGTTGTTCAGGCGGACCGAACCCGGGTCGCTGGCGTTGATCGGGAACGCCATGTAGGCGGCGACCGCCCAGACGGAGCCCGCGATCGACAGGTAGAACAGCGTGTAGACGGTGCGCTCCGCGCGCCGCTCCTTCTTGGGGTCGAGGTCCGTCACCCGTTGCCGGTGCGGCGGGAACCCGGGGTTCTCCACGGCATCGCGGATGACGATCGCCGTTCCGGGGTCGCCGGTCCGGTGCACGTCGACGGCCGACGAACTGGGCGTCAGCTCGTGACCGCCGTTCTCGTCCTGTGCCATTGTTCTCCTTCTTACGCTGTGCTGCTTCTACAAGTACGACAGAACGGTCAGTTGGACTTCGCCGTGATCCACACGGTCAGCGCCACGATGGCGCCCAGACCGAAGATCCAGAGGAAGAGTCCCTCGGCCACCGGGCCGAGCGAGCCGAGCTCGATGCCGCCCGGGGACGGGTTGTTCTGGATGTACTTGAGGTACGTGATGATGTCGGCCTTGCCCTGGGGCGAGATGTTCAGGTCGTTGAACACCGGCATGTTCTGCGGGCCGGTGACCATGGCCTCGTAGATGTGCTTGGCGCTCACACCGGTGAGCGGCGGGGCGTACTTGCCCTCGGTGAGTGCTCCACCGGCGCCGGCGACGTTGTGGCACATCGCGCAGTTGATCCGGAAGAGCTGGGCGCCGTTGGCGGCGTCGCCCTTGCCATCGAGGTACTTCTGCTCGGGGATCGACGGCCCGGGAGCGAGGGAGGCGACGTAGTCGGCCAGGGCCGCGACCTCTTCGTTCGAGAACTGGACCGGCTTCTCCTGGGCCTGCGGGCCCTGCATCTGCATGGGCATGCGGCCGGTGCCGACCTGGAAGTCGACCGCGGCGGCGCCGACGCCGATGAGGGACGGCGCGTTGACCGTGCCCTCCGCGCTCATGCCGTGGCAGGTGGCGCAGTTGGCCTGGAAGAGCTTCTCGCCCTGCGAGACCGACGATTTGGAGGCCGTCTGCACCTGCGGGGTGTCGGCGGAGGCCGTGGTGGTGGTGAACGCGGCGTAGGCTCCGCCGGTCAGGCCGAGGCCGATGGCGAGCAGGGCGACAGTGGCGAGCGGGTGTCGGCGACCGGTCTTGCGCGCGGCCTTCGCGTTACGCGATGGCGCTGCTGCGCGGGACTTCTGGGTGCCGGGGACGCGGGGACGCATGAGGTGAGGTCAGCTCCTGTTGATCTATCGGATGATGTAGATGACCGCGAACAGTCCGATCCACACGACGTCGACGAAGTGCCAGTAGTACGACACGACGATGGCGCTCGTGGCCTCTTTGTGGCCGAAGGTCTTGACCGCGAAGGCGCGGCCGATGACGAGCAGGAAGGCGATGAGGCCGCCGGTGACGTGGAGGGCGTGGAAGCCGGTCGTCAGATAGAAGGCGGAGCCGTAGGCGTTCGCGTCGAGCGAGATGCCCTCGGAGACGAGCGTGGCGTACTCGAGCACCTGGCCGGAGACGAAGATGGCGCCCATCACGTAGGAGAGCGCGAACCACTCGACGAGGCCCCACTTCCAGAACTGCAGCACGCCGCCCGCACGCCGCGGCTGGAGCCGCTCGGCGGCGAACACGCCCATCTGGCAGGTCACGGAGCTCAGCACGAGGATCGTGGTGTTCACGGCCGCGTACGGGATGTTCAAGTGCTGCGTCTCGGCGGCCCACAGATCGGGCGACGTCGACTTGAGCGTGAAGTAGATCGCGAACAGACCCGCGAAGAACATCACCTCGGAGCCGAGCCAGACGATCGTGCCGACGGCCACGACATTGGGCCGGTTGATCGCCGGCGCACTCGTTGCAGGGGAAATGGAGGTGCTCGTCACAATTCCCATTATGGCTGAAAAGAAGCCGTGGTTTTCTCACCTGAAAGGCACGAATATGCCTCGATTCAGGAAAGTGCCGCCTGACACCTGGTACAAACGGGCGGCTCCCCGTGGCGTGTCGCCTCCCCATAGGATCGCTGTATGACGGAAAAGCAGTCCTGGTCGTCCGTGCTCACCTCCCTTCTGGCCCGTGAGGACCTGAGTGTGGCGGACGCGGCGTGGGCGATGGACCAGGTCATGTCGGGCGAGGCCACGGAGGCCCAGCTCGCCGCTTTCCTCATCGCTCTGCGGGCCAAGGGCGAGACCGTGGACGAGATCGTCGGCTTCCGCGACGCCATCCTCGACCACGCGGTCCCGCTGCCCGTCGACCCGATGGCGCTCGACATCGTCGGTACAGGGGGCGACCGGTTCGGCACCGTGAACGTCTCGACCACGGCCTCCATCGTCGCCGCGGCCGCCGGAGTGCCCGTCATCAAGCACGGCAACCGGGCGGCCAGCTCGTCGTCCGGATCGTCGGACGTGCTCGCCGCACTCGGCATCGACCTGACTCTGCCGCCGGAGCGCGTCGCGGAGGTGTTCACGCGCACCGGGATCACGTTCGCGTTCGCCAGCGCGTTCCACCCCGGCTTCGCCAACGCGGGCCCTGTGCGGTCGCAGCTCGGCGTGCCGACCGTGTTCAACTTCCTCGGTCCGCTATGCAACCCGGCGCGTCCGGAGGCGTCGGCGGTCGGCGTCGCGACGCTCGACCGCATCCCGCTGATCGTCGGCGTGTTCCAGACCCGCGGCGCGACCGCGCTGGTCTTCCGCGGCGACGACGGCCTCGACGAGCTGTCGACCACCGGTCACAGCCACGTCTGGGAGGTCTCCAGGGGCCTCGTCACCGAGCACGACATCGATCCGCGCGATCTGGGCATCCCGCGCGCCAGGATCGAGGACCTGCTCGGGAAGGACGCCGCGTACAACGCGGCTGTCGTGCGTGCCGTGCTCGCGGGCCAGGAGGGCCCCGTGCGCGACATCGTCCTGCTCAACGCGGCGGCCGGGCTCGTGTCCTACGAGCTCGCGTCCGACCCGTCGAGGGTCCAGGTGTCCATCCTGGATCGGTTCCGTTCGCACATGGCGGTCGCCGCCCAGGCGATCGACTCCGGGGCTGCGGCCGCGAAGCTCGAGGAATGGGTCGAGGCGACGCACTGACAGCAAGTGGAAGGAAGGGTTTTCGATGAAGAAGCTCATCAACGACGTACCCGACGTCGTGACCGAGTCCCTCGCGGGGTTCGGACGGGCTCACGCGGACATCGTGACGGTGTCGCAGGACCCCCGCTTCGTCTCCCGGGCCGACGGCCCGGTGCGCGGCAAGGTCGGCCTGGTCAGCGGTGGAGGCAGCGGCCACGAGCCGCTGCACGCCGGTTTCGTGGGGAAGGGCATGCTGGACGCCGCCGTCCCCGGTGAGGTCTTCACCTCGCCCACGCCGATGCCGATCGTCGAGGCCACCAAGGCCGCGGACGGCGGCGCTGGGGTGCTCCACATCGTCAAGAACTACACGGGCGACGTGCTGAACTTCGAGACGGCCGCCGACCTGGTGGGCGCGGAGGGTATCACGGTGCGCGCCGTCGTCACCAACGACGACGTCGCGGTCCAGGACTCCCTCTACACCGCTGGCCGTCGCGGCGTCGCCGGCACGGTGCTGGTGGAGAAGATCGCCGGAGCGGCGGCCGACCGGGGCGACGACCTCGACGCCGTCACCGCTGTGGCCGAGAGGGTCAACGCCAACGTGCGCTCGATCGGCCTCGCCCTCACCGACGGCACCGTCCCGCACGCGGGCCAGCCCGGCTTCGTGCTGCCTGAGGACGAGATCGAGTTCGGCGTCGGCATCCACGGCGAGCCCGGCCGCGAGCGGATCAAGCTCGAGCCGGCCGACCGCCTGGTGGACCGGATGATGGACGCCATCCTCACCGACCTGCCGTTCTCCTCCGGAGACACCGTGCTGCTGTTCGTCAACGGCATGGGCGGCACGCCGCTCTCGGAGCTCTACATCCTGTTCCGGCGTGCGGCGGAGATCCTCGACGAGAGGGGCATCGTCCTCGGCCGGTCGCTGGTCGGGAACTACGTGACCTCGCTGGAGATGCAGGGCGCCTCGATCACGGTGCTGAGGCTGGACGACGAGCTGACCGCCCTGTGGGACGCGCCGGTGCACACGGCAGCACTCCGTTGGGGTGTCTGAGCCAGGGTGTGTGAGCCGGGGCGTACGCTCCACTGACCGGATGACGGAAACGACGCGAGGAAGGATGCGCTGATGGCGCTGGACACGAACTGGGTCACCTCCTGGGTCTCGGGCGCGGCGACGGCCGTGGGCGAGCACAAGGGTGAGCTGAACACGCTCGACCGGGAGATCGGCGACGGCGACCACGGCGAGAACATGGACCGCGGCTTCCGAGCGTCCGTGGAAGCGCTGGCGAAGCTGCCCGCCGACGCGACGCCGTCCGCGGCGCTTCGCTCGGTGGCGATGACCCTGATCTCCACGGTCGGCGGCGCCTCCGGCCCGCTGTACGGCACGGCCTTCCTCAAGGCGGCCGAGCCGGTCGGCGACGCGGACCCGATCGACGGGGCGACCCTCGTCGCGCTGCTGACGGCGGCGCGCGACGGCATCGTGTCCCGCGGCAAGGCGCAGTCCGGCGACAAGACGATGATCGACGCCTGGACCCCCGCGGTGGACGCGGCTTCGGCCGCGCTCGCCGCGGGGTCCGACCCCGTCGCGATCCTCGACGCGGCGGCCACGGCGGCCGAGCAGGGCTCCGACGCCACCATCCCGCTGGTCGCCCGAAAGGGCCGCGCCAGCTATCTGGGCGAGCGCTCGGCCGGACACCGCGACCCCGGTGCGCAGTCGACCGCGCTCATCCTGCGGGCCGCCGCAGAGGCGGCGGGATGACCGGCGCCCCGGATTCGAATGAGCGCGTCGGGCTCGTCTTCGTCTCGCACAGCTCGCAGCTCGCCGCCGGCGCCGTCGCCCTCGCGGGGCAGATGGCGCCGTCGGTGACGCTGCTGGCGGCGGGCGGCACGGACGACGACGGGATCGGGACCAGCTTCGGCAAGGTGATGACCGCGGTGGGGGAGGCCGACCAGGGCTCCGGCGTCGTGGTCGTCAGCGACCTCGGCTCGGCGCTGCTGACCGCGGAGACCGTGCTCGACCTGCTGCCCGAGGACGAGCGAGCCCGCGTGCGCGTCGTCGACGGACCCTTCGTGGAGGGCGGCGTCGCCGCGGCCGTCGCCGCGGAGACCGGAGCCGACCTCGCGGGGGTCGCGGCCGCAGTGGAGGGCGCGCGCTCGGCGTGGGCAGACGCCGAGGCGGCGGCGGTCGCCGAGGCCTCCACACCCCAGGCGCCGGCTGCCGTGCGCGCCGCGGACGGCTACACGCGCGAGGTTCTCGTGCGCAACCCGCAGGGCCTGCACGCCCGGCCGGCCGCGGAGTTCGTGAAGCTCGCCAACACCTTCCCGGTGAAGGTGACCGTGAACGGCAAGGACGCGAAGAGCCTCCTCGGCGTGATGTCGCTCGGGCTCACCGCGGGCGCGACGGCCTCCATCGCGTCGCCGGACAGCGAGGGGGAGGCCGCGGTGGACGCCCTGGTCGACCTGGTCGAGAGCGGATTCGGGGAGGTCTGAGATGACATCGGCGGTGCGCAGGCTCATCCCGGCGTCCTTCACCCCCGTCCCGTCGTACCGGCCGGAGCGCGTCGTCGGCTTCGAGGCCGTGACCTCCTTCGCGCCCGGGCTCGATGCCATCGGGATAGCCGTGGGCACGGACGGTCAGGTGGACGCAGACGTCGGCCTCGACCGGGACGCGCTCACGCGCGCCGGGTTCGAGGGCAAGGCCGGCCAGACCCTCCTGATCCCGACCGAGGCCGCTCCGCTGCTCTACGCGGTCGGCGCGGGCGACCCGGAGGACCTCACGGCGGATGCCGTCCGCGACCTCGCCGCCACCTTCGCCCGCGCGGCGTCGTCGTCGGCCGCGCTCGGCCTGCGCCTGCCGGCGACGGGCGCCGTCCCTCCCGAGCGCGTCGGCCAGGTCGTGGCGGAGGGCGCGCTGCTCGGCCGCTACCGCTACTCCGAGCTGAAGTCGGCGCCGGCGGTCACCGAGCTCACCCGGCTCGAGCTGCTCGTGGACGAGGCGCCGTCCTCGGCCGTGGCCGACGGCCTCCCCGCCGGCGCGGTCACCGCACGCGGCGCCGCGATCGCGCGCGACCTCGCCAACACCCCGCCCGGCCACCTGACCGCCACCGACTTCGGCGAGCTCGCCCTGGAGCTGGCCGGCGACTTCGGGCTGGAGGTGGAGGTCTTCGACCGGCAGCAGCTCGTCGAGCTCGGCTGCGGCGGCCTGCTCGGCGTCAACGCCGGGAGCGCCGAGGAGCCGCGGATGATCCGGCTCCGCTACGTCCCGAACGGCGACCCGACCGGGCACCTGGCGTTCGTCGGCAAGGGCATCATGTACGACTCCGGCGGCATCAGCCTCAAGCCCTCGGACCCGATGCACCTGCTGATGAAGATGGACATGGGCGGCGCCGCGGCGATCTTCGGTGCGCTGTCCGGCCTCCAGGACCTGGGCTGCACGACGATGGTCACGGCGTTCCTGATGTGCACGGACAACATGCCGTCCGGCTCCGCGTACAAGCTGGGCGACGTCCTCACGGCGCGCGGCGGCACGACCGTGGAGGTCAAGAACACCGACGCGGAGGGGCGCCTGGTGCTGATGGACGGGCTCGTCCTCGCCACGGAGGAGGAGCCGGACGCCGTCGTGGACATCGCGACCCTCACCGGCGGGGCGCTGCTGGCGCTGGGGCCGGCCAGGGCGGCGCTGTTCGCGTCCGACCAGGGGCTGGCCGACGCGATCGCGGCGGCCTCCCGCAGCACCGACGAGAAGGTCTGGCAGCTCCCGCTGGAGACCTCCTACCGCAAGCTGCTGGACTCCGACATCGCCGACCTGGCCAACGTCGGCGGCCCGTATGCGGGTGCGACGACGGCCGCGCTGTTCCTGCGCGAGTTCGTCGGCGAGACGCCGTGGGCGCACCTCGACATCGCGGGCACGATGAACGCCGACGCCGACGACGCCTGGCGCTCGAAGGGCGCCACCGGCTACGGCGCCCGCCTGCTGACCGAACTCGCGCTCCGCTTCCGCCGCTGACGGAGGAGATCGGCCCGCCGCACGCCCAAAAGTCGGCTAACGGAGGACATCCAGCCCTCCGCACGCCCAAACTCCTCCGTTACCGACACCCCGACGCCTCCGCCCCGTTGGCAACGGCTAGAGGTCGGCGGCCATTTCGAGTTCGAGCGCGGTGCGGTCGAGGGGGTACGGCTGCGCGCGGCCGGTGAAGGCGAAGCCGCGGCGCTCGTAGTAGCGGATCGCGGCGGCGTTGTGCTCGTGGACCTCCAGCAGCAGCCGGCCTGAGCGCAGGCGCGCCCAGTCGACGACCGCGTCGAGGAGCGCGTCGGTGACGCCCTGATCCCGGCCGCGCGCGGTGGGCGTCACGTACACGCCGACCAGATGCGGGTCGGGGGAGCCGGACGCGTGGAAGCCGCCCATCGTCCCCAGCCAGCGTCCGTCGGGCGCGACCGCGGCGAACAGCCGGCTGCTCGGTGACGTGTTCGCCGCGCGCCGCCGCCAGTGCTCGTCGGGGTGCGTCCGCGCCGCGGCCAGCGTCTCGAGGAACGCGATGGGCGTGTCCTCCAGCATCTCCAGCCGGATGGCGCGGTAGGCGGTCCAGTCGGCCTCCACGCTCGGGCGGACGACCCAGGACGTCACGTCAGTTCCGCTCGGCCAGCAGCGCCTCGGTCTCGGCGAGCAGGATGGCCGTGCAGAGTCCGTCGAGGGCCGCGCGCAGCTCCGCGAGCGGCGGGAACGTCGGCGCGATGCGGATGTTCGCGTCGCGCGGGTCCTCGCCGTACGGGAAGGTCGCCCCGGCGGGCGTCACCGCGATGCCGGCCTCCTTGGCGAGCTGGACGGCGCGCTTGGCGCAGCCGTCGAGCACGTCGAGGCTGACGAAGTAGCCGCCGTGCGGCGCGTTCCACGAGCCGGCGCCCCACGGCTCCAGCCGTGCGCGGAAGGCCTCGTCGACCGCGGCGAACTTGGGCTCCAGGATCGCGCGGTGCTTCTCCATGTGCGCCGCCAGACCCTCGGCGTCGCGCAGGAGCTGCACGTGTCGGAGCTGGTTGAGCTTGTCCGGGCCGATGCTCTGCGCGGCCGAGTTGTGCTGGAACCACGCGATGTTGGCCTCCGACGCGCCGATGAAGGCGACGCCGGCTCCCGGGTACGTGACCTTGGAGGTGGAGGCGAAGATCAGCGGGCGGTCCGGGTTGCCGGCCTCGGCGGCCAGCGCGAGGATGTCGATCGGCTCCGGCCGGTCGTCGCTCAGGTGGTGGACAACGTAGGCGTTGTCCCAGAACAGCCGGAAGTCGGGAGCGGCGTCCAGCGACACCAGCGCGCGCGCGACCTCCTCGCTGTAGACCGCGCCGGAGGGGTTGGAGTACACCGGCACGCACCACACGCCCTTGATGCTGTCGTCCGTCGCCAGCAGGGTCTCGATCGTGGCGATGTCGGGGCCGTCGTCGTTCATCGGCACGGCGATCATCCGGATGCCGAAGCGCTCGCAGATCGTGAAGTGCCGGTCGTAGCCGGGCACCGGCGCGAGGAAGCTGATCGGCTGGTGGCTCCACGGGAGGTCACCGCCGGGGACGCCGTGCAGCAGCGCCTGCGCGACCGTGTCGTGCATGATCGTGAGGCTGGAGTTGCCGAGCGCGAGCAGCTGACCGACCGGCACCCGCAGCGCGTCGGCGAAGATCGCGCGCAGCTCGGGGAGGCCGTTCGGGCCGCCGTAGTTGCGCAGGTCCGTCCCCGCGGCGTCGCGGTAGGCGCCATCCGGCAGGTGCAGGAGTTCGTTCGAGAGGTCGAGCTGCTCGGCGGACGGCTTGCCGCGCGTGATGTCGAGTGCGAGGCCGGCGGCCTTCAGCTCGTCGTAGGCGCGCGCGAAGTCGGCGTGCGCGGCGCGGAGCGCTTCGGTGTCGAGGTCGGCGAGAGGTGCGGGAGCGGTGGTCACAATCCGATCGTAGCGGCGCGCTGGCCTTGTCGCCCTGGCGGGACGTGCGAACATCCGTTGTGTGACGGACGAACTGAAGCGCGGACGCGGGCACACCCGCGTGAAGCTGTACGTGGCCCTGGCGGTGGGCGTCGTCGTGGCGGTCGTCCTGTCGTTCTTCGAGGTGGTCCACCACGCGATCCTCACCGGCTGGGCGGCGGCCTGCCTGGTGTACGTCGTCTGGATCTGGTCGACGGTCTGGCGCATGGACGGGGAGCAGACCCGCAGCCACGCGAGGCTGGAGGACCCGGGACGCCGGACGGTGGACCTGGTGCTGACCATCACCGCGCTGGCGAGCGTGTTCGCGGTCGTGTGGGTCCTCGTCGAGGCGCGCAGCCTCAAGGGTGGCGCGCAGCTCGCCATCGCGCTGCTCGCGATCGTGAGCATCGCGCTGTCGTGGGTGCTCGTCCACACCCTCTACACACTGCGCTACGCGCGGATCTACTACCGCAGGGACGGCGGCGTCGACTTCAACCAGGACGAGCAGCCGCAGTACAGCGACTTCGCGTACCTCTCGTTCACGCTCGGGATGACGTTCCAGGTCTCCGACACGAACATCACCACCTCGTACATCCGCCGGACCATCCTGCGGCACACGCTGCTGTCGTACGTGTTCGGCACCGTCATCGTCGCGGCGACCGTGAACCTGGTGGCGGGGCTGACCTAGCGCTCGTACCGGACGAAGCGGTAGCGCATCCCGTTCGCGGCCTCCAGCCACGGGCCGGGGTCGCCGTGCCACTCCGGGCCGAGGACCGGCGCGACGGTGTCGCCGGCCACGTTCAGGTCGAGTTCGGTGACCTCGACGCGGTCGGCGACCGGGAGGGCCTGGCCGTAGAGCTCGGCGCCGCCGATCACCCACACAGCGCCGTCCTCCGTCTCGCGCACGGCCGCGTCCAGGGAGTGGACGACGGTCGCGCCGGGCGCCTCGAACGCGGTGTTCCGGGTCACGACCACGTTCGCCCGGCCGGGGAGCGGGCGGAAGCGCTCGGGGAGCGACTCCCAGGTGCGCCGGCCCATCACGACGGGATCACCGTCCGTCAGCTCGCGGAAGTGCTTGAGGTCCTCGGGAAGGTGCCACGGCATGACGCCGCCGGCGCCGATCACGCGGTCGTGGGCCTGCGCCCAGATCAGGGCCAGAGTCATCAGCTGAGGGCCCGGGTCATACGGCCACAGCCGCGCGGATCGCGGGGTGGTGCTGGTAGTCCTCCACCACGAAGTCCTCGAAGCGGTAGTCGAAGATGCTCTTCGGCTTCCGTGCGAACCGCAGCGTGGGCGCGGGATAGGGGTCGCGGGTGAGCTGCTCGGTCACCTGCTCGACGTGGTTGTCGTAGATGTGGCAGTCGCCGCCGGTCCAGACGAAGTCTCCGGGCTCCAGGCCGACCTGCTGGGCGACCATCATCGTGAGGAGGGCGTAGCTGGCGATGTTGAAGGGGACGCCGAGGAACAGGTCGGCGCTGCGCTGGTAGAGCTGGCACGAGAGCCGGCCGTCGGCGACGTAGAACTGGAAGAACGCGTGGCACGGCGCGAGGGCCATGTCCGGGATGTCGGCGACGTTCCAGGCGGAGACGATGATCCGACGGGAGTCCGGGTCGCGGCGAAGGGTGTCGATCACCTGCTGGATCTGGTCGATGTGGCTGCCGTCCGGAGCCGGCCACGACCTCCACTGCACCCCGTAGACCGGGCCGAGCTCGCCGCGCTCGTCGGCCCACTCGTCCCAGATCGTGACTCCGTTGTCGCGCAGCCAGCCGACGTTGCTCTCGCCGCGCAGGAACCAGAGCAGCTCGTACGCGATGGACTTGAAGTGCACCCGCTTGGTGGTGATCAGCGGGAAGCCCTCGGCGAGGTCGAACCGGAGCTGGCGGCCGAACACGCTGCGCGTCCCGGTGCCGGTGCGGTCGGACTTGTGGCTGCCGCTCGCGAGGACGTCGCGCAGCAGGTCTTCGTACGGAGTCGGGATCGGCGTGCTCATCGAGACGATGGTACTTCTCCGGCGGCGAGGATGCCCCCTGACCCGCTGACCGTTACGGTCGTAGGCTCGGAACATGGAGCGGGCCGATGACGTGAAGGGGAATGGCGTCGCGGAGCCGGGTGGAGCACGCCACAGCGACGACGAGCTCGCCGACGCCCTCCAGGTCGAGGTCGACCGCGCGACAGCGGCCATCCCCATCGTCGCGGGGCCGCCGTCCGCCGTGGACGCGGACGGCGCGGCGGCACTCAGCGACGCGGAGGTCACCGCGATCGTTGACGCGGACCTGCGGATCCACGACACGTTCGGGGCGATCCAGCATCTGCAGAACGTGCTGCAGGCGCGGGCGACGGCGGCGATCCCGTTGGTGGGGGAGCCGGCGAATGGAGTCGAGGAGGAGGAAGAGGGGGACGAGGAGGACGACTGGGTCGGGCCGCCGACTCAGCTGATCAGCTTCGACGACCTCCCCTCGCGACGCCGGGACGACGGGCCGCAGCCGACGTACAGCGCGTGGGTGGGGGCGGCCGTGCCGCAGCCACCTGTGCCCGAGTCTCCGGCACCCGAGCCTCTTGCGCCGCCGCCGGTTCAGCAGCAGCCGCAGGTATCGCCGCCCAAGTTCCCGACGATCGCGCTCGACACCTCGGCCGCCGAGCAGCAGCAGCCGCCCGCGCCCGAGACCCCCGCACCGCGCGTCGAGCCGCTCGGCCTCGTACCCGCGGAGTACGCGCCGAGCGATTCGCAGCCGGTCCCGCTGCTCGCGGCCGCCCTCCCGGTCGCGCTCGAGTCGCCGGTGGCCGCCGCCGAGCCCGCGCCGGTAGCCGGCAACGATCTCGGCCCGGCCACGGCCCCCGACCACATCGACGGCGACGACGCGCACAGCGCACCGAATCCCGTCGCCTCGCCCCGGCCGCCCGAGGACTCCGCGGCGCCGCATACCGCCCCGGTCGCGCCTCCCGCGTTCGTGCCGGAGACCGTGGACCTGGAGCCGACGCCGTTCGACCGGCGCGCGGGGCACGCGTCCCGGCTGTTCTGGCTCTGGTTCGCCGGCACCTCCTCCCTGATCAGCGTCGGCGTCGGAGCGACCCTGTTCCTGCTCGGGCTGAGCCTGCGCCAGCTCCTGGTCGCGACACTGTTCGGGGTCGCGCTGTCGTTCCTCCCGCTCGGGCTCGGGACGCTCGCGGGCAAGTGGAGCGGGCAGCCGACGATGGTGGTCTCGCGTGCCATCTTCGGCCTGCGCGGCAACGCCCTCCCGACCGCGCTGGCGCTGGTCACCAAGCTGTTCTGGGGCGCCGTGCTGCTCTGGCTGGCCGGGTCGGCCGCTGGATCGCTGGCGGTCTCGGAGGGCTGGTCGCACAGCGCGGCCATCCCGACCGCGATCGCGCTGGTCGTGACGATCGCCGCCGCCGGCGTCGTGGCCTTCTTCGGCTACGGGCTCGTCTCCCGGGTGCAGCTCGTGCTCACGATCGCCTCGGCGGTGCTGATCGCCGTGACGATCGCGGCGACCTGGCGGCACGTCGACCTGTCGCGCGCGCTCGCCGTCCCCGACGCGCTCTGGACGCACGTCGTGACCGGAGCGGTGCTCGTGTTCAGCTACGTCGGGCTGGCCTGGGCGATGAGCAGCGCGGAGGTCGCCCGGTACCAGCGCAGGCGCTCCTCCGGCGCGGCGGGGATGCTGTGGGCGACGTTCGGGGCCGGGGTGCCCCCGTTCGTGCTCGTCTCCTACGGCGGCCTGCTGGCGGCCTCGAACCCGCACCTGGCCGCCGAGCTGGCCAGCGACCCGGTGGGCGGGTTCGTGCAGCTCGGCCTCCCGGCCTGGTACCCGGTCCCGCTGCTGCTGGCGGTGGGGCTCAGCCTGATCTCCGCGCTCGTGCTCACGATCTACTCGGGCGGCTTCACCCTCGACGCGCTCGGCGTGCGGCTCGGCCGGCGTTGGAGCACGGTGGTCATCGGCGCCGTGATCGCGGTCGCGGGCGTCGTGCTCGCCTTCACGGTGAGCGACCTGGATGTGGTCATCCGCGGCATCCCGACCGCGCTGTCGGTGCCGGTCGCTGCCTGGGCCGGGCTGTTCGCCGGCGAGATGATGCTGCGTACACGGCGCTTCCACCACGGCTCGCTGCTGAACCGCGGCGGCGTCTACCCGGACTGGCGCTGGGCCAACCTCACGATGCTCGTGGTCGCCAGCGCGATCGGGCTCGGCTTCGTCAGCTCGCCGCTGCCGTGGCTGGCCTGGGAGGGCTACCTGGTCCGGCTGCTCGGCGCGGACCCCGGGATCGGCGCGAGCAACGTCGGCGTGCTGCTCGCGCTCGGCATCGGGCTGGTGACGCCGATGGTGTCGGGCGTGCGGGAGGTGCGGCGGCAGGAGGCGGTGGTGGCCTGAGGCGGGCGGCGTGGCGCTCCGGAACTCCTCCGCGGGCGACAGGGCTAGGCTCTACTGCGTGCCGCACACTCTCCGTTCCGTCTGCGAGGTCGTCGAATCGCTCTGGCCGGTCGCCGGCGCAGAGGGATGGGACGCGCCGGGGCTCGTGTCGGGCGACCCGGCCGCGAGCGTGGAGCGCATCCTCCTCTCGGTCGACGCCGTGGCCGCGACCGTCGACGAGGCCGTCGCGCTGGATGCCGACCTCCTGATCGCCCACCACCCGCTGCTGCTGCGCGGCGTGACCTCCGTCGCCGAGGACCGCTACAAGGGGTCGCTGCTGGCCACCCTGATCCGCAACGACTGCGCGCTGGTCGCGGCGCACACCAACGCCGACGTGGTCGCCGACGGCACGAGCGCCGTGCTGGCCGCCGCCCTCGGCCTCCGGGACACCACGCCGATCGCGCCCGCGGCCGACGGCATCACCGGGATCGGCCGCGTCGGAACGCTGGTCGAGCCGACGACGCTCGGCACGCTCGCCCGCGCGCTCGCCGACCTCCTGCCGCCCACCGCCGGGGGAGTCCGCGCGGCCGGCGACTACCACCAGCCCGTCTCCCGCGTCGCCGTGTGCGGCGGTGCAGGCGACTCGCTGCTGGCCAGCGACGCCGTGCGCGGCGCGGACGTCTACATCACCGCCGACCTCCGCCACCACCCGGCGTCGGAGGCGCGCGAGCAGGCCGTCCTCGGCGGCGGACCCGCCCTCCTCGACGTCTCGCACTGGGCGAGCGAATGGCTGTGGCTCGACACGGCCGCCGAGAGCCTCCGCCGCGCGCTGCCCGGCGTGGAGATCATGGTCAGCGAGCTGCGCACCGACCCCTGGGATTTCGCGATCCTGCAATGACCCGCCACACAGAACCAGCAGAGAGCAGAGCATGAAAGCCAGCCCCTCCGACCAGAACGAGCTCCTCCGGCTGCAGGCCGCCGACACCCGGCTCAGCCAGCTCGACCACACCGTCCGCAACCTCCCGCAGGCCGCTCAGCTCGCCGCCCTGCAGCCCGAGGTCGACGGCCTGCGCGCGCGGTGGATCGCCGCGACCGGCGAGGTCGAGGACGCCCGCGCCGAGCTGAAGCGCATCGAGTCCGACGTCGAGGTGGTGGAGGCGCGCAAGCGCAGGGACAGCGACCGGCTGCAGCACACGTCGTCGGTGAAGGACGTCCAGGCGCTGGAGGCCGAGCTCACATCGCTCGCCAAGCGCCAGGGCGACCTGGAGGAGATCGAGCTGACGGTCATGGAGCGCCTGGAGGGGCTGGAGGCGAGCCTGTCCGGCATCGACGCCGAGCGCGATGGGCTGGAGGGCCGGGTGCAGGAGCTGGAGGCCTCCCGCGACGGCGAGGCCGGCACGGTGGGCGCCCAGCGCGACGCCCTCGCCCGCGACCGCGCCACGATCGCCGGGGCGCTCCCGGCCGAGCTGGTCGCCCTCTACGAGCGGCAGCGGTCGCGGTACGGCGTCGGCGCGGCGCTGCTGCTGCGCGGGGTGTCGATGGGCTCGAACGTGAAGCTCACGGAGTCCGACCTCGCCGACATCCGCCGCGCGGCGGACGACGACGTGGTGCTCTGCCCGGACAGCGGCGCGATCCTCATCCGCAACGAGGAGTCCGGGCTCTAGCGGAGGCGTCCCACCCGCCGTGCGCTAGTGTTGGCGGCGGAATGGGTCGGCCAGACGGTCGCGTCGGTCCGCGCGAGCGGGCCGCCGAGGAACGTCCGGGCTCCGCAGAGCAGGGTGGTGGGTAACACCCACCCGGGGCAACCCGCGAGAAAGTGCAACAGAGAGCAGACCGCCTCGCACGCAAGTGCGCGGTAAGGGTGAAACGGTGGTGTAAGAGACCACCAGCGGCCGGGGTGACCCGGCCGGCTGGGTAAACCTCGCCCGGAGCAAGGTCAGACAGGGGACCATGAGGCTGCTCGCCTCGTCCCCGGGTAGACCGCTAGAGGGCGGCGGCAACGTCGTCCCGAGAGAGATGGCCGTCCACGACAGAACCCGGCGTATCGGCCGACCCGTTCCCTTCACGCCGAACCTCCGCCGAGGGGCACGTAAACGCCCCTAAAACGCGGTTTTAGGGGCGTTTACGTG
>NZ_JBHTXK010000018.1:0-89491 GCF_042791795.1 Leifsonia sp. NPDC056665
CGTAAACGCCCCTAAAACCGAGTTTTAGGGGCGTTTACGTGCCCCTCGGCGGAGCAGAGTGAAGCGCAGTCAGCTGAAGTCGCCGGCGCGGACCGCGTCGACGAAGGTCGCGTAGTCCGCCTCGGACTGGTTCGCATACGAGTGCGCCCACTCGGACACCGCCCGCACGAACGCGCCCCCCGTCCCCATGTACCCGGCCGCGAACTGCGCCTTCGGCGAGCGCGCGTGGGCGCGGCCCAGGACGACGGCGCACGACTGCGCGTAGTCGCCGAACTGGGCGCGGTTCATGTCGGCGATCTCGAACGAGGCGTTCCGGTTGCGGAAGATGCGCATGTAGAAGCTGAAGTCCTCCACGTTCAGGTAGCCGAGGAACGGGTCGGACACCGCCTGCAGGATGCGCTGGCAGCCGACGACCCGGTAGCCCTGGTGCAGCGCCTCCAGCTCCGGGTCCAGGTAGCCGACGACGGGTGGGACCCCGCCGTACTGCTGGATGACGGAGCGGCTGGCCTCCTTGAGCTGGAGGATGAGCACGTCGCCGGTCGGGTCGCCGAGCGCGAGGATGAAGCAGCGCGTCCCGACACTGCCGACGCCGACCACGCGGCGCGCGGCGTCGAGCACGGTGTACTGCGACAGCATCAGCGCGAGGTTCGTGGGGACCGTCGCGCGGTACGCGGTGAACACCGACTCGATGAGCGCGCGGACCTCCGGCTCCAGCCGGGTGAGCACCGGCGGGTTCTCGACGAACTGCACGCCGCCGTCGCCGCCCTCCTCGAGGGAGCGCCGGGCGACGCGCTCGCTCGTCCGCTTCTCCGACTCCTTGAGGGTGCGTCTGATCATCCGCTCGCTGTCCGGACTCAGGATCTGCCGGTCCACCAGGCTGGTCGGCCGGAAGTACCGGCCGATGAGCGTGCTCTGGAGGGCGTTCCGCAGCGAGTTGCGGTACATCGCGGCCGCCGAGACCACGATGGCGCGCAGGTCGGAGCCGCCCATGCCGAGAGAGCGCCCGGCCAGGACGACGCTGGCGAGCAGCCGCCGCACGTCCCACTCCCACGGGCCCACGGACGACTCGTCGAAGTCGTTGATGTCGAACACCATCGCGCGCTCCGGCGAACGGTAGATGCCGAAGTTGCTCACGTGCGCGTCGCCGCAGATCACGACCTCGGCGCCGGAGGTCGGGGCCTGGCGCATGTCGGCGGCCTGGAGGGCGGCCGTGCCCCGGTAGAAGGCGAACGGGTCGGTGGCCATCCGCTGCATGCGCAACTGCACGAGGTTCGGGAGCCGGGACTCGTTCTGCTCGTGCAGGATGCCGAGGGGGTCGCGACCGGGCGGCGGCGTGTACTCCGCCTGAGCGGATCGCGGCACCTGCGTACGGGCCTGGCGGCCGGCGTCGTAGAGCTCGGTTTCGGTGAGCGGGGTCGCGATCGTCGTCATGACGCACCTCCTGGGGTGGCGCTCATGCTAGCTCTGCGCGCGGCGCGCGGGTAGACGTCTCCGTTTCGGGCCGGAGAGTCTGCGGCTGCTGCGGCGCTGAGCGCGGGTCTGGTGCGGCTCGACGGCCGCGGGCTACCATCGGGCAGATTTCCGGGAGGTGGCGGCGATGGCAGGACGGTGGGGCGCGGTCACGGTGCTGGCGTCGGCGCAGTTCGTGATGACGCTCGACAGCACCGTGATGAACGTCTCCATCTCGACCGTCGTCAAGGACCTCCACACCACCATCTCGGCCATGCAGGCGTGCATCACCTTCTACACGCTGACGATGGCGGCCTTCATGCTGCTGGGCGCGAAGCTCGGCGATGTCTGGGGCCGCAGGCGGGCGCTCGTCATCGGCTCGATCGTGTACGCCGTCGGCTCGGGCACCACCGCGCTCGCGCCGAACATCGTGGTGCTGTTCCTCGGCTGGTCGGTGGTGGAGGGGCTGGGCGCCGTGCTGGTCATCCCGGCCATCGCCGCGCTCATCGCCGACAACTACTCGGGGCACGCGCGGGTGACGGCGTTCGCCGCGATCGGCGCCGCGTCCGGCGTGGCCGTCGCGGTCGGGCCGCTGATCGGCGGCTTCCTCACCACCTACGCGAGCTGGCGGTACGTGTTCGCGGGCGAGGTCGTGATCATGGCGATCGTGCTGCTGTTCCGCAAAGCGGTCGCCGACAACGGCGAGCGCCTGCGGATCCGGATCGACATCCTCTCTGTGCTGCTCTCGGCCGCCGGTCTCGTGCTCATCGTCTACGGCCTCCTGCAGACGAAGACCTGGGGCTGGATCCTCCCGAGCCAGCAGGACATCAAGCTCCTCGGGATCTCGCCCGTGCCGTTCATCGTCGGGATCGGGGCCGTGCTGCTCTGGCTGTTCTTCCTCCGCCAGCGCCGGCTGATCCGGCTCGGGAGGCCTCCGCTGCTGAACACCGCGATCCTGCGGCTCCGGCAGCTCCGCGCGGGGGTCGGGAGCCTCGGCATCCAGTACACGGTGACCGCCGGCCTGTTCTTCGTCGTGCCGATCTTCCTGCAGCTCTCGCTGGGGCTGGACGCGCTGACGACCGGGCTGCGGATCTTCCCGCTGTCGGTCGCGCTCGTGCTGTTCTCCATCCTCGGGACGGTGCTCGCGCGGAGGCTGTCGCCGAAGCTCATCGCCCGGATCGGCCAGTACGGGCTCGTGCTGTCGAGCCTCGTGCTGCTCGGCTCGGTGGACTCGACGCTCGACAACTGGATCTTCGGCGCCGGGATGTTCCTGGCCGGCGCGGCCCTCGGCCTGCTCGCGTCCCAGCTCGGCAACGTGACCATGTCGGCGGTGGGCGACGACGAGCTCAGCGAGGCGGGTGGAGTGCAGGGGGTGTACCAGAATCTGGGATCGTCGCTCGGGACCGCGTTGATCGGCTCGGTGATGATCGCCTCGCTCACCACCTTGTTCAGCGGCGGGGTGGCGGCGAGCACGCTCCCGGACTCGGTGCAGCAGCAGATCGCGTCGGAGACGCAGGCCGGCGTCGCGGTCGTACCGGTGGCGGATGTGCCGAAGATCGCGACGGACGCCGGCCTCTCGCAGGATCAGGCGAACGAGCTCTCCGCCATCTACAGCACATCGCAGCTCGACGCCCTGCGGCTGTCGTTCGCGGCGCTGGCGATGGTCTCGCTCGGCGCCGTGTTCTTCTCGCGCAACCTGCCGTCGAGCGTGCTGGGGAAGCCGGAGGGCGAGGCGGCCGAGGAGGCGGAGGAGGATGCGGCCTCCCACTGAGAGGACACGCCTCCGCTGACAGCCCGCGCCTTCCCGCTGACAGGTCTGGTGCCACGCTCGCGCCCGGAGCTAGCATGCGGCCGTCGGCGCCGGGCGGCGTGGCACGACGGGAGGAGACCCGCATGGAGGCGTTCCCCGAGATCGCGGACCACGGTCTGATCGGCGATCTGCAGACCGTGGCGCTGGTCTCGACCGGCGGCTCCATCGACTGGTTCTGCGCTCCCCGGTTCGACTCGCCCACGATGTTCGCGGCGCTGCTCGACCGCGAGAAGGGGGGCTTCTTCCGCATCCACGCGCTCGCCGACGACGTGCGGATCCGGCAGATGTACTTCCCGCAGACCGCGGTGCTGATCACCCGGTTCATGTCGTCCGCGGGCGTCGGGGAGGTCATCGACTTCATGCCGGTCGCCGACGAGCCGCGGATCGCCACGGCCCGGCGCATCATCGTCCGCGCCGTCCGGGTGGTGCGCGGCGAGCTGACCTTCCGGCTGGAGTGCCGCCCGCGGTTCGACTACGGCCGCAGCGCGCACACCGCGACGTCCTCCGACAACGGCGTGCTGTTCGCCGACGACACGACCAGCGCGGCCCTGCACGGAGTGCCGGCGGACGCGCTGGTGGACGGCGACGTCGACCTGGAGTTCACGCTCGGCGCCGGCGACCTCCGCATCTTCGCGTTCGAGACCGAGCCGCGCGGCGAGCCCCGCGACATCGGCCGCGCCCGCGGCAACCGCCTGTTCCGCGAGACGGTCGCCTTCTGGCGGGACTGGATCGGCCGCAGCGGCTACTCCGGCCGCTGGCGGGAGGACGTGGAACGCTCCGCGATGGTCCTGAAGCTCCTGCAGTACGCGCCGAGCGGAGCGCTGGTCGCAGCACCGACCGCCGCGCTGCCCGAGCAGCTCGGCGGCGTGCGCAACTGGGACTACCGCTACACCTGGATCCGCGACGCCTCCTTCTCGGTCTACTCGTTGCTCGCCCTCGGCTACGAGGAGGAGGCCATCGCCTTCTCGCTGTGGACCGCCGACCGGGTCTCCGAGGCCGTGGGCGAGAGCTCCGGGCCGCTCAAGATCATGTACCGGATCGACGGCTCGTCCGACCTGGAGGAGCTCACCCTCGACCACTTCGAGGGCTACGCGGGCTCGACGCCGGTGCACATCGGCAACGGCGCCGCCGACCAGCTCCAGCTCGACATCTACGGCGAGGCGCTGGACGCGCTGTCCATCGCGGAGGACCATCACCCAATCGGTCATCCCGGCTGGGTGAAGCTCGTCGGCATCCTCGACTGGCTCGCCGACAACTGGGACCAGCCCGACGAAGGCGTCTGGGAGACCAGGGGAGGCCGCAAGGACTTCACCTACGGCCGGATCATGTGCTGGGTCGCCTTCGATCGCGCCATCACCATCGCCCGGGAGCGCAGCCGCCCGGCGCCGCTGGAGCGCTGGATCACCACCCGCGACGCCATCTACGAGCAGGTCTTCACGAAGTCCTGGAACCCGGAGCGGAAGGCCTTCACGCAGCATCCCGGCACCGACGTCGTCGACGCGATCACGCTGCTGATGCCGCTGGTCGGGATGATCTCGCCGCAGGACCCGATGTGGCTCTCGACGCTCGACGTGATCGGGGAGGAGCTGGTCACCGACAGCCTGGTCTACCGGTACAACCCGTCGGCCTCGCCGGACGGCCTCCCCGGCGAGGAGGGCACCTTCTCGCTGTGCTCGTTCTTCTACGTCTGCGCGCTGACCGACGCCGGCCGGCTGGACGAGGCGCAGTACGCCTTCGAGAAGATGCTGACCTACGGCAACCACGTCGGCCTGTTCGCCGAGGAGATCGACCCCGCCGGCCTCCAGCTCGGCAACTTCCCGCAGGCCTTCACGCACCTCGCGCTCATCCGGGCGGCGATCGCGCTGGACGCCGCCCTGACCGCCCAGAGCGCCACGAACCGGAAGGCCGCACGATGATACCGCTCACCATCGGCACCACCGTCGACGCCCCCGAGCGTCCCGCCGTCATCGACGGCTCGCGCTTCAACCGCCACACCTTCTGGTGCGGGCAGAGCGGGTCGGGCAAGACGTACGCGCTCGGCGTCGTGCTGGAGCAGCTGCTCCTGCAGACCGAGCTGCCGATGGCCGTGCTCGACCCGAACGCCGACTTCGTGCGGGTGTCGCGGACCAGGGAGGACGCGTCGGCCGAGGAGCGCAACCGCTTCGCCGCCTTCGACATCCGGGTCTTCCACTCCAGCACCCGCGCCGAGCCGCAGCTCCACGCCCGCTACGTCGACCTCCGGGTGCGCTCGCAGGCCGCGGTCGGCAGGCTCGACCCGATCGCCGACGAGGAGGAGTACAACGCCCTCCTGCACCTCGACAAGTCGCCGGGGCAGCACTTCGACAAGGAGCGCTTCCTGGAAGCCCTCGCCTCCTCGGACGACCCGGCTCGGCAGCGGCTCGGGATGCGGATCGACAACCTGCAGATCCTGGACTGGCCGCTCTGGTCGTTCGGCCGTTCCTCGGTCGTCGACACGATCGACGAGCGGCCCCGCGTCACCGTGCTCGACGTCGGAGGTTTCGCGCACCTGGCCGAGCCCCAGGCTGCGGCGCTGTGCGTGCTGGAGCACCTCTGGGAGAAGCGGATGGAGCGCGACCCGCTGCTGATCGTGCTGGACGAGGCGCACAACTTCTGCCCGCCCGTGCCGCGGAACAGCGTGGAGGCGCAGCTCACCGAGCAGCTCATCCAGATCGCCGCGGAGGGCCGCAAGTTCGGGCTGTGGCTGTTCCTCTCCACGCAGCGGCCCACCAAGATCCACCCGAACGTGCTCTCCCAGTGCGACAACCTCGGGCTGATGCGGATGAACTCGCCGCGCGACCTGGACGAGGTCGGCGACGTGTTCGGGTTCGTGCCGCAGCACCTGCTGGAGCAGTCGCCGACGTTCCGCAAGGGCGAGGCGCTGTTCGCGGGGGCGTTCTCGGACGAGCCGCAGCTCGTGCGGATCGGCCGGCGCATCACCGTGGAGGGCGGCAGCGACCTGTCGGTGGAGCCGAGCACGGTGGGCGCCGGATAGCCGAGGAGGCATCATGAGTCAGGAGCAGACCCGCAGGGACGCCGCGGAGGCGCGCGGGATCATGAACGACGTCGTCCACGGGCGGCTGATGCACGTGCCCACGTCGATCGAGCAGTCCATCGAGGACTTCCACGACACGTCGCAGGAGTGGCGGCGGCTGTTCTCGGAGCTGCTGGGCACCTTCTTCCTGGTGCTGGTGGCCGCGGGCGGCGGAATGATGGGCCAGGCGTTCCCGAACACGATCTCGCGCACGGCGGCCGTGACCGCGCCCGCGCTGATGGTGTTCGCGATCATCCTGTTCATGGGCAAGGTCTCCGGCGCGCACCTCAACCCGGCGGTCAGCGTGGCGTTCGCGCTGCGCGGGGACTTCCCGTGGTCGCGCGTGCCCGGCTACATCATCGTGCAGCTCGGCGGCGCCTCCCTGGCCGCGTGGTTCCTGGAGGGCGTCACCCACGTGTCGGCACGGTACGGCTCGAACTACCCGGCTTCCGGCTTCAGTTCGTGGGACGCGCTGTTGATGGAGACGGTGCTGACGTTCGGCCTGGTGAGCGTCATCCTGGGCACGGCCTCCGGAGCCCAGAACCTCGGCATCATCGGCGCCTTCGGCGTCGGCGCCTACATCGCGCTGGCCGGACTGTGGGGCAGCCCGATCTCCGGCGCCTCGATGAACCCGGCGCGCACGTTCGGACCCGACCTGGTGAGCGGGCACTGGGACGCGTACTGGGTGTACATCGTCGGTCCGGTCGCTGGCGCCGTGATCGCGGTCGGAGCGGCGTTCCTGCTGCGCGGGCGCGGGGGAGGCAACGCCGGGTCGGCGGCGGCGCAGGGCGGCCTCGCGACGGAGGCGCGGTTCCCGGAGAAGGAGTGAGCGGCGGCGGGATTCGCGGGACTGACGCCGCGACCGGCCGCGGACCATGATGTCCTCATGGACTCGATGGACCTCAACGAATCCGGCGCGGAGCCCGCCGACAGCGGCGTCCGGGTCCAGCGGGCGCTGTGGCGCCACTGGGGCACGCCCGCGGGCATCTACGGCACCATCGTCTACGCGAGCGTGGTCGCCGCGAGCTCGGGCGGCGCGTCGGACCAGGCGGACGCCCTGCACGTCCTGGTCTTCACTCTGGTGAGCATCGTGGTGTTCTGGCTGGCGCACGTCTACTCCACCGCCCTCGGCTTCCACGCCGACGACGACAGCGCCCGCGCGCGCATCGTCGACTCCCTCCGACACGCGCTCTTCGAATCGAGCGGCATGCTGGAGGCGGCGGTCGTCCCCAGCATCCCGCTGCTGCTCGCGGCGCTCGGCATCCTCCCCGCCGAGGTCGGCGTGTTCGTGTCGCTCTGGCTGACCGTGCTGCTGCTGGCGCTGCTGGGCTACCTGGTGTTCCTGATCCGCGGGCGGTCGGTGCTGGTGTGTTTGACGGGGGCGGTGGTGACGGGAGGGTTCGGGGTCGTGGTGATCCTGCTGAAGACGACGTTGCAGCATTGAGCGGCTCGGCGGCAGTCTCCGGTTTGTGCCGCGTGCCGTTACGCGTTACACTGGTCGAGGTGATCAAGAGTTTCGCCCACAAGGGTCTGTCCGCGTTCTACTACACAGGCTCGGCGAGAGGGATCGTGCCGCAGCATCGGCGAAGGCTGCGGTTGATCCTGGCGACACTCGATGACGCCGCTGTACCCGAGGACGTCGACCTGCCCGCGTTCGGCCTCCATTCGCTGAAAGGCGACCTCGCCGGCATGTACTCCCTGCGAGTGAACGGCAACTGGAGAGTGATCTTCGCCTTCGATGACGAGGACGTGATCCTCGTCGATTACCTGGACTACCACTGACCAAGAAGGAGCGGATGATGACGATGCACAACAGACCGCACCCCGGCGAGGTGCTCGCCGAGCAGCTCGGACCCGAGGGGCTCGGGCTGGCCGTGGGCGAGGCCGCGCTGAAGTTGGGGATGTCGCGCCCGGCGCTCTCCCGGGTCCTCAACGGCCACGCCGCGATCAGCACCAAGCTCGCGCTCACCCTCGAAGCGAACGGCATCGGCACGGCCGAGCTGTGGCTCAGGATGCAGATGCGCTACGACCTGGAGAATGCCAGGGCCGCCGCGGCGGCCGGCTGACCCCCGCTCAGAAGCTCCCGATCCCCTTCCCGACCAGCACCACCCCGATCACCAGCAGCAGCACCGCCATCACCGTCGCATTGTTGCCCACGAGCCACCCGCGCAGCGCGTCGAGCGGGCCGCGCATCGCGTCGGCGGCCACCAGATACCCGATCACCGGGATGGCGACCGAACTCGCCGCCACGACCACGAAGATCAGGATGACGACCGTCGCAGACCCGGCGCTGAGCCCGGCCGTGCCGATGGCGACGCCCGCGCCCGCGGCGAGCAGGAGGTTCTTCGGGTTCACTGCCGCCAGGATGAACGCCAGCACGAACCCGCGCCCGGCGGTCATCGAGTCGATCGCGCTCATCCACTTCGGCAGCGAGACCGTCTCACCCGGCTTCGGCCGCGAGCGCCACTGCCGCAGCGCCAGGAACAGAAGTCCCAGCCCCAGGATGATCTTGATGGTGCCGGCGATCGGCTTGGAGACGTTCGGGTCGGCGGCGGGGATGAGCCCGGACAACAGCGTGAAGACCACCACGGCGACCGCGATGCCCAGCACCCAGCCGATCAGGAAACCCACGCTCGTGCCGCGCGCCTTCGGCGAGAGCAGCATCAGGATCGCCGCGATGATCGGTATCGGGCTGATCGCGATGCCCAGCGCCAGCGGAAGGGTGTCCCCGATCGCACTCCCCATCTACTCCTCTTTTCGTTCGTCGATCGCGGGGGTGTGCCTCGCGTCCTTCGCCGACTTGCGTTCGGCCTTCGCCGCGTCGGACTCCACCTTCATCAGGTCTTTCGTCTCCCTCAGGTCGCCGATGACGGCGCGCCAGATCCGGGCGCGCGGGTCGGAGTCCACCAGGATCGCCCGGGCCAGCAGCGTCAGCGGGATGGCGAGGATGGCGCCGATCGCGCCGAGCACGATCGCCCAGAGCAGCACGGAGAAGAAGGTGAGCGTCTGGCTGAGCGCCACGGCGTTGCCGACCACCTTCGGCTGCACGACCGACTGCACGACGGCGTTGACGACCCCGTAGATGACGATGATCGCGATGACGGTGCCCCAGCCGCCGATCAGGTAGCCGAACACCAGAGGAGGCACCAGCGCCAGGAAGTAGCCGACGTTGGGGATGAAGCTGCACAGGAACGACAGGATCGCCCAGAGCAGCGCGGCCGGCACACCCAGGATGAACAGCGCGACGCCGTTGATGACGCCCTGCACGATACCGAGCACGGTGGTGACGACCATGTACCGGCGGACGCTGTGGGCGAAGCCGGTGAGCGCGTACACGAGGTTCGGCTTGGTCGGCTCGAGCTGGCGCAGCAGCGTCGGCGTGTAGGCGGCGTCGGCGGGCATCAGGATGAGCATGGTCAGCACGATCACCCCGAACGTGATGAGACCGAAGGCGCCGCCGAGCAGGCTGCTGAAGAAGTTCAGGAGCTTGGTCGGATCGAAGCCCTGCGTCACCGCCTGGAGGTCCTGCGGGCTGATGCCGATGCTCGTCAGCCAGCTCGCGAACTGCTGGCCGATCTGCTGGAACTGCTCCTTGTACTGCGGCAGCATCGCGACGAACTGCGCCATCGCGATGATCAGCAGGGCGGCGAACCCGGCCAGCAATGCGAAGGTCGTGAGCGCGACCGCGCCGGTCGCGACGCCGCTCGGCGTGCCGTGCCGCTCCAGCCAGACCCGCACCGGCTGCGCGCAGATGACGAGCACAAGCGCCAGCAGGGTCGGGGCGAGGATGCCGGCGATCGCGTGCATCCCGATCAGGATGACGACGCCGGCCGCCAGGGCGAGGAGGATGCGGACGCTACGGCCGTTCGCGGCGGTGGCCTCCTGGTCGGGGTCGGGCCCGGCAGGCGGCGGAGGCTCCGGCGCGCGGGTGCGGCGGCGGAACGGCCAGATCCCGCTAACGGCGGCCATGATCTGTTCCTGCGGTGGGTGTCTGGAGCGCCATGATGGCCTCCCTGTTGGTGTCGAAGAAGCGCACGCCGTCCAGCAGCCCGAGGTGCTGGAGGCGGTCGTGGATGCCGGGACGCACCCGGCTGAGGGCGAGGTCGCCCCCGTGCGCGGCGAGGAAGGTCTGCACGGCCTCCCACGATTCGGCGCCGGTCACGTCGACGTCGGTGACGGCCTCCATGTCGAGCACGACGTGGGTGGCGCCGGTGTCGCTGACGGCGCGCTCCACCGCCTTCTCGAAGGAGGTCGAGTTCGCGAAGAACAGCGGCGCCGCGAGCCGGACGACCACGACGCCCGGAACGGTCGGCTCCCCGGCGGGCGCTGCCGACAGGAGGGAGCGCTGCGGGTCGCCGTCGGCGGCCAGGGTGTCGATAGGCGGGTTGGCCGCCCGGCGCGTGACGTTGACGACCGCGAGGACGAACGCGATCACGATGCCGGCGATCGGCCCGATGATCAGGGCGCCGAGGAAGCATGCGGCGCCGATCGCGAACTCGAACCGGTCGAGCCGCCAGAGCCGGTTGAAGTCGGGGATGCCGAGCAGCGGGACGACCGCCACGGCGACGATGGTGCCGATGGCGGGGGAGGGGATGTCCGCCAGCAGGGCGGTCCCGAAGATCAGGAGCAGCAGAGTGCCGAGGGCCGTGATCAGGGAGGGCAGCTGCGTGCGGGAGCCGGACTGGTCCATCGCGGCGGTGCGGGAGGTCGACGACCCGACCGCGAAGCCGCCGCTGACGCCCGCGGCGATGTTCGCGGCCCCGAACGCGAACAGGTCGCGGTCGGGACGGGTCGGGTAGCCGCGCTTCTCGCCGTAGGAGCGCGAGACCAGCAGGCCCTCGCCCATCGTCACGACGGTCAGGGCGATGGCCGAGGGGATGAGCGCGAGCCACTGCCCCCACTCGATGACCGGCCACGTGAACGTCGGAGGGCCGGCATCCACATGGCCGAGCACGGCGACCCCGGCCCTCTCCGCCCCGGTGAACACGACCACGACGGTCGCGACGATGAGGACGAGCAGAGCCCACGGCATGGTGGCGGCCAGCCGGCGGCCGACCAGCAGGACGACGAGGGCGCCGAGCGAGATGAGCAGCGACCAGACGTTGAGCGTCGGCAGCCCGGTGATGAGCCCGCCGACCTTCTCCAGGAACTCCCCGCCCGAATTGATCTTCACGCCCAGCATCTTGGCGACCTGCGACACCAGGATGTCGAGCGCGAGGCCGCCGACGAAGCCGACCAGGATCGGCTTGGAGAGGAAGTTGGCGAGGAACCCGAGCTTGAAGAACGAGCAGAGCAGGAAGAGCACGCCGCTGATCAGGGCCTGCGCGAGGGCCAGAGTTATGTAGTCCTGGTGGCCCGCGACGGCGAGGCCGCCGAGCGAGGAGGCCACGAGCGCGGCGGCCGCGGCGTCCGGCGACGCGACGAGCTGCCGCGAGGACACGGTGAGCGCGTAGACGACGGCGGGAACCACCAGAGCGTACAGCCCGGCGGTGGCGGGGAGGCCGGCGATCTGCGCGTAGCCGATGTTGAGCGGGATGGCGATGGCCAGCAGCGTGACCCCGCCGAGCACCTCGCGGACCGCGTTCTTCGCGGTCAGTCCCGCGAGCGGCCGGATGCGGGTGCGCGACGGCGCCGGAGCCCTGGAGGACTCCGGCGCCGTCGCGGTCGGGTCGGTCACGTCGGTCACCGATCCCGTTCGGTCACGCCGTTGGCGCTGCCGGCGGCGGGGTCGGCGCGGACGGGGCGGCGGGGGCCGCGGGCGCTGCGTGCGCTCCGGCTCCGGCCTGGTGACCGAGGGCGACGCTCTTCAGGTGCGCGAACTCCTCGGGGGTGATGGTGCCGGCGTCGAGGAGGGCTTTCGCCTTCGCGATCTCGTCGGACGGGCTGGAGGTGGCCACCTCGCGGATGTAGGCGTCGGTGCTCCGCTGCACCTGGCGGGCCTCCTTCTGGCTGCGCTCCGCCATCCCCGGCCCGCGGGCGATGAGGTAGACGAGCGCGGTGAGGAACGGCACGAAGATCAGGAAGATGATCCACAGCGCTTTCCACCAGCCGTTGAGCTTGTGGTCCCTGAACAGGTCGCTGATGATCGCGAACAGCGCGAACAGGTACGCGATGAAAGCGAAGCTCCAGAAGAACAGCCAGATGATGTTCCAGAAGTTGTTCCAGAAATCCATGTCGTTTTACCTTTCCCCTGGGCTCGGGTCCGAGCCTGGATGTGCGCTGAGAGTAACGCCGCGGGGGGAGATGCGTCTAGAGGTCGATGGGGTGGTGACGAGGTGAAAATAAGGAAGGCCGTTATTTACACTTAGGCCATTAAGTGTAAATAACCGCTACGGTTGTTCTCATGTCCGACGTTCGAGCCTGGCCCGCGCTGACGCGGGAGCAGCACGCGTGGCAGTCCCGCTGCAACCGGGACGACCTGACTCAGCGCCAGTGGGCGTCGACCCGGGGCCCCTACGAGGCCGCTGTCGCGCCCTCGATCGCCGGACTCGACGTGCACGTCAGCGCCGATGTCGCCGCGGAAGCAGCCGAGGCCGCGTCGCTGCTGACCCGCTTCGACGCCGAGCTGGGACTCTCCGTCCTCCCGTTCGCCTCGATCCTGCTCCGGAGCGAGTCCGCCTCCTCGTCGCAGATCGAGAACCTGACCAGTGGCGCCCGCGCGATCGCCGAGACCGAGCTCGGCGAACGGGACACCGGCAACGCACCCCTGATCGTGCGCAACGTCCACGCCATGCAGGCGGCGCTCGAACTCTCCGACGGGCTCGACGACGGAGGCATCATCGCGATGCACGCGGCCCTCCTGGAGGATCACGCGCCCGAGCTCACTGGCGGCTACCGCCGCGAGCAGGTGTGGATCGGAGGCTCGGGAGTGAGCCCGCACGGCGCCGCCTTCGTCCCTCCGCATCACGATCGGGTGCCCGCGTCGATGACCGATCTGGTCTGGTTCCTGCGGCGCTGGGACGTCCCCGCGCTCATCCACGCCGCAGTCGCCCACGCGCAGTTCGAGACCATCCACCCGTTTCCCGACGGCAACGGCCGCGCCGGGCGCGCGATCGTCCAGGCGATGCTACGGCGTTCCCGCACGACCGCGACGGTGGTGGTGCCCGTCTCCGCCGGCCTCCTGCACGACGTCGACGGCTACTACGCGGCGCTCAGCGCCTATCGCGCCGGGGATGTCGACCCGATCGTGCGCTCGTTCACCGAGGCCGCGGGATTCGCGGTGCGCACCGGACGGCAGCTCGCGACGGCGATCGCAGAGCTCCGCACCCGCTGGGAGGAGGCGCTGACCGGGCTTCGCTCGGACAGCTCGGCCCGGCGGGTGGCTGCGCTCGCGCTCGAACAGCCCGTGCTCAACGCGGCGGTCGTGGAGTCCAGGCTCGGTCTGTCCGCGCCCGGCGCCTACCGGGCGTTCGAAGCGCTGGTCGATCGTGGTGTCCTGCGCTCCGCCAACTCGCGGAAACGCAACCGGCTCTGGATCGCGGACGACATGATCCAGGCGCTCGACGCGTTCGCGGATCAGGCGGCGCGCCGTCGCACCCGCTGATCGGGCCCCGCGCTCCCTCCTAGACGCCGCCGCCCGGCCCTGACTAGCGTGACCCGTAAATCGAGGGGGTACACGCTGTGACCAGAGATTTCCAGGGAAAGATCGAACTCGATGTGCGGGATTCGGTGTCCGATTGGGATGCCTTCCTGCCGCCGAAGGCGCGGGAGGGGTCGCCGAACGTGCTGCTCGTGCTCTACGACGACACCGGGCAGGCGGCGTGGTCGACGTACGGCGGACGCATCCAGATGCCGACGATGGAGCGGCTCGCGCAGAGCGGCCTGACCTACACGCAGTGGCACACCACGGCGCTGTGCTCCCCGACGCGGTCCACCCTGCTCACCGGGCGCAACCACCACTCGAACGGGTTCGCCACCATCTCCGAGTCGTCCACCGGGTTCCCCGGCTACAACTCGCACATTCCGGCCTCCAACGCGACGATGGCGAACCTGCTGCGCGATGCGGGCTGGGCGACCTTCTGGGTGGGCAAGAACCACAACGTCCCGATCGATGAGTGGACGGCGGGCGCCAGCAAGAAGAACTGGCCGCTGGCGCAGGGCTTCGACCGGTTCTACGGCTTCATCGGCGGCGAGACCAACAACTGGTACCCGTCGCTGGCCGAGGACAACCACTACATCGACCAGCCCTACCTCCCGGAGCAGGGCTACCACCTGTCCAAAGACCTGGCCGACCAGGCGCTCCGGATGCTGCGCGACGTCAAGCAGACCGAGCCGGACAAGCCCTGGTACCTGTGGTTCTGCCCGGGCGCCAACCACGCCCCGCACCACGCGCCGCAGGAGTACATCGACAAGTACAAGGGCGTCTTCGACGACGGCTACGAGGCGTACCGCGAGTGGGTGCTGCCGCGGATGATCGAGAAGGGCCTCCTGCCGGAGGGTACGGAGCTGACAGCGATCAACCCGATGCCGCCCGGGACCTTCTCGCAGACCGACGAGGTGCGCCCGTGGGGGGAGCTGAACGCGGACGAGCGCGCCATGTTCTCTCGCATGGCCGAGGTCTACGCCGGATTCTCCGAGTACACCGACGCGCAGGTCGGCAGGATCGTCGACTATCTGGAAGAGAGCGGGCAGCTGGACAACACGCTCATCATCTATTGCGCGGACAACGGCGCCTCCGGCGAGGGGAGTCCGAACGGATCCGTCAACGAGGGCAAGGTGTTCGGTGGCTATCCGGACGACGAAGCCCAGAACCTGACCATGGTCGAGGAGCTCGGTTCGCCGAACACGTACAACCACTACCCGACTGGCTGGGCGGTCGCGTTCTCGACGCCGTACCGGATGTTCAAGCGCTACACCTATCAGGGCGGCGTCTGCGATCCGCTGGTGATCTCCTGGCCGAAGGGCATTCGGGCGCGCGGCGAGGTGCGCAATCAGTACCATCACTCGACCGACATCGTCGCGACGATCCTCGACGTGTGCGGTGTCGAGCTGCCGGACAGCGACGCCGGCGTCGAGCAGCGGCCGCTGGACGGAGTCTCCATGACGTACAGCTTCGACGCGCCCGCGGACGGCCCGACGACCAAGGAGACCCAGTACTACGAGATGCTCGGCAGCCGCGGTGTCTGGCACCACGGCTGGAAAGCCGTGGCGGAACATGGCCCGACGAGTGGCATGAGTGGCTTCGACCACGACACCTGGCAGCTCTTCCACACCGACATCGACCGGTCGGAGGCGAACGACCTCGCAGCGGAGCATCCGGACAAGGTCGATGAGCTGAAGGCACTGTGGCTGGCGGAGGCGGCGCGGAACGACGTGCTGCCCCTCAACGACCTCCAGATCATCGGGAGCGCGAAGGACTTCGAGACATTCGTCTCGATGGAGTTCAAGGTCCCTGTGCCGCCGAGCGGCCAGTACACCTACTATCCCGGCACGACCGAGATCCCGGAACGGTCGGCGGCGAACACGCACGGCGTCTCGTACAAGGTGCTCGCCGAGGTCGACACCACCGCGGACACCGAGGGCGTGATCTTCGCGCACGGCTCGCGGTTCGGCGGCCACAGCCTCTTCGTGAAGGACGGGAGGCTGACCTACGTCTACAACTTCCTCGGCATCCCGCCGGAGAACGTCATCTCGGCGCCGGTCCCCGGCCCGGGGAGGCACATCTTCGGCGTCTCGTTCACGAAGGAGCGGATGGGCGAGTACCGGGAGAGCATCGGCCCGCTGGCGCTCTACATCGACGACGAGAAGGTCGCCGAGCAGGAGATCCGGACGATCCTCGGCCACTTCTCGCTGTGCGGCGAGGGCCTGTGCATCGGCTACGACTCCGGCGACGCCGTCTCGAAGCTGTACGAGGGCTCGCACTTCGAGTACAGCGGCGGCGGGATCGTCAAGGTCGTCTTCGACATCGCCGACGACGCCTACGTGGATGTGGAGGCGCACCTGGCCGCCGCGATGGCCAGGGACTGACGGCTGCGGGGGCCGACCGTGACCACCGCGCCCCCGGCCGTCCGGCGGTCGTGGCTGCTGCCGACCCTGGCGGGGTACCGCCGGGAGTGGCTGGGCCGCGACATCCTCGCCGGAGTGTCCGCTGGCGCGGTGGTCGTGCCGCAGGCGATGGCGTACGCGACCATCGCGAACCTGCCGGTGGAGGCCGGCCTCTACACGGCGACGGTGCCGATGGCGGTGTACGCGTTCCTGGGCGGCTCGCGGGCGATGAGCGTGTCCACGACCTCCACGATCGCGACGCTCACCGCGACGACGTTCGTCTCGGCGGGGGTCGTCGCGAACTCGCACGCGATCCCGCGCGACCTGGTGACGCTGACCCTGCTCGTCGGCGTGGCCCTCTTGCTGGCCCGGCTGCTGCGGCTGGGCACCCTGGTCGAGATCATCAACAAGCCGACGCTGCTCGGCATCCAGATCGGCGTCGGCGCGACAGTGGCGGTCGGACAGCTCCCGAAACTGCTGGGGGAGACCGACGCACCGACCGGCGGCGGCTTCATTCACAGCGTCAACGCGGTCGTGGCGGCGATCCCGCACGCCAACCCGGTGACGACGGTCCTGTCGGTGGTGTCGGTCGCCGCGCTGTTCCTGTTCAAGCGGTTCCTGCCGCGGGTGCCCGGCCCGCTGATCGTTGTGGCGGCGGGGATCCTGCTGGTGGCATTCGGCGGGTTGCGCTCAGCGGGCGTGGAGCTGATCACCCTGGTGACCCGCGCGTTCCCGCTCCCGGCGCTGCCCAGCCTCGACCACGTCTTCCAGCTCATCCCCGGCGCGCTGGCCATCGCGGTGATGGCGTTCCTGGAGTCCGCGGCCGTCGCGCGCGGCATCCGTGAGCTGGAGGACCCGCGCATCGACAGCAACCGCGAGCTGTTCGCGACGGCGATGGCGAGTCTGCTCGGCGGCTGGTTCCAGACGCTGCCGGCGGCGGGCGGGTTCTCGCAGAGCGCGGTGAACAAGGCGGCGGGAGCGCGCTCGCAGCTCGCCGCGCTCGTCACGGTGGTGCTCGCGCTGCTGATCGGTCTCTTCCTCGGCCCGGTGATCAGCCTGTTGCCGCAGGCGACGCTGGCCTCCCTCGTCTTCGTCGCAGTGTTCGGGCTGATCGACGTGAAAGACCTGGTGCTGCTCTGGCGGATCAGTAGACGCGACTTCGCGATCTCGATGGCGACCGCGGTCATCGGACTGACCGCCGGCCTGCTCGCCGCGGTGGGCGTCGGGGTGCTGTTCACCCTGGTGCTCGTGCTGGCGGCGCTCAACAAGCCGCGGGTCCGGGTGGAGGAGACGGCGGGAGGCCGCATGAGCGTCAGCCTCCTCGGCCCGCTCTACACCGCCAACGTGCTCGCGACGGAGCAACTCATCCTCGACGCGGCCGACGCCGCACGCGCCGCCGGGGAGGTCACCGAACTCACCCTGGACTGCTCACCGCTCCAGGACATCTCCATCACGGTCATCCTCGCCCTGCAGAACCTCGACCAGGAGCTCGCCGGGCGCGGCATCCGGCTCCGCGTGCGCGGCATCCCCTCCGCCGCGCACGCGGTCGCCACGCGGACCAAATGGTTCCAGCGGATGGAGGGGGAGGGGCGGGTCGTGGACTAGTCCCCGCTATGCTCCCGCCCACTCCAGGACGCGCAGCGCCCGCAGCGTGTTCCAGCGGCTCGGCTCGCCCACGGCCTCCATGTCCAGGAGGGATCGGCCGGAGTGCTCGTGGTCGAGCAGCCAGCGGCCGTCGGGCTGCCGGCGAGAGGAGACCACCGACACGGCCTCCGCCACCCGCTCGTCCGCCGGGACTCGCGCCGCCCGCAGGTGGTCGAGCCCGCGCAGCAGGTCGAACGACCAGTAGTACGGGAACGAGAACCGGAGCCAGCTCTCCGCGATGACCGAGCCGTCACTCAGACGCCGCATCAGGCCGCGGGTCAGCAGGTACTCGTGGCCGCGGGCGATCACCGCGTCCACGTCGGTCGGGCCACCCGCGTCGCGGTAGGCGGTCAATCCCTCCAGCGCGCAGATCGTGCTGTGGAACGACCCGGGGTCCTGGCGGGTCTCCGCGTAGCAGTTCCAGCCGCCGTCGTCCTGCTGCTCGTTCAGGAGCCGCTCGACGATCAGCTCGCTGGGATGCCCGAACCGCGCCCCCGCGACGAGCACGCGGCCGTTGATGCAGGGCTCCACTTCGCCGTCGAAGAACGCGTGGTTCCACCACTCCTCGCCCCAGTCGACCTGGCGCACGACCCGGTCGACCGCGACCCGGGTGCGCTCGCCGTCCGCGGGAGCACCCAGCACGGCGAGCATCAGCATCGCGTCGTCCACGCCCACCCGGTCGCGCTGGGTCCAGACGCCCTCGCCCCAGGTGCCGTCCTCGCGCTGCCGGTCGAGCAGGGCGGCGCCCCAGCCCTCGGTCTCCACGTTCGCGCGCTCCGCGGCGACGGCGGCGTCCGGCTCGTGCAGGAGGTCGCGGCGCACCTGCCAGCGGATCGAAGGGTCGCCGTCCAACAGCCAGCCGATGACATCCACGGCGCACAGGCTACCCGGCGAACGACTGCGTGCCCAGTACCGCCAGCAGCGCCAGACCGTTCGAAGGGCACGTTAACGCCCCTAAAACGGCCGTTGAGGGGCGTTTACGTGCCCCTCGGCGAGCAGCCTTACGACTCGACGCGCGACTTCCGCCGCCGCAGCGCGATCGCGCGCACCAGCACCGGGCCGACCGAGATCACGACGATCCCGATGAGCACGATGTCCAGGTACTTCGACACGAAGTCCGCGACGCCCGGGATGTGACCGAGGCCGAACCCGATGAGCGTGACGGCAGCGGCCCAGACGGCGGCGCCGATCACGTTGAAGAGGCTGAACACGCCGTGGCGCATCCGGCCGACGCCCGCCGCGACGGGCGCGAAGGTGCGGACCACCGGGACGAAGCGGGCGACGACGACCGCGCCGCTGCCGTACTTGTCGAAGAACGCCTGCGTGCGCGCGACGCTCGCCCGGCTGAACACCCCGGACTCGCGCCGGTCGAACACCGCGGGGCCGGACTTCCAGCCGATCAGGTAGCCGACCTCGCCGCCGAGGATCGCGGCGATGGCGACGGCCACGATCACCAGCCAGAGCGGCTGCGGGATGTGGCCGGTGAGGGTGAGCACGCCCGCGAAGAACAGCAGGGTGTCGCCGGGCAGGAAGAAACCCAGCAGCAGGCCGGTCTCGGCGAAGACGATCGCGCAGATGCCGAGCAGCGCCCACGGACCGGCGGCCTGGATGAGGCCCTGCGGGTCGAGGAGGCCGGTATGGACGAGGGCGCCGGCGGCGGCCAGTGCGTGGGGGGTCATGGGGTCCTTTCGTACAGCGAGATCAGCTCGCGATGCGTCGCGATCCGCGTGGTGGTCTCGTGGAAGCCGAGAGCGGTGAGGTCGGCGACGCCGTAGTCGTCGACGGAGCCGGGGGAGGCGGAGTACTCGATCAGCCACACCCGGTCGACGCCGTCGAACCGGCCGAGCGCGGCGGCCTGGCGCACACTGTACGCGCTGTCATGCCAGGAAATGGTTTTGACGGCCGGGAGGTCGAGGGCGACGTCCTTCGTGTCCGCGAAGCCGGCGGGGTAGGTGTGCTCGGCGAGGCGGGGGCGCTTGGACGGCTTGGTGGACTCGTCGAACACGACCGCGTCGCCGGGGCGGGCGTGCGCTCCGATCGCGGCCGAGACCTCCGCCCAGTCGCTCTGGTTCTTGGCGTAGGGCGTTCGCTCCGCCACATAGACCGGGACGCACAGCGCGAGCACGAGCACGCCCGCGACCACGCCCGCCCAGCGGCGCCACCGGAGGATGTCGTCGACACCGCACGCGATCAGGAGCGCCGCCGCCGGCGCGCAGAACGACACGTACCGGGCGGTGAAGTCGGGCACGACCGACTGCACGGCGATCAGGATGACCGGCGGCAGGAGCAGCCAGACCAGCGCGACGCCGACGAGGGACGGGGCCCGCGACTCCGTGAGGGCGAGGAACCGCTCCCCGCCGGCGCGCGCCGCCACCGCCCGCTGCCGGATCGCGACCGCCACGGCGAGCACGATGAGAGCCCAGGCCGCGATCCCGAGCGGCCAGGAGTCGCCGAACCACAGCCCGCTGAACAGGGTCTGCGGCGCGAGCTGCTGCACTGCGCCGAGGTAGGAGATCTGGTTGTGCTGGCCGATCGCGAGCACCAGCAGGGGAGCGACGGCCAGCACCGCCCCGCCGACCGCGATCAGCAGGCCGCGGACGGTGCGTCGCGGCGGGCGGCACACGGCGACGATCACACCGTGGACCACCACGAACAGGATCGTGTAGAGGAAGAAGTACGTCCCGAGCGCGAGCAGCACGCCGTAGCCGACGAACCACGCCGCCCGCGGGCGCTCGCGGTCGAGCGCGGCGACGAGCAGCACGGTCAGCCAGGCGACGATCGCCGCCGAGAACGCGAAGGAGCGCGCCTCCTCGCCCATGTAGGTGACCCGGGGGAGGATCGCGCAGACCAGGCCGGCGATGACCGCTGTGCGGGTGTTCCGAAGCCGCGCCGCCAGCAGCACGACGGCCGCCGTCGCGAGCCCGACCACGATCGCGCTCGGCAGCCGCACGGCGAACGGCGAGAACCCGAACAGGCCGCCCCAGAAGTGCAGACCGAGATAGTAGGTGCCGTGAACGGCGTCGACGTGTCCCAGCATCTGGAACAGCGACGGCAGCGGGCGCTGCGCGGACATGATGCTGGTGGCCTCGTCGCCCCACAGCGACGGGATGCCGGAGCCGATGGCGGAGAGCACGGTCGCGAGCACACCGAACAGCGCGGCGAGCACCGCGGGGCGGGTGAGGGGCGCGGCACTCCGGGTGGGGGCCGGCCGCAGCATCGTGACAGACAGGTCGGCACCGTCCTTTCGAATCAGCGTCTGCCCCCAGTCAATCCCACTCCTCCCAAGAAAAGTCCAAGACGGCAGTGAACGCGGAATAAAGACTTTCCCCGAACGTTGAACTTGAGTGCAACCAACTCAACTTTACGAACCAGGAGATCAGGTGCCCGAGAACTTCACCCCCGAGAGCGGCAGCGAGAACTCGTTCGACGAGTTCCTCTCGCGCTACCTCGCGGGCGAGCGCGCCCGCAGCGCGCGCTCCATCGACATCAGCCGGTTCCTCAGCCGGCGCACGCAGGAACTCCTCGCCGAGGCGGGCCGTTACGCGCTCGAGCACGGCCACCGCGAGCTCGACGCCCTGCACATCCTCCGCGTGATGGCCGGGCAGGAGCCCGCGTCCGATGCCATGCGCCGCATCGGCGTCGACCCGTCCGCGGTCGCCGACGCCGCCGAGCAGCGGCTCCCCGCCTCCGGCGAGCCCATCGACGCCGACGGCGCCGCGATCACGGCGTCCGCCCAGCGTGTGCTGTTCCACGCCTACCAGGTGGCCCGCGCCTCCGGTGCGACCTACATCGACCCCGAGCACCTCTTCTTCGCTCTTGTGATCGGGCAGGACGCGCCCGCCGGGCAGGTCCTCCAGGCCGCCGGCGTCACCCCCGACTCCCTCACGAACGCCATGCGGCAGTCCGCCACGGTCGGCGCGGGAGCCCAGGAGGCCGCAGAGGCGGCCGGCGACTCCGAGACCCCGATGCTCGACCAGTTCGGCACCGACCTGACCGCGCTCGCGCGCGACGGCAGGCTGGACCCGGTCATCGGCCGGCTCGACGAGATCGAGCAGACCGTCGAGATCCTCTCCCGCCGGACCAAGAACAACCCCGTCCTGGTCGGCGAGGCCGGCGTCGGCAAGACCGCGATCGTGGAGGGCCTGGCCCGCGCGATCATCGCCGGCGACGTCCCCGAGCAGCTGCTCGAGAAGAAGGTGGTCGCGCTCGACCTCGCCGGGATGGTCGCAGGCACCCGCTACCGCGGCGACTTCGAAGAGCGGCTCACGAAGCTCATGGACGAGATCAGCGCACGCAAGGACGAGCTGATCGTGTTCGTGGACGAGCTGCACACCGTGGTCGGCGCCGGAGGCTCCGGCGAGTCCGGCGGCATGGACGCGGGCAACATCCTCAAGCCCCGCCTGTCGCGCGGCGACCTCCACCTGGTGGGGGCGACCACGCTCAAGGAGTATCGCCGCATCGAGAAGGACCCGGCGCTGGAGCGCCGCTTCCAGCCGGTGATGGTGGGCGAGCCGGGCGTCGAGGACGCCGTGCTCATCCTGGACGGCCTGCGTTCCGCGTACGAGGAGCACCACGCCGTCACGTACACGCCGGAGGCGATCCGCGCGGCGGTGGAGCTGTCCAACCGCTACATCTCCGACCGGTTCCTGCCGGACAAGGCGATCGACCTGATCGACCAGGCCGGCGCCCGGCTGCGGCTGTCGCTCGGCAAGCGCGTCGACGCGTCCGAGCTGATGCAGCGCCTGGCGACCCTGGAGTCCGAGAAGAACTCCGCCGTCGCCGCCGAGCACTACGAGGAGGCGTCCCGCCTGCGCGACGAGATGGAGGCCGTGCAGCACGGGATCGACGAGCTCGGCACGGCCCCGCGCCACGCCGCGGAGGCGGTCGTGGACGAGGCGGAGATCGCGGCGATCGTCTCCCGGGCGACCGGCATCCCGGTGTCCCGCATCGGCGACGCCGACCGCGAGCGCCTCGCCGCGCTGGAGTCGGAGCTGCACGCCCGCGTCATCGGCCAGGACGACGCCGTGACGGCCGTCGCGAAGGCGGTGCGCCGCAACCGCACCGGCCTCGGCGACGAGCGCCGCCCGGTGGGCTCGTTCCTGTTCCTCGGCCCGACCGGCGTCGGCAAGACCGAGCTGGCCAAGTCGCTGGCGGAGTCGCTGTTCGGCGACGACAAGGCGATGATCCGGTTCGACATGAGCGAGTTCGGCGAGCGCCACACGGTCGCCCGCCTGGTCGGCGCCCCTCCCGGATACGTCGGCTACGACGAGGCGGGCCAGCTCACCGAGCGTGTGCGCCGCAACCCGTACTCGGTCGTGCTGTTCGACGAGATCGAGAAGGCGCACCCCGACGTGTTCAACCTGCTGCTGCAGGTGCTGGACGACGGTCGCCTGACCGACGGCCAGGGCCGCACGGTCGACTTCCGCAACACGGTGGTCATCATGACCTCCAACCTGGGCTCGGAGTTCCTGGCCTCCCGCAGCGGCGCCCTCGGCTTCGTGCCGGTCGGCTCGGGCGGGTTCGCCTCGGACAAGGACATCCGCGACCGGGTGATGGGCAAGCTCCGGGAGGCCATGCGTCCCGAGTTCCTGAACCGCATCGACGAGATCGTGCTGTTCCGCAAGCTGGACGCCGAGCAGCTCCGCGACATCGTCCGCCTGCTGCTGCAGGCGACGGGTGCCCGGCTGGCGCACCGGTCCATCGGATTCGAGGTGACGGAGGCGGCCGTGGAGTGGATCGCCGATGCCGGCTACGAGCCGGAGTACGGCGCCCGCCCGCTCCGACGCGTCATCCAGCGCGAGGTGGACGACCGGATCGCCGAGCTGATGGTGGCGGCCACCGTCGCGGACGGCGGGACCGTCGTGGTCGACGCCGTCGACGGGGCGCTGCAGGTGCGGCCGCGGGCGGTGTACGCGGCGGCGGCGTAAGCGACGCAGAGCGACGGAAGGCGCCGGCTCCCTTCGGGGGCCGGCGCCTTTCCGCATCCCCTTCCTGAAAGTCCCCATAGGGGTACAGTGCATGTCTCAACCCGTCCCACAGCAGACCCTGGAAGCGTGGACCCGTGCCCAACCCGGACAGATTCCCAAATTCCCCGCGCCTGCAGGCGATCGACGAGCGTATCGAGCCCCTCAAGCGGTTCGAGCTGCGTGCTCCGCGCTCCCGAAACGCCGCGATCGTGCAGTGGGTGGCGCTCGCGCTCGTCGCTGCGGTGCTCTCCACCTTGTTCTTTCTTCCGGGTTTCCTGGGAGCCGGCGTAGCGGCCGCTGCGGGCATCAGTGACTTCAACAAGCTGCCGGCCGATCTGAACATCGGGCAGTTCGCGCAGAACTCCACCGTGTACGCCAAGCAGGGCGGCAACGACGTCCCGATCGCGCAGTTCTACGCGCAGAACCGCAAGGACGTCGCCTGGGCCCAGGTCGCGAACGTCGCCAAGGACGCCGCGACCTCCGCCGAGGACCCCCGGTTCTACAGCGAGGGCGCCGTCGACCTGTTCGGCACCGTGCGCGGCGCGCTCTCCACCGTCGTCGGCGGGGGCGTGCAGGGCGGGTCCTCCATCACTCAGCAGTACGTCAAGAACGTCGAGGTCGAGCACTGCGAGGGCCTCACCGACCAGAAGAAGGTCACGGCCTGCTACAACGACGCCGCGGGCGTCACCCTGCAGCGCAAGATCCAGGAGATGCGGTACGCGGTCGGCCTGGAGAAGAAGTACAGCAAGCAGGACATCCTGCTTGGCTACCTCAACGTCGTCGGCTTCGGCGGCCAGGTGTACGGCATCGAGGCCGCGTCGGAGTACTACTTCAACACCACCGCCGCCCAGCTCACCCTCCCGCAGGCGGCGACCCTGATCGCCATCGTCAACAACCCGTCCAACCTGCGCATCGACGAGGCGAGCAACAAGGACAACGGCGCCGCCAACGGCTACAAGCTCACCAAGGCCCGGCGCGACTACGTGCTCGACCGCATGTACGTGAACCACAAGATCTCGCTCGCCGACCGGGATGCCGCCAAGAAGGCCCCCATCCAGCCGACGATCACGTCGACGCCGTCGGGCTGTGCCATCGCCCAGAACGTCAACGCCGCGTTCTTCTGCGACTACGTCCGCGACGTCATCCTCAACGACCCGGCGTACGGCAAGACCAGCGCCGACCGCTGGACGACGCTCAACCGCGGCGGGCTCAAGATCTACACGACCCTGAACCTCGACCTCCAGGGTGCGGCCCAGCAGGCGATCTCCAAGTACATCCCGTCGTCGCGGCCCGACATCGACGTCGGCGCGACGAACGTGTCCGTCGAGGTCGGCACCGGGCGCATCGTCACGATGGTGCAGAACAAGGCCTTCAACAACACCGACCAGGCCCAACCCGGCACGACGGCGGTGAACTACAACACCGACGAGGCCTACGGAGGCTCGCAAGGCTTCCAGACCGGTTCGACGTTCAAGGCGTTCGACCTCGCCGGCTGGCTGGAGGGCGGCCACAGTCTGTACGAGTCGATCGACGCGTCGCAGCACAACTTCTCGATGTCCCAGTTCCACAGCTCGTGCGGCACGGTATCCGGGCCGGACTGGCCGGTGTCCAACGACGAAGGCTCGGCGAGCCGGCTGTCGGTGATGTCCGCGACGGCGCAGTCCGTCAACACGGCATTCGCCATGATGGCCACCAAGACCGACCTCTGCTCCATCCTCAAGGCGGCGCAGAGCCTCGGCGTGCACCCGGCCAAGAGCGGCGCGCAGCTCAACTCCTACCCGTCGATGATCCTCGGCACGAACAACATCGCGCCGCTGACGATGGCGACGGCCTACGCGGGCATCGCGAACGGCGGCACGGTCTGCACGCCGATCGCGATCGACAGGGTGATCAACGCCGACGGGACCCCGCACAAGGTGAGCCCGTCGACCTGCACGCAGGGCCTCCAGAAGAACATCGCGTCCGGCATCACCTACGCCCTGCAGGGCGTCATGCGCGGCGGCGGCACCGCGGCCAGCGCGAACCCGTACGACGGCACCCCGATCATGGGCAAGACCGGAACGACGGACGACTCGCTGCAGAACTGGATGATCACCTCCACCACGAAGGTCGCCCAGGCCACCTGGGTGGGCAACGTGTCCGGTTCCGTCCCGCTGCGGAGCCTCGACTTCAACGGCATCGGCGGCGGCAACGTCAAGTTCTCGATCGCCAAGCCCATCCTGCAGGCGCTCGACAATGTCTACGGCGGCGACGCCTTCCCGAAGCCGGACAACTCGGTGCTGTACGGCAGCCAGGTGTCCGTGCCCGACGTGAGCGGCAAGACGCCCGACCAGGCGACGTCGCTGCTCCAGGGGCTCGGGCTGACGGTGACCGTCGACCAGACGCCGGTCCCCAGCGACCAGCCGGCCGGCACCGTCGCCGGCACGAACCCGTCGTCGGGCTCCAGTGTGGACGGCGGATCGAGCATCAGCATCCAGATCAGCTCGGGTCAGAACACCTCGACGCCGGGGCCGACCACCACCCCGACGCCGCAGCCGACCAACGGCCAAGGCAACGGGGCCGGTGGGGGCAACGGGGCCGACGGAGGCGCCGGCGGCGGCAACGGCGGCTAGGCCGGGACGCGGTCCAGGGCGGGCGTGACCCGACGCCCGCCCGGCCACGCGTCGAGCACCCGCTCGCGCAGCGCATTCGACCGCTCGGCGAACGCGCGCTGCCGGCGGACGTACTCGGCCTTGCCCTCGGCGGTCTCGATGCGCACGGGCTCCGCGCCCCACGGCCGCATGTCGTAGGGGGAGGCCTGCATGTCGAGCATCCGGATGTCGCGGGCGAGCTCGAACGCGTCGAGCAGGACCTCGCCGGGGACCAGCGGGCCTAGCTTCATCGCCCACTTGTAGACGTCCATCCCGGCGTGCAGGCAGCCGGGCTGCTCCAGCTCGGGCTGCGTCTCGCGCGTCGGCGCGAAGCGGTTGCGCGGCACGGCCTCCGGCGTGAAGAAGCGGAAAGCGTCGATGTGCGTGCAGCGCAGCTCTGCGGCCTCCACCACGGCGTCGGTGCCGCCCTGGCCGAGCCGCAGCGGGACGTCGTGGCGGTGCTCGTCCTGCCGGTAGACCATCGCCCACTCGTGCAGCCCGAAGCAGCCGAAGGCTCCGGGCCGCGCGGCGGTCGAGCGGAGGATGCGCTCGATCGTGGCGAGCAGCGGCGCCTTCTCGCGCTCCATCGCGGCGTGGTCGACGACGAGGCCGCCGGGCGTCGCGCCCGCGGTGTACCAGCGCCAGGACGCGCGCGGGTCGCCCGCGGCCTCCCGGAGCTCCACCCCGGCGCCGGGATGCCAGCGGCGCAGCACCGACGGCGAGTAGGCGTAGTAGGTGAAGAGGAAGTCCTCGATCGGGTGCTTCTCGCCGCGGGAGGCGCGGGCGCGGTGACCGGCCGTGAGCGCGTCGGCGCGCTCGGCGTGCGCGGCCTCGCGGGCGCGCCAGTCGGCGGCGGGGAGCGGGAAGGTCACCAGACGAGGATACGTCGCCGCGTCAGCCGAGGGACTCCAGCGGGTTGCGCTGCAGCTTGCTCGCGACCCCGCGATCGACGATCCGCTTCGCCGCGGTGCCCGGCTTGCGCTCGGCCTGGTCGGTCACGCAGGCGGTGAACTCGGCGGCCAGGCTCAGGCGCGGGAACGCGGCGACGACCTCCCGCCGGAACTCCAGCGGCAGCGCGTCGGGCCGCACGCCGGAGATGTCGAGCGCGGTCGCGACCTCCAGCAGATGGCCCTCCGGGTCGACGGCCGGGTCGACCTCCGGCCAGTTGTGCCGCACGATCACCTCGTGCGCGCGGGTCCGGCGTGCGGCCGGCCAGCCGGCCCCCGCGGTGAGCGCCTTCGCGACGTGGCCGCCGGCGTCCTCGTAGGCGAGGGTGTGGTTGTCGAAGGCGGGCACGATCCCGATGTCGTGCAGCACGGCGGACACATAGAGCAGCTCGCGGTCGACGCCGTGCAGGCCCTCGACGGTCGCGAAGCCCTCCGCCCACAGCCACGACCGGAGCACATGGTTGAGCAGGGCCGGCGTGTGGTACTCGCTCGCGAGCTCGAGCGCGGCGCGCGCCGCGGCGGAGTCGGGCGCGGGGATGTCGGACAGTCGCATGCCTCCATCCTGCCGCCCCCCGCCGCACAGATCCGGCCCACCCCCACGCAATTCCCGCCGACTTGCGCCCCACCCGCCCCGCCCCGCCCCACCGCCGCCCCGCCGCCGCCCCGGCCCGCGGCTAACGGAGAAATTGAGGCCCTGGGCAACGCGGATCTCCTCCGTTAGCCGTCATCGGCCGGCGTGTCAATGCGGATCTCCTCCGTTCGCCACGCCTGTCGGGAACGGAGGAGATCCGCAGTGGCAGGCACCGGAAAGTCAGTTACCGGAGGAGATTCAGGGGGATTCGGGGTGGATGTCCTCCGTTAGCCGCGGGGTGGGCGGCGAGGGAGGGGTGGGGCTGCGGGTCAGCGCTGGGTGGGGTCGAGGACGGTGATGCCGGTGCCGGGGGCGGACTCGGCGAGGGGGAGGAGGCGTGCGGCCTCGGCGAGGCCGACGGTACGGGTGACGAGCTGCTCCGGCCGGAGGGGGCCCGAGGCCACGAGCGCGAGCATCCCCGGGTAGTCGGCGGCCGCCATCCCGTGGCTGCCGAGGAGGTCCAGCTCCCACGCGATCGCGCGGTCGAGCGGCAGCACCGGCATCCCGCCGGTCAGGAGGCCGATCTGCACGTGCCTGCCGCGACGGCGCAGCGACAGCACGCTCGCGGCGGCGGTCTCGGCCGAGCCCACCGCATCCACCGAGACGTGCGCGCCGCCGGAGGTCAGGGCGGCGACGGCCTCCGGCGCGTCCGGGCCGGCCGGGACGGTGTGCTCGGCGCCGAGGCGTGCGGCCGCGTCGAGCGCGCCGGCCGAGCGGTCGATCGCGATCGGACGGGCGCCGAGTGCCCGGGCGATCGCGATCGCGCTCAGCCCGACGCCGCCCGCGCCGTAGACCGCGATCCACTCGCCGGGGCGCAGGACGGCGCGCGCGGTCAGAGCGCGGTAGGCGGTCGCGAACCGGCAGCCCAGGGCCGCCGCAGCGGAGTCCGGGAGACCGTCGGGCACCGCCACCAGGTTGAGGTCGGCCGCCCGCACAGCCACGAGCTCGGCGTGCGAGCCCCAGTGCGTGAAGCCGGGCTGGGTCTGCTGCGGGCACACCTGCGCCTGCCCCGACCGGCACCACTCGCACGTCCCGCAACCGTTGACGAACGGCGCGGTGACCCGGTCGCCCGGTCGCCAGTTCTCGACGCCTGCCCCGACCGCCTCCACGACGCCGGCGAACTCGTGACCCGGGACGTGCGGCAGCCGCACCGAGTCGTCGTGGCCCGCCCAGGCGTGCCAGTCGCTCCGGCAGAGCCCGGAGGCGCCGACGCGGATCAGCGCGCCGCCGTCCGGCAGCTCGGGCGAGGGGAGGTCGCCGACCCCGACCGGGCCGGAGAACGTCTCGTAGTGCAGTGCTTTCATCGGGTCCCTTCCTCCAAGGCCGCCGCCGCTAGCTCCGCCGCCCCCATCCTCCCCAGCAGCGCGACCACCGGCCGGTCGGCGTCGGCCCACCCCAGGCCGTCGAGGTCGTCCGTCGCGCGCCACTCGAGCGCGTCGTGATCGGTGGAGGCCGTCGGCGCCTCGCCCGCCAGCGTCACCGCGTAGCAGGCGAGCTCCACACCCCCGGTCGCGGTCCTGTCGAGCAGCGCGCCCACCCGCACCGCGGCGCCGAGCTCCTCGCGCAGCTCGCGGCGCAGCGCCTCCTGGGGCGTCTCGCCGGCCTCCACCTTGCCGCCGGGGAACTCCCACCGCCCTGCCGCGTCCTTGTGCGCGGCGCGCCTGCAGGCCAGCACGGCGCCGCCGCGCACGATCACGCCGGCGACGACGGGGAGGGGGCGGCTCGGGGAGGTCACTGTCCCATCCTGCCCCGTCCGGGATGCCAGGATGGTCACGTGACCGACTCGAACCCCACCGTCCTGCTCGTGATCGACCTGCAGAAGGCGGTGCTGCCCGGCTGCCTGGACGCGGACGGCGTCGTCGCCCGGACCGCCGCGCTCGTCGACCGGGCGCGCGCCGCCGGCACCCCGGTGGTCTGGGTCCAGCACGAGGGCGAGGACCTCCCGTGGGAGAGCGCGCCGTGGCAGCTCGCCGACGGCCTGGTCCCGGCGAAGGGCGAGGCGCGCGTGCGCAAGGAGTACCGCGACGCGTTCGCGGGCACCGACCTGGACGAGGTGCTGGAGTCCCTCGACGCCACCCGCCTGGTCGTCGCCGGCGCGCAGACGGACTTCTGCATCCGCACCACGACGCAGAGCGCGGCCGTGCGCGGCTTCGACGTCGTGCTCGTCGGCGACGCGCACACGACGACCGACGCGGAGTGGGAGGGCGTGACCATCAGCGCGGAGCAGATCGTCGCGCACACCAACCGCTACTTCTCGGGGCTGCGTTACCCGGGGCAGCAGTTCGCGGTCCTGGCGGCAGCCGACGTGGAGTTCTGATCGCTCACGGCGTCCACCGCAGCTCGATGATCTCGTGGGCGTCGCTGAGGTAGAACACGTTCTGCGTGCCCTCGTCGACCTCCACGAACGCGACGGGGTCGCCGACGATCGCCGGGGCGCCGACCAGCGGCCCGATGTCGTTCGTGTGCCAGACGCCCTCCTGCCACCAGAGCTCGTGCACGTTGTTGTCGTGCCCGGTGAAGATCACGTGCTGCGTCGCGACCGGCTGGAACAGTCCCGCCTCGAACGCGTAGCCCGCCGGGCTGGAGGTGGCGTACGGCGTGACCGCGGACGCGGCGGTGGTGAGGTCGAAGTAGTGCCAGCCCGACGCATCCCACCACAACTCGATCAGCCGGCCGTTGCCGCTCACGTAGTCGACGTGCTGCGTGCCCTGGCCGCGGAACACGTACCCGGTTACCGTCTCCGCGTCGCTCACGACCGGCGCGCCGGTGACCGCGGTGAGGTCTCCCCAGTGCCAGGCGGAGGCGTCCTTCCAGAACTCCAGCAGGTGCCCGAGGTCCGTGCGGACCAGCACGTGCGCGGTCTGCTGATCCTCGAACGAGTACCCGGTCGGCGCGGCGTCCGGAGCGCACGGCGGGGCCCCGGTCGCGGCGGTCAGGTCGAGGTCGTGCCAGCCGTTCCCGGAGTTGCTCAGCTCGTGGATGTGGCCTCCGCCGCGCGCCTGGTAGACGACGCGCTGCGTGCCGTCGTAGTACGTCTCGTAGCCGAACGGCTGCGAGAGGGTGAGCGGGGCCCCCGCCGCGTCGGTGAGGTCGTTGGCGTTCCAGCCGTCGTCCTCGGTGTACCAGAGCTCGTGGACGTGGCCGTCGAACCGCTGGCCCTGGTACACCACGTGCTGCGAGCCCTGATGCGCCCAGATGTAGCCGTTCGCGTTGGTCGCGGCGGCCGCGCCTCCCGCCTCCGAGACGAGGTTCTTGACGTTCCAGTCGTCGCTCGCGCTGCAGTACAGCTCGTAGAGCTGGCCGTCGCCGCCGGTGAGCGAGTTGTAGCCCTGGAACACGACGTGGCGCGTGAACTGCGCGAACAGCCACGCGGTCGGCTGGTACACGGCGTGCGGCGCCCCGGAGGTGGCCGTCGTCAGGTTCTTGAGTCTCCAACCCATGATCCGCTCCGATCGTGCGGCGCCGGCGCCGGGAATCGGCGTCGACAGCCCCAGAGTAGGCGCGAGCGGGCCGCTGCGGGATGGCTGATTCGTGGTACTTTTCCTCCGGCGAGGGGAGTGCCGTGTACACGTCGACCTTCATCTTCGAGGCGAAGCCCTACGACGACGAGTTCCACCGGTTCAACGACGAGATCGCGGCGCGCGCCCGCGTCATCCCGGGCTTCCTCGGCGAGGAGGAGTGGCACAACGAGGCCACCGGCCTCCACGCCGAGGTGTACCACTGGGAGACGCTGGAGGCGCTGCAGCAGCTCATCGGGATGCCGGTGCACAAGGAGGCCAAGGGCGTCCATGAGCGCTGGATCGGGGCGTACCGCGTGGTGATCGCGGAGGTCATCAGCGTGTACGGGGAGCGGGGGCTCGGGCTGGAGCACGTGCCGCCAGCGGTCGAGACCGCCTGAGCGCCGAGCCCAGCCCAAAGCAGGCGCCCTACAACTGCGCCCCCAACTTGAACCCGTGCTCCATATCGTCCTTCCGCGTGTACGAGAACCCGTCCGCCCCGATCGTCACCGCCATCTCCGAGTCGTCCGTGCGCGCCGTCAACGGCTGCACGTTCCCGTCCAGGTCGAGCACCGCTGACGCGTCCGTGTACCACGACGGCACCACCGGGTTGCCCCACCAGTCGCGGCGCTGGTTGTCGTGGACGTCCCAGGTGACCACAGGGTTGTCGGGGTCGCCGGTGTAGTAGTCCTGCGTGTAGATCTCCACGCGGTGGCCATCCGGGTCGCGCAGGTACAGGTAGAACGCGTTGGAGACGCCGTGGCGGCCGGGGCCGCGCTCGATGGCGTCGCTCATGCGGAGGGCGCCGAGCTTGTCGCAGATCGCGATGATGTTGTGCTTCTCGTGCGTGGCGAACGCGACGTGGTGCATGCGCGGGCCGTCGCCGCCGGTCATGGCGGTGTCGTGCACGGTGGGCTTGCGGCGCATCCACGCCGCGTACGTCGTGCCCGCATCGTCCTGGATGTCCTCCGTCACCCGGAAGCCGAGGTCCTCCATGTATTTCACGGCGCGCGGGACGTCCGGAGTCACCTGGTTGAAGTGATCGATGCGCACCAGCTCACCCGGCGTGTGGATGTCGTACCGCCAGGTCAGCCGCTCGACGTGCTGGACGTCGTAGAAGAACTCGTACGGGAAGCCGAGCGGGTCCTCCACGCGGACGCTGTCGCCGACGCCCTTGGTGAAGCCACCTGGCCGGCGCTCGACCCGGCAGCCGAGCTCGGTGTAGAACGCGACGGCGCGGTCGAGGTCCTCCGGGGTCCGCACGCGGTAGGCGAACGCAGCGACGGCGGCGACCGGGCCCTTCCGCAGCACGAGGTTGTGGTGGATGAACTCCTCGAGGCTGCGCAGGTAGACCGCGTCCTCGTCCTCCTCGGTGATGTGCAGGCCGAGCACGTCGACGTAGAAGTCGCGGCTGGCCCGCAGGTCGGTGACGACGAGCTCCATGTACGCGGCGCGGACGACGTCCGGCGGCGTCGCGGCGGGGGTGGGGATGGGCGTGCGCATGCTGACTCCTTCGTCATTCGGCGCCGAAGCGCGGCGTGTGGACCGGGCCCAGCGTGATGTGGACGGCCTGCTGGTCGGTGTAGAAGTCGATGGAGCGGTAGCCGCCCTCGTGCCCGAGGCCGGAGGCCTTCACTCCGCCGAACGGGGTGCGGAGGTCGCGGACGTTGTGCGAGTTGAGCCAGACCATCCCGGCCTCCACGTTCTGGGCGAAGGTGTGGGCGCGCTGGAGGTCGTTGGTCCAGAGGTAGGCGGCGAGGCCGTACTTCACCCCGTTGGCGAGCTCCAGGGCCTCGGCGTCCGAGTCGAACGGCGTGATCGCGACGACCGGGCCGAAGATCTCCTCCTGGAAGATGCGCGCGTCCGGCGCGACGTCGGCGAACACGGTCGGCGCGACGTAGTTGCCGTGGTCGATGCCCTCTGGACGCCCGCCGCCGGCGAGGAGGCGGCCCTCCTGCTTGCCGAGCTCGACGTAGCTCATCACCTTCGCGTAGTGCTCGGGATGCACGAGCGCGCCGACCTCCGTCGCGGGGTCGTGCGGGTCGCCGACGACGATGCGCTTCGCTCGCTCGGCGTACCGCTCGCAGAACTCGTCGTAGACCGCGCGCTCGACCAGGATGCGGGAGCCGGCGGTGCAGCGCTCGCCGTTCAGCGAGAACACGCCGAACAGGGTGGAGTCGATCGCGGCGTCCAGGTCGGCGTCGGCGAAGACGATGGCAGGGGACTTGCCGCCGAGCTCCATCGAGAGGCCCTTCAGGAACGGCGCGGCGTTCGCGAAGATGAGCTGCCCAGTGCTGCTCTCGCCCGTGAACGAGATCAACGGGACATCGGGATGCTTCACCAGCGCGTCACCCGCCTCCTCACCCAGGCCGTTGACCAGGTTGAACACGCCGTCCGGCACACCTGCCTCGCGGAAGATCTCGGCCCAGAGCGACGCCGACAGCGGGGTGAACTCGGCGGGCTTGAGCACGACGGTGTTGCCGGTCGCGAGCGCGGGGGCGAGCTTCCAGCTCTCCAGCATGAACGGTGTGTTCCACGGGGTGATGAGCCCGGCGACGCCGATCGGCTTGCGGTTGACGTAGTTGAGCTGGCTGCCGGGAACCTTGAAGGCGTCGTCCGCCTGCGCCACGATCAGGTCGGCGAAGAACCGGAAGTTCTCCGCCGCGCGCTGTGCCTGACCGAGCGCCTGCGTGATCGGGAGGCCGGTGTCGAAGGTCTCCAGCTCGGCGAGGCGGGCGTCTTGCGCGGCGACGGCGTCGGCGATCCGGTTCAGGACGCGGGCGCGCTCGCGCGGCTTCATCCGCGGCCAGGGGCCCTCCCGGAACGCGCGCTTCGCGGCGGCGACGGCGAGGTCGATGTCCTCCTTCTGCCCCGCGGCGGCCTGCACATAGGTCTCGTTGGACACCGGGTCGAGCACGTCGAACGTCCTCCCGGAGACGCTGTCGACGAACCGCCCGTCGATGAAGTGCTGGATCTTCGCCGGAAGCCCGGCGGGGACGTGGTGCTGCGGCATGCGCGGCCTCCTGTTACGTGGATCGGTGGGGACGTCAGTGCTGGCGCTCGGCCTGGTAGTGCTGGAGCGCGTCCAGCGTCGCGAGCCGGTGGTCGCGGGCGGCGAGCTCGATGTCGATGGGGTCCGCGCCGGTCTCGATCAGCCGGAGGATCTGCTCGTGCTCGGCCACCGACTCGCGGGCGCGGCCGGGCACGAAGCTGAAGGTGGAGTCGCGCAGCACGGTCAGGCGGTTCCAGCCGCGGTGCACGAGGTCGAGGATGTGCGGGTTCGGGCACTCCTCGAACAGCACCGCGTGGAACCGCTGGTTGAGCTCGGTGAACCGGTGCGGGATGAAGTCGTCCAGGCACGCGGTCAGCTCGCGGTTGATCATGCGGGCGCGGTGGAGGTGGTCGCCGTTCAGCAGCGGGGCGGACAGCCGGGTGGCCGCGCCCTCCACCAGCGCGAGCGTCTCCATCGTGTACGCGTACTCGGCGTCGTGCAGCAGGGCGACCTGGGCGCCGACGTTCTTCTCGAACGTGACCAGCCCTTCGGCCTCCAGCCGCCGGATCGCCTCCCGCACCGGGACGACGCTGATGCTCAGCTCGCCGGCGATCTGGCCCAGGACGAGCCGGAAGCCGGACACGTAACGGCCGTCGTCGATGCGCGCGCGGATGAAGTCGTAGGCGAGCTGGGACTTGCTCGGGGTCGCGGATGTACCCGGCGCCGCGGTCTTCACTGCTGCGTCAGCCATGCCCGGTACCTCTCCTTCCAGGCGGCGTTCATCGGGAACAGGCCGTCGACCTTCTCGCCGGCCCGCACCATCTCCGCGATGAACTCCTCCTCGCGCTCCTGCTCGATCGCGTCCGCGACCACCTCCGCCACCAGCGCGGGTGGGATGACGAGGAGGCCGTCCGCGTCGCCCACGATGACGTCGCCGGGCAGCACGGTCGCACCGCCGCAGGCGACAGCCACGTCCGCGTCCCAGGGCACGTGCTTGCGGCCGAGCACCGCCGGGTGCGGGCCGGCATGGTAGGTCGGGATGTCGAGGGCGGCGACCTCCGCGAGGTCGCGGACGCCGCCGTCGGTCACGATCCCGGCCGCGCCGCGCACCTGCGCGCGCAGGGCCAGCACGTCGCCGACGGTGCCGCTGCCGCGCTCGCCGCGGGCCTCGATCACGAGCACCTCGCCGGCGCCGACCGCGTCGAATGCGCGCTTCTGGGCGTTGTAGCCGCCGCCGTGCGACGCGAAGAGGTCCTCGCGGCCGGGGAGGTAGCGGAGTGTCCGTGCGGTGCCGACGAGACGCGCGCCGGGGCGGGTGGAGGTCAGGCCGTCGATGGAGACCGCGTTCAGCCCGCGCTTGCGGAGCTGGGAGCTGAGCGTGGCGGTGGACACGCTGGCGAGCCGGGCGCGCAGGTCGTCGGTCAAGACGAACGCGGGTGCGGGAGGCGTGCCCCATGCCTCCGACCGCTGCAGGTCGTCCACGCTCGGCTTCGACCCGAAGTCGCCGAACGCGACCGTACCCTCGGTGATCCGCGTGACCAGCCGCCCGGTCGTCGGCGCACCGGGCGCGGTCGGGGCGTCGACCTCCACCTCCACCGTGTCGCCGGGCTGCGTGACCGACGACCCCGCCGGCGTGCCGGTGAGGATGACGTCGCCGGGCTCCAGCGTCATCAGTTGCGAGAGGTCGGCGACCAGGCGGCCGAACGGGAAGAGCAGGTCGTCGCTCGCGCCGTCCTGCACCAGCTCGCCGTTCAGCCAGGTGCGCACCCGCACGGCGTCGGGGTCGACGGCGGCGGCCGGGATGACCGCGGGGCCGAGCGGGGTGAAGCCGTCGCCGCCCTTCGAGCGGACGTTGGAGCCCTTGTCGGCGGCGCGCAGGTCGTAGAGGCCGAAGTCGTTCGCGGCGGTGATGCCGGACACGGCCGCCCAGCCATCCTCGGGGGAGACCCGGCGGGTGGGCCGGCCGATGATGAGGGCGACCTCGCCCTCGAACGCGAGGAGCTCGGTCCCGGCCGGGCGCTCGAGCACGTCGCCGGAGGCCGCGACCGAGGAGGCCGGCTTGAAGAAGTAGGAGGGCTGCGCGGGGGTGCGTCCGCGCTGCGCGGCGCGCGAGCGGTAGTTGAGGTGCACCGCGATGATCTTGCCGGGCCGGCCGATGTCGCTCACAGCTCAGGTCTCCTCGTCGTCGGGGATGGATGGAACGTATTCGAGATTGTATACGATTTGGCGGGCCTGCGGAAGGGCGTCAGTACGACGCCGGGGTCGAGCTGCTGTCGGCGTCGCCGATGAACCGCGACGTGAGCCCCTCGGAGGCCCGCGCCAGCAGCGTCACATCGCTGCCGACCAGCACGTACGCGGCGCCGGCCTCGGCGTACCTGGCGGCCATCGCCGGGTCGAACGCGTTGACGCCCACCGGTGTCCCGGCCTCCCGACCCGCGCGGATCACGCTCTCGACGGCGGCCACGACATCCGGGTGGTCCTGCTGCCCGAGCAGGCCCATCGACGCTGCGAGGTCCGCCGGGCCGACGAGCAGCGCGTCAACGCCCTCCACCGCCGCGATGGCGCCTGCCGCGTGGAGGCCGTCGGTCGTCTCGATCTGCACGGTCAGGGAAACCAGCTCGTGGGCGCGCGCCAGGTAGTCCGGGATGCGGCTCCAGCGCGACGACCGCGCCAGTGCGCTGCCCACGCCGCGGACGCCGAGCGGCGGATACCGCACCGCCCGCACCATCTCCTCGGCCTCCCGCGCGCTGGACACCATCGGCACGAGCACGTTCTGCGCGCCAAGGTCGAGGAGCTGCTTGAGGATCACCGCGTCCCCGATCGGCGCGCGCACCACAGGGACGACCGGGTAGCCGGCCGCCGCCTGGAGCTGCGCCAGGATCGACTCCAGGCCGATGGGGGAGTGCTCGCCGTCGATCAGCAGGATGTCGAGCCCGCTGCCCGCGCAGATCTCGGCGACGAGCGGGCTGCCCGCGCACGACCACATCCCGTACAGGGCGCGGTCGGCCGCGCGCAGGCGGTCGGCGAAGGTCGGCGAAGGGGTCAGGCGAATCGGCATGTCACGGCTCCCAGGGTCCCGTAGTCGGCGTGGATGGTGTCGCCGCGCTCCACCCAGAGCGGGCGGGTGAACGAGCCGGCGAGGACGATGTCCCCGGCCTCCAGGCGCGTCCCGTGCTGCGCGAGCTTGTTCGCGAGCCAGGCGACGCCGGCGGCGGGATGGTCGAGCACCGCCGCGGCGACGCCGGACTCCTCGATGGTCTCATTGCGGTACAGCAGGGCGGACACCCAGCGCAGGTCGACCGCGTCGACCGGGACCGGCCGGCCGCCCACGACCATGCCGCCCATCGCGGCGTTGTCGGAGATGGTGTCGACGATGGTGCGGCCCTGCAGCTCGATGCGCGAGCTGAGGATCTCCAGCGCGGGGACGACGTACTTCGTCGCGTCCAGGACGTCGAACAGCGTGGCGTCCGGCCCCTCCAGCGGCTCGGCGAGCACGAAGGCCAGCTCGACCTCGATCCGCACGTTTGAGTACCGGTCGAACGGGATGACGGAGCCGGTCTCGTGGACCATGTCCGCGAAGATGGCGCCGTAGTCCGGCTCGGTGATCCCGGTCGCCTGCTGCATCACCTTCGAGGTGAGCCCGATCTTGCGGCCGACCAGCCGACGACCCGCGGAGAGTCCGCGCTCGACCCAGACGCGCTGCACGGCGTAGGCGTCGTCGACCGTCATGCCGGGGTGGCGGGCGGTCAGCAGCGGGACCGTCGTGCGCTCGCGCTCGGCGTCCGCGAGCTCGTCCGCGATGGCGTGGATGGTGGAGGTGTCGAGCATCGGCGGCTCCCTGTCGTCGTCGGAGGGCGTCATCCGGGCCCGGGAGGGACCCGTTCAGGATCGTATATCATCCGGCCGCCTCCCGTGTGATAGCGTTTGTAGCTACGTAGCTACATTGGGGAGGCAAGCATGGCGATCATGACGGCCAGAGCGTTCAATCAGGACGCCTCGGCGGCGAAACGGGAGGCGGCCACGGAGCCGTTGATCATCACCGACCGCGGCGAGCCGTCGTTCGTGCTGCTGACCTACGCGACGTACAGGCAGCTCACAGGGACGGCCGACAACATCATCGACCTCCTTCGTCAGGACGACGACGGGGATTTCGACGTCGAGTTCCCGCCGATGACCTTCCAGGCGAAAGACATCGACCTGTGAAGTGGCTTCTCGACACCATGACGCTGTCGGCGACGCGCCGCCCGAAGCGTGAAGACCCGGACGTCATCCGCTGGCTCGAACGGCAGAACCCGTTCTCGCTCCATCTCTCGGCGATCACGATCTTCGAGCTCGAACTCGGCATCCAGCGTAAGGAGCGCAGCGACCCTGTGCAGGGGATCATGCTCAGGCGATGGCAGGACGACGTGATGATGATCTTCCACGAACGCATCCTCCCCGTCGACGCCGAGGTCGCCGGGCTGGCCGCCGGCTATCACGTGCCCGATCCGCGCCCGGAGCGGGACGCGCTGATCGCCGCGACGGCCGAGGTCGGCGATCTGACGCTGGTCACCCGCAACGCGCGCGACTTCGAGCCGTTCCGCGTCAAGATGTTCAACCCATGGAACACCCGGCTCGCGAAAGCCCCGAGCGTCGCCGGTAGTGTCACGAAGACTCCGCAGCCCGAGCAGGAACAGCGCCGCACGCAGGCCCGCTAGCCTGAACCCGTGTCGGACCGTCTGCATCGCGTCGCCGTCCTCGTGCTGGAGGGCGCCAAGCCGCTGGACGTCGGCATCCCGGCGCAGGTGTTCACCACGCGCGCGAGCATGCCGTACGAGGTCCGCGTGTGCGGAGCGGCGCCCGGGCTCGTGACCGGCGGCGACGGGCTCTCGTACCATGTGGCGCACGGCCTGGAGGCGCTCGGCTGGGCGGACATCGTGTTCCTGCCCGGCTACCGGCATCCCGACCGCGACGACCCGCCGGCCGCGGTGGTGGAGGCCCTGCTCGCGGCGCACGCGCGCGGCGCCCGGCTGGCCGCGATCTCCACCGGCGCCTTCGCGCTCGCAGCGACCGGCCTCCTCGACGGCAAGCGCGCCACGACGCACTGGCACTACACGCGCGCGCTCGCGCAGCGCCACCCGCTGATCCGGGTGGACGAGAACGTGCTGTTCGTCGACGAGGGCGACGTGCTCACGTCGGCGGGCGCGGCCAGCGGGATCGACCTCTGCCTGCACATCCTCCGCGGCGACCTCGGCATCGCCGCCGCCAACCACGCCGCCCGCCGCCTGGTCGCCGCGCCGTACCGCAGCGGGGGACAGGCGCAGTACGTCCCGCGCAGCGTGCCCGAGCCGCTCGGCGAGCGGTTCGCGGCGGTTCGGGAGTGGGCGCTGCACCGGCTCGGGGACCCGCTCACGCTGGAGGTGCTCGCGCGCAGGGCCGCCGTGTCGCCGCGCACGTTCTCCCGCCGCTTCGTGGAGGACACCGGCTACACGCCCATGCAGTGGGTGATGCGGGCGCGCATCGACGTCGCCCGCGAGCTGCTGGAGCGCTCCGAGCTCAGCGTCGAGCAGATCGCGGCGGACGTCGGCCTCGGCACCGGCGCCAACCTGCGTCTGCACTTCCAGCGCATCCTCGGCACGACCCCAAGCGAGTACCGCCGCACCTTCAGCGGCGACGCAGGCTGACCGCGGACATTCGTGCGGAATGTGGCGAATGGCTCCGCGAATCGCGACATTCGGCACGAATGTCGGGGCGTGGCGGGATCCTTTCGAACCGTGGCGATTGCGCCGCTGGCGGGGCGGCGGCGCGGCGGCGAGGCTGTGAGGAGAACGAAAGGATCCCCTCCGCATGACCCGCATCGCCATCAACGGCTTCGGCCGCATCGGCCGCAACGTCCTCCGCGCCCTCCTGGAGCGCGACACCGACCTGGAGGTCGTGGCCGTCAACGACCTGACCGACCCGGCCGCGCTCGCCAAGCTCCTGGCCTTCGACTCCACCGCGGGTCGCCTCGGCCGTCCGGTCTCCGTGGACGGCGACGTCCTCGTGGTCGACGGCCACCGCATCCGCGTGCTCGCCGAGCGCGAGCCGGCGCAGCTCCCGTGGGGCGAGCTCGGCGTGGACATCGTGCTCGAGTCGACCGGCCGGTTCACCTCCGCGACCGCCGCGCGCGCCCACCTGGAGGCCGGCGCGAAGAAGGTCCTCATCAGCGCCCCCGCCGACGGCGCGGACGTCACCCTCGCCTACGGCGTCAACACCGACGCGTATGACCCGGCCGTCCACACGATCGTGTCGAACGCCTCCTGCACCACGAACGCGCTCGCGCCGCTCGCCGCGGTCCTGGACGAGCTGGCCGGCATCGAGCACGGCTTCATGACCACGGTCCACGCATACACGCAGGAGCAGAACCTGCAGGACGGCCCGCACCGCGACCCGCGCCGTGCCCGTGCCGCCGCCGTCAACATCGTGCCGACCACGACCGGCGCGGCGAAGGCGATCGGCCTCGTCCTGCCGAACCTGGACGGCAAGCTGTCCGGCGACTCGATCCGCGTGCCCGTCCCGGTCGGCTCGATCGTGGAGCTGAACACCGTCGTCGCCCGCGACGTCACCCGTGAGGACGTGCTCGCCGCGTACCGTGCCGCCGCCGAGGGCAAGCTCGCCGGCGTCCTGGAGTACTCCGAGGACGCCCTGGTCTCCTCCGACATCACCGGCAACCCGGCGTCGTCCATCTTCGACTCGGAGCTCACCCGCGTCGACGGCCGCCACGTGAAGGTCGTCGCCTGGTACGACAACGAGTGGGGCTTCTCCAACCGCGTGGTCGACACGCTGGGGCTGCTCGCCGGCTGAGGCCTCCGCAGTGCGAACGGACCGCGTCCCGGTGGGGCGCGGTCCGTTTTCCTGTCGGCTACCGTGAGGGGATGCTGCCGCACTCCGCCGCCGACCCCTCGGCCGACCCCTCCGTCGAGTCGATCGCGCCGGGCATCCGCCGCGTGCGTGTCCCCATGCCGCCCGGCACCGGCCTCCCGTTCAGCAACGCCTACCTGATCGAGGACGCGGACGGCCGCGTCCACGTGATCGACCCGGGCTCCCCGACCCCGGAGGCGCACGAGACGCTGCGGACGGCCCTCGGCGGAGCCCGGGTCGCCTCGATCGTGCTCACCCACCTGCACGCCGACCACTCCGGCGGCGCCGCGGCGCTGGCCGCCGAGACGGGCGCCCCCGTGCTCGTCCACGAGCGCGAGCGGGCGGCGCTCGGGCTGATCGCCGCGGGACTTCCCGCGCCGGACCTGGAGGCGTGGGGCGTCCCCGCCGACCGCTGTCCCGAGCTGCTCGCCGCCGCGGCCGTGCCGACGTCTCCGGCCGCGCTGCTCGTGGACGAGGTGATCACGGGCGTGCTCACGGACGGCGACCTGCTCGACCTCCCCGGCCGCCGCCTCCGCGTCGTCGGGACGCCCGGCCACACCAGCGGCCACCTCTGCCTGCACGACGAGGAGGCCGGCCTCCTCGTCACCGGCGACCACGTGCTGCCGACGGTCAACTCGGGTCTGGGACTGGGTGGGCCCACCGACACCAATCCGATCGCCGACTACCTCGAATCGCTCGACAGAGTCGCGCAGCTCGACAGTGTTCCACAGCCGGATCGGGGCGGCCTCCGCGCCCTCCCCGGCCACGAGGACCCCTTCACCGGCCTGCGCGAGCGCTGCTCCGCCCTCGCCGCCCACCACCTCCGCCGCGCGGACGAGGTCGCCGCCCACCCCGGCGGCACCGTGTGGGAGACCGCGCGCACCCTGACCTGGACCGGCGGCTGGGACGCCCTCGCCGGCTTCACCCTGCTCTCCGCGCTGCGGCAGACCGCTCAACACAGGGAGCTCGTCGCCCGGCGGGCGTGATGGCCAACAGCGTGACGGCTTAAAGTATCGTCTCCACGCCAAGCGTCACCCGATCCCCGAGCCCGACGCCCTCGCGCCGCCGCACGTCGCCCTTGATGGCCACGACGTACGCGCCGTCCGCGCTCTCCGGGAACACGGACGTCGACCAGCGCGAGCCGCCCAGCGTCACCATCACCTTGACCGAGCCCCAGCCGGCCGGCGGGTGCGGCTCCAGTCGGATCTCCTCCGAGATGTCGTCGGGCAGCCGGGCGAACACCCACAGGTCGCGCCGCGCCTCCCAGCGAAACAGCTCCGTCTCGAACTCGTAACGCACGCCGGCCATCACCCCAGCCTGCCACCGACCGCCGACATCGGCCTGGGTCGCGCGACCGACCTCCCTCTGCCCGCCGGCGCACAGGCGGCGCTATCCTCGCACCGACCGTCAGGAGGACCCATGTCACCCACCCGCCCCGGCAGCGTCACGTTCGTCGCCGTGCTCGCCTATATCAACGGCGTCCTCAACATCATCGGGGGCGTGGTCATCCTGTTCACCCGCGACCAGATGGTGCGCGCGTCCAACGCGGGCGCGATCGCCGGGATCACGACCTCCGCCATCCTGGCGATCATCCTCGGCATCGTGATCCTGGTCGTCGCCCGCGGCCTCCTGAACGGCAGCCGCTTCGCGCGCGGGCTCGTCACCGTCGTCATGATCCTCAACGCGATCGGCGGGGTCATCCTGCTGTTCAGCCTCCAGTTCTTCAGCGGGATCCTGGAGATCCTCTGGGCCGTCGTCATGCTGTCGCTGCTCTACACGCAGCGCGCCAACGCGTTCTTCACCAGCCGCGGGTGAGTCCGCCGCGCCGAGCTGTCGGCGCGATCGGACAGAATGGGAGGTGGCGCCGACGCCCGGCGTCCCCGACCGACCCGAAAGGCTGTGTGGCCATGCGCTGGCCGAACTGGCTCAGGAAGCCCACGGTGAAGACCGTGCGCACGCGTCCCTTCGACGAGGACGCCCTGCCGGAGCCCGCCGCGCCCACGCTGGAGCAGACCGTCGAGGAAGGTATGCTCCTGGCGGAATACGCCACCAGGATGGCGGTCAAGAACCACATCGTGGTCGACACGCTGCAATACGGGAACGACTTCGACCCGGCCAGGCACACCGGCGAGGTGGCGCACCTGCTGCGCGAGCTCGCCTCCGAGCAGGGCGAGGCCGCCGGCCGGATCGACGCCGACCTCGAGGCCGCGCAGGGGCTCCGCGGCGACGCGACCCACCCGCACGACTACCGCGACGTTGACGTGGCGAACCTGCGGCTGCGTCGGGACGCTGCGATCGCACTGGCGAGCGCGCTGCGGGCGAAGGCCGACTCGGAGGAGGAGCTGCTCGCGCTCGTGGAGCGCGGCCGGGTGGACGCCTGGGACGAGGTCGGCCGTGCGATCGAGGCCGGGCTGGACGCGTTCTCCGGAGTGGAGGCGCTGAAGGACGACTACGAGCGTGAGAAGCCGGGGCGGCTCAACCTGCTGATCCGGCGCGATCTGGCCCGGCTGCAGGAGGAGCGCACCGGGTACTGAGGGCAGCGAGCCCGCTCAGCCACCGTCGCGCAGCGCCACCGGCGGCACCAGCGTCCCGACCTCCGACCGCACCCAGCGATCCCCGGTCGCGCGCTTCTCCGCGCGCGTCGCGAACCGGTACAGGAACATCCGCGCCCGCACCGACCGCGGCGCCCGGCCGCCGAACGGGTCGTCCCGCAGCAGCCGGAGCGTCGGCCGGTCGGCCTCCAGCAGCCGCAGCAGGAAGACTTCGAACCACGGCGAGTCCCGGGAGCCCAGCGCGAGGAACCACATCAGCCAGTCCAGCCGCAGGTGGTACGGCGCGTATTGGCGGGGCAGCCTCCGCACGTCGCCGGGCTTTCCCTTGAAGCTGTACTCGCGCCACTCGGCGCCTGCGTCGTGCGGGTCGTCGGCGGTGCCCTCCACGACCACCTCGTAGCGCTCCTTGGTGACACTCCCGAACGCGCCGTAAGCGTTGACCAGGTGCCAGCGGTTGAAGCTCGCGTTCATGAGCTGCCGGCGGCGGAACAGGTTCCGCAGCGGCCACCAGCTCAGCGCCACCAGGAACGCGCTCACCAGCAGCGCGACGACGGCGTACCAGAGCGGCACGTCCGCCGCGCCGATCCCGCCGTGGAGGGCGCCGCCGCTGATCCACCGCCACGCGCCGTCGCTCACGCCCGCGAAGGCCAGCACGATCGTGATCCAGTTGAGCCAGGCGAAGTTGCCGGTCGCGACCAGCCAGAGCTGGGTCAGGATGACCACCGCGGCCGCAGCGCTCGCGACCGGCTGCGGGAGGAACAGCAGCCACGGCACGATCAGCTGCGCGAAGTGGTTGCCGAGCACCTCCACGCGGTGCCACCACTTCGGCAGCAGGTGGGCGGTCCGGCTCAGCGGGTTCGGCATCGGCTGGGTCTCGTGGTGGTAGTACAGCGCCGTCAGGTCGCGCCAGGACCTGTCGCCGCGCATCTTGATCATCCCGGCGCCGAACTCCAGCCGGAACACCAGCCAGCGCAGCAGGATGACGACCGTGATCGGGGGAGCGGTGTCCCAGGAGCCGAGGAAGGCGACGGTGAAGCCGGCCTCGCAGATCAGGCTCTCCCAACCGAAGCCGTAGAACGTCTGCCCGATGTTCGCGATCGAGAGGTACAGGAACCAGATGACCAGGAACACCGGCACGAACACGTACGACGGCGTCAGTTGTAGCACGCCGACGACGACGAGCGCCGCGAGCACGGCGCCGGTCCACGCGACGGCGAGCAGCAGCCGGTCGGAGTACCGCCAGCGGAACAGCGTCGGCTGCCTCCTGGCGTAGGTCGAGCGCAGGAAGCGCGGCGCGGGCAGGAGGCCGTGCTCGCCGAGCAGCGCCGGGAACTGCGCAACGGCCGACAGGAACGCCACCACGTACAAGGCGGCCACACCGCGCTGCAGTATCTCCCGCGCGATCGTGTAGTCGGTCCCGGCCAGCCAGCCCAGCGCATCCATCGGACCTCACCGTACGCTCGCCGCAGCGGCGGGCGAACGCCGGATCGGGGACGGATCGTGCGGAGGACTACGCCGCCAGCTCCGCGTCGAGCCGGATGGCCCGGTGGTCCGACGCTCCCGCGGGAAGCACATCCACCCGGTCCACGTCGAAGCCCGTGGAGGTCACGAAGTCGAAGTAGCCGCTGAAGAACTTGTAGCGCAGGTAGGTCGGCTCGTCGGTGCGCTTGAGCGTGTAGCCGGAGGTGGTCAGGTGCCGCTCCAGCCCCCGGATGAACCACGGGTAGTTGAAGTCGCCGACCATGATCGCGGGCGTCTCCGGCGCGAGCGAGCGCATCCCCTCGTGGGCGGCGGCGATCTGCTTGCGGCGCAGCGAGTTGGAGGCCGTCAACGGCGCGGCGTGGAACGAGCCGACCAGCACACGCTCGCCGGAGTCGCGGTCGCGCAGCAGCACGGCGAGCAGCCGCTCGCTGGCGGGGGCGAGCACGCGGTCGTGGAGGGACTTCTGCACGGCGAAGACCTGCGTGTCCAGCACCTCCCAGCGCTCGTCGCGGACGTACACGGCGAGGCCGAGCCGGTTGGCCTTGGTGGCGTCGGCGAGCTGGAGGTCGTGCAGCCGCGGCGCGAGCGCCTCGCTGTCGCACTCCTGCAGGCACAGCGCGTCGACGTCGTACGTCTTGGCGATGTCCTCGAGCTCGTGACCGGCGGCGTGCTTGCGCAGGTTGTAGCTGATGAGCCTCAGTGTCCTGCACCTCCTCGCGTCGTAGGGTCCGGGGAACACCCGGGTCACCGCTCATTGTGGCCCAACCTGCAGGTTGCGCAACGATGACCTCCTGCATCCCACACGGAATTCACACCCTGGTCATCGCCCGTTGTGCCGGTACGGTGGTCGCTATGGCAGGCGACGCAGTCATCCTCACGGTGCCCGGTCCGCACGGGGATCGGAAGATCCGCATCTCGAGTCCGGGCAAGGTGCTCTACCCGGAGCTGGGGATCACGAAGCTCGACCTCGCGAACTACCTGGTGGAGGTGGGGGAGGCGTTCGTGCGGGCGAACGGAGACCGCCCGCTGTCGTTGCAGCGCTTCCCGGACGGGATCGACGGCGAGCAGTTCTTCTCCAAGAACCCGCCGCGCGGCACGCCGGACTTCGTGCGCTCGGTGATGGTCGTCTACCCGAGCGCGCGGTCGCACCCGCAGCTCGTGATCGACGAGCCGGCCGCTGCGGTGTGGGCCGCGCAGATGAACACGGTGGTCTTCCACCCGTGGCCGTCGCGGGCGGAGGACTCGGACAACCCCGACCAGCTGCGGATCGACCTCGACCCGCAGCCGGGCACGGACTTCACCGACGCGATCCCGGCCGCGATCGAGCTGCGTGCGGTGCTCTCCGAGGCGGGGCTGGAGGCGTACATCAAGACCTCGGGCAACCGCGGCCTGCACGTGTTCGCGCCGATCGAGCCGAAGCGCGAGTTCCTCGACGTGCGGCACGCGGTGATCGCGGCGGCGCGCGAGCTGGAGCGGCGGATGCCGGAGAAAGTGACGACGGCGTGGTGGAAGGAGGAGCGCGGCGAGCGGATCTTCGTCGACTTCAACCAGGCCAACCGCGACCGCACGATGGCGGGCGCGTACAGCCCGCGGGCGCTGGCCCACGCGCCGGTCTCGACGCCGGTGACCTGGGACGAGCTTCCGGAGGTCGACCCGCGCGACTTCACGGTGCGCTCGGTCCCGGAGCGGCTGCGCACGACGGGCGACCCGTGGCAGGACTTCGGTGAGCGGCCAGGCACGATCGACGCCCTGCTCGGCTGGTGGCAGCGCGACCTCGACAACGGCCTCGGCGAGCTCCCCTTCCCGCCCGACTACCCCAAAATGCCCGGCGAGCCGCCCCGAGTCCAACCCTCCCGCGCCAAAAAGCCGTAGCCCAGCCATCCGTTCCGGAGTTGTGTACGCCCGACTCCGGCGTGTCGCGTACACAACTCCGGAAGAGATGGCTCAGGACATGACGTCGGCGAGGTCGTAGGCGATGGGGCGGTCGAGCTGGTCGTAGGTGCAGGAGGCCGCGTCGCGGTCGGGGCGCCAGCGCTCGAACTGCGCCGTGTGGCGGAAGCGCCAGCCCTCCATCTGGTCGTAGCGCACCTCCATGACGCGCTCCGGGCGCAGGCGCACGAACGACACGTCCTTGCTGGCCGAGAACCGGCTGCGGTCGGTCGCGCCGGTCACCGCCGCGCCGCTGTCGTCGCGCTCGACCAGCGGCGCCAGGTCGTCGACGAGCTGGAGCCGCACCTTGTCGCTGAACGCGGAGACCCCGCCGATGTTGCGCAGCACCCCGTCCTCGCCGTAGAGCCCGACGAGGAGCGACCCGACGCCCTGGCCGCTCTTGTGCACCCGGTAGCCGAGCACGACCACGTCGGCCGTGCGGTGGTGCTTGATCTTGAGCATGGTGCGCTTGTTCGGGGCATACACGCCGTCCAGCGGCTTGGCGACGACGCCGTCGAGCCCCGCGCCCTCGAACTCGACCAGCCACTGCCGGGCGCGCTTGGTGTCGACGGTGGTCCGGGTGACCTTGATGGGGTCGGGGAGGTCGCCGGCGAACTCCTCCAGGGCCGCGCGCCGCTCGGAGAACGGCCGGTCGACGTACGACTCGGCGCCGAGGGCGAGCAGGTCGAACGCGACGAACGTGGCGGGCGTCTGCTCCGAGAGCAGCTTCACGCGGCTGGCGGCCGGGTGGATGCGCTGCGAGAGGGCCTCCCAGTCGAGCCGCTGGGCGCCGGGCTCGCCGGTGGGGACGACGATCTCGCCGTCCAGTACGCACGGCCCGGGCAGCAGCTCCCGGAACGCGGCTATCAGCTCGGGGAAGTAGCGGGTCAGCATCTTGGAGCCGCGGCTGCCGATCTCGATCGCGCCGATCGTGCCGTCGCCGGCGTCGTCGGCGTAGACGAGGGCGCGGAAGCCGTCCCACTTCGGCTCGAAGCTGAGGCCGCCAGGGACGCTGTCCTGCTCGGGGACGGCGGGCAGCGCCTTGGCGAGCATGGGGGCGACGGGGGAGTCGGAGGTCGGACGCATGTCTCGATCATGCCGTGACGCGCTGCCGACCGGAAGGGCGCTCTGGGCGGGCGTGTGCCCGGAGGACGTCAGCCCCGCTCCGAGACTCCCGTGAGCCCCTCGGTCAGCGTCCAGAGGTCGCGGGCGAGCTGCGGGTCCTTCGCCTGGCCGGTCACCCGGCCGTTGGCCGTGAACTGATCGAAGTAGGTGCCGCTCGGCGCCCCGACCGGCACCGGGCCGGTGAGCCGTTCCAGCGGGGCGGAGCCCTCCTCCGGGGTGATGCCGTACCGGCCGCCGGTGACGGCGCCGCCGAACCGGATGAGCGGAGAGCTCGCGCCGAAGCGGGTCACGACCGTGCCCGGATGGAACGAGTAGGCCGAGACACCGGTGCCGGTGAGCCGCTCCGCGAGCTCGGCGACGAACAGGATGGTCGCGATCTTGGACGTGCCGTAGGCCCGCCAGCCGCCGCGCCAGCGCCGCCGCTCCCAGTCGAGGTCGTCCAGCCGCAGGCTCCCGAACAGGTTGGCCATGCTCGCGGTCGAGACCACGCGGACGTCGCGCCCCGCGGCCGCGGACTCCAGCAGGCGCGGCTGGAGGAGCCGCGTGAGCAGGAAGGGCGCCAGATGGTTGAGCTGGATGGTGCGCTCGTGCCCGTCGACCGTGATGCGCCGCTCGTGGTACAGCCCGCCTGCGTTGTTGGCGAGCACGTCGATGGTGTCGTAGCGGTCGAGGAGGGCGACGGCGAGCGCGCGCACGTCGTCGAGCCGCTCGAAGTCGGCGAGGAACGGGGTGGCCCCGATCCGCTCCGCGACCGCGCGCGTCCGCTCCGGGTCACGGCCGACCACGGCGACATCGTCTCCGGCCGCGGCGAGGCGGCCGGCGGCGACGGCGCCGATGCCGGAGCTGGCGCCGGTGACGACGACGGTGCGCCGCTCCTTCGCGTTCATCGGTAGCCGCCTTTCTCGAGGCCCGCCTCGATCTCGAACCGGTTCTGCAGCGGGTCGCGCCCCGCCAGCAGGTAGAGGAAGGGGAAGAGCATGCCGTAGCGCTGCCATTGCCGCTTGTGGACGGCCTCGTGCTCGAGGACGTCGTCGCTCACGTTCCGGTCGGTGAGGTAGCACGCGCCCACGCACGACCCGCCGCGGCCGAACGTCCGCTTGGGCATGCCGCGGAACACGAACAGCCCCGCGCGGCGCTCGACCCGGCCGGTGCTCCAGGCGAAGCCCCAGACCAGTCCGACCGCCGTGGCGTACAGGTAGCCGAGCCGGCTGATCGGCGAATCGAGGAAGACCGCCGAGAGCGGGCGCACCAGGTCTTTGCGCTCGGTCACTTCGTCGGCCGGCCGTACGTCTCGAGCAGCCGCAGCCAGACTTCGCTCACGGTGGGGTAGGACGGGACGGCGTGCCACAGCCGCTCCAGTGGCACCTCGCCGACGATCGCGATCGTCGCCGAGTGCAGGAGCTCGCCGACGTCCTGGCCGACGAAGGTCGCGCCGAGGACGACGCCGCGCTCCTCGTCCACGACCAGGCGCGCCAGGCCGTCGTAGTCGTCCGCGAGCACATAGGCGCCGCTCACCGACCCGATCGGGTAGTCCACCACACGGGTCCGGTAGCCCGCCTTGTCGGCCGCGGCCGCGGTCAGCCCGACCGAGGCGACCTCCGGCTCGGTGAAGGTGACCTGAGGGACCGCCTGATGGTCGGCGGTCGCGACGAACGCGCCCCACGGTGCAAGGGACACCTCCTGACCCTTCGCCCTGGCGGCGATCGCGTCGCCGGCCGCACGTGCCTGGTACTTGCCTTGGTGGGTGAGCAGCGCGCGGTGGTTGACGTCGCCCGCGGCGTACAGCCAGCCGCCGTCGACCGGCTCGCCCGCCGCGTCGAGCACCCGCATGCTGTCGTCGACGGTGAGCCAGCCGCCGTCCTCCAGCCCGAGGCTCTGCAGCCCGAGGCCCGAGCTGCGCGGCAGCCGGCCGGTCGCGACCAGGAGCTCGTCGGTCTCGACCACCGTGCCGTCGTCGAGGCGGACCCGGAACCCGTCGTCGTCGGTGCGCTCGACGGACTCGGTCGCGACGTCGAGGTGCACGGTCGCCCCGAGCTCCGTCAGCGCCGCCGCGACGCGTTCGCCGGCGAAGGGCTCGGCGCCGCCGAGCAGCCCGTGCCGCGCGATGAGGTGCACGTCGGTCCCGAACCCCGCGTAGGCGGTCGCCATCTCGGTCCCGACCGTCCCGCCGCCCAGGATCGCCAGCGACACGGGCACGCGCTGCACGCTCGTCGCGTCGCGGCTCGTCCACGGCTCGCTCGCGCGCAGGCCCGGAATGTCGGGCAGCACTGCGGCGGAGCCGGTGCACACCGCCACCGCGTGCTTCGCGGTGAGGACCGTCGTCTCGCCGTCCGCACCCGTGACGGTGACCTCGCGGGGCGCGGAGAGGGTGGCCCAGCCGCGGACGAGGTCGATTCCCGCGCTCTCCAGCCATTTCACCTGCCCGTCGTCCGTCCAGTCGCTGGTCATGTAGTCGCGGCGGCGGAGCACCGCGGCGACGTCGAGCGGCCCGGTCACCGCCTCCCTGGCCCCGCCGACCCGCTGCGCCGCCCGGAGCGCGGCGGAGGAGCGGAGCAGCGTCTTCGACGGGATGCAGGCCCAGTAGGAGCACTCGCCCCCGATGAGCTCGGCCTCGACGATCACCGTGCGCATGCCGCCCTGGGCGGCGCGGTCGGCGACGTTCTCGCCGACGGTGCCGGCTCCGATGACGATGACGTCGTACTCGGTCGTTGCGGTCATGTCTCCTCCACAGTGCTTCGTGGTCCTGGGTTCGTGGCGCCTGGCCGGAGGGCCGAGGCGGCGTCAGCGCCCGACGAACTCCGCCGGGGTGCGGGTGAGGAAGGCCTGCATGCCGATGCGGGCGTCCTCGCTGCCGGCCAGCCGGACGAGCGCCGGCTGCAGCGCGGCCTGGGCCGCCGCGTCGCCGTCCCGCACGGCGGTGACCGCGTTCGCGAGCGTCGCCTGCACGGCCAGCGGCGCCTGGGCGGCGATCCGCTCGGCGATGGCGAGCGCGGCGTCGAGCTGGGCGCCGTCGTCGACCACCTCCTGCACGAGCCCCATCCGGTACGCCTCGTCGGCGTCGAAGGGGTCGCCGGTGAGGATGTACCGCATGGCGTTGCCCCAGCCGGCCGCGCGCGGGAAGCGGATGGACGCCCCGCCGAACGGCAGGATGCCACGGGCGACCTCGATCTGCGCGAACGTCGTTGACCGTGCAGCGACCGCGACGTCGGCCGCGAGGATGAGCTCGATGCCGAGCGTAAGGCAGGTGCCCTGCACCGCGACCACGACCGGCTTGCGGACGCGAGGCCCCGACACCCCCCACGGGTCGACGCCGTTGTCGCCGACGAACGACAGCCCTTCAGGGCCGATGCGCGGCCCGACGTCGGCGAGGTCGAGCCCGCCGGTGAAGTGCTCGCCGATCGCGTGGACCACACCGACCCGCAGCTCGGGATCGCGGTCGAGCTCCCCGTAGGCCTCCGCCAGCCCGTTCAGCAGCTCGTAGTCCGCCGCGTTGCGCTTCTCAGGACGGTTGAGGCCGATCAGCAGTACGTGCCCGCGCCGCTCGGTCAGGATCTTGGGTTCGCTCATGCCTCTCAAGCTACCGGCGGGATCAGCGGACGTCATCCGGCGGGGCGGTATCCGTGGATAAGTGGCGTGGCCGGTGATCTGTGGAGGAACCTCCGCCGACCGGGCTGCCGGCCGCTGCGCCGTTCTTCAACGGCGCCGTCAGGCTCCCGAGCACCCGCAGGATCACGCTCAAGTCGCGCCCGGCCGCGTCCGGCGACTCCGGCGCGAACTCCGTCACCGCCGCCCCGGCCAGCTCGAACCGCGTGCGCAGCGCCCGGATGGCGTCCGTGAGCTGCTCGGGCGACACCCCGAACGGCTCGGGGAACCCGATGCCGTCGATCGCGGCCGGGTCGAGCACATCGAGGTCGACGTGCAGGTACACGGACGTGGCGCCGGTCGCCTCCACAGCCCGCACCAGCGCCTGCGGGTCCTCGAACTCGTCCGGCGCCACCACCCGGATCCCCATCCGCTCCACGAACGCCGACTCGTCGTCGTCGAGGGCGCGCGTGCCGGCGAGGACGAGCTGCTCGTGGTGCAGGCGCGCCGCCCCGGTCGCCGCCAGCCCGTCCGGCCCGTCGCCGAGCAGGGAGCGCACCACCATGCCGTGGAAGGCGCCGGACGGCGAGGTCGACACGTTGTTGAGGTCGCCGTGCGCGTCGAACCAGACGACCGCGACCGACCCGGCCGGATTCGACTCCACCGCGTGCTGCACGCCGGCGAGGTCGGCGCCGCAGTCGCCGCCGATCGTGACGACCGGCGCCTCCAGCACCGCCAGCTCCGCCGCAGCGAGCTCGCGGACCAGGTTGAGGGACGAGTACCGCAGCACGCCGGTCCCGAGCGCCTCGCCCGCCGCCGCGGGGACCGCCACCGCGTGGGTGGCATTGGCGGGGAGGTCGCCGCGGATGGCCTCCGCGCCGTCGATCAGCCGCATCGCCCGGGAGGAGCCGGAGCCCTGCCACTGCGGTATGACGAGGAACGATGCCGGGCTCATCCTTTTTCCTTCCGTGTCGCCGCCGCGGCCGCGCTGCGCAGGCCGGAGGCGGTCAGATGCTGGCCGTAGGCGGGCATGTCGCGCTCGAACCGCCAGCCTTCGGCGAGCGGGCCGAGGTCGACCACGTCGAAGCCGAACTCGTCCAGCAGCTCCGAGACGAGGGCCTTCGCGTCGCCGTCATCGCCCGCGATCGCGAGGGCGCGGCGGCCGGGGGTGCCGGGAGGCGCAGCGTCCGCGGTCAGGTTCGCCGCCGGGATGTGGTTGAACGCCTTGACGACGCTCGCCCGCGGCAGGACGCGCTGCAGCAGCCCCGACACCGTCTCGCGGCCGTCCTCCAGCTCGGGGATGACGCCGTCGCGGGCCGGGTAGTAGTTGCCGGTGTCGATGACGACCTTGCCGGCGAACGCGGCGGAGGGCAGCGAGGCGATCGAGCGCAGCGGGATGGCGACGACGACGATGTCACCGGCCTGCACGGCCTCCGTCACCGTCCCGGCGCGCGCGTGCGGACCGAGCTCGCCGACGAGCGCGGCGAGCGATTGCGGCGCCCGCGAGTTGCTGATGACCACGTCGTAGCCGTGCGCGATCCCGAGGCGGGCCAGCTGGCTGCCGATCCGGCCGGCCCCGACCAGGCCCAACGTCGTCATGATGCACCCGGCGTCGTCATGCTGCGCCCTCCCTGTGCTCCACGTCGCTGTGCTCCACGATCTGCCTCGCGCCGCGCCTGCGCCGGAAGACCAGCCACAGCACGACTCCGCCGACGATCAGGACGACCGCCAGCGCCACCCAGAAGACCACAGTCCCTCCGCTGTCGCCGACCGCCGCGCCGAGTCCCTGTGCCGCGGCGACGGCGGCGGGCGTCCAGTCCTGGGTGCGCAGCTTCGGCTCGACCTGCGTCTGCTCGATAGTGGTCAGCTCGCGGTCGCTGACCGGGCCGCTGCTGTCGCCGGACAGGTAGTAGGACTGGCCGTCCGTCGCGACCGCGAGCAGGTAGTCGGCCGGGCCGAGGTCGTTGCGGGCTGCGGTCTCGTTGGCCCAGTCCTCCTCGTCGGTCGGGTTGGTGAACTGGTCGACGTAGACGACGTAGAGGCGGATGCCGTGGTTCTTGTACAGGGAGGCCGACGCCGCCTCGATCGTGTCGACGTCGGCGTCCGAGAGCACGCTCGCCTGGTCCACGACGTGCCCGGAGCCGAAATCGACAGGGTCCGCTGTGCGCGCCGCCTGCGCCGCGGGCGCGGACAGGACGAGCGGGGCCGACACAGCGCCCACCGCGAGCAGGAGGGCGAGGAGCGCGCGACGCCCGATCAGCGAACGGTGCACAGACATTCACCCACTCTCCCGAGCTTTCTTGTCATCGAGCCGAGTCTAGGAGCGCGCTCCGGCCGTGTCACTGTTTCGACCTGTTACGCGTCCGGGTGCGCCGAGGCGGAGGCCGCCGCAGAATGGCTGTCATGTCCCCGGCCGCCCGCACCCTCGCCGTCGTCGAAGCGACGCGCTTCCGCGGCCACGACCCGGAGTACCACGCGTACGTGCAGGTGCTCGTCGGGGAAGTCGTCCGCGCGGCAGAGGCCGACGGCTGGACCGTCTCCCGGCTGGCGGCCGACGGCGGCACGGACGCGCTGCTGGCCGCGACCGAGCGCGTGGACGCCGTGGTGATCGTCGGCGGCGAGGACATCGCGCCGCGCTTCTACGGCGGCTCCGCGGGCTACCCGCACGAGAGCCTGCACCGCGAGACCGCGGACGCCGCCCAGCTCGCGCTCGTGCACCGCGCGATCGAACGCGGCCTCCCGCTGCTCGGCATCTGCCGCGGCCTCCAGATCGTCAACGTCGCGCTCGGCGGCACGCTCGTCCAGGACCTGGGGGAGTCCGACCACGTGCGCCGCGGCGTTCCCATCCCGGAGGTGGTCACCACGCATCCCGTGCTCCTGGAGCCGGACAGCCGCGTGGAGGAGCTGCTCGGCGGCCCCGTGGTCGCCGTCCGCAGCGCGCACCACCAGGCGGTGGATGTCGTGGGCACAGGCCTCCGCGTCACGGGGCGCGCCCCCGACGGCCACGTCGAGGCGATCGAGCACGACACCGCCCCCATCCTCGCCGTGCAGTGGCACCCCGAGGACCCCGCCGCCCCGGCGGGTCAGCTCACCGCGCTGCTGGGCGCGCTGCGCGCACCGACGCACGCCTCCCTCGCCGCCTGACTGCGCCGACATTCGTGCCGAATGTCGCGAATGCGGCGGCGAAACGCGACATTCGGCACGAATGTCAGCGGGGCCAGCCGTCGTCGCCGATGAGGGGGACGAACGCGACGGCGCCCAGGTTGCGCTCGCGCAGCGAGCCGTCCGCGCCGCGCACGAAGACGGCCAGGTGCTGGGCGCCTCCCGGATGCCCGACCGGCATCACGATGCGGCCGCCCGGAGCAAGCTGCTCCGGCCACGCGCGCGGCACGGTCGGTCCGGTCGCCGCGGCGACGATCGCGTCATACGGCGCGCCAGCCGGCCAGCCGAGCGTCCCGTCGCCGGTCACGACGTTCACGCGGTAGCCGAGCGCCTCCAGCGTCGCCGCCGCGGTGACGGCGAGCTCGACGTGCCGCTCGATGCTGACCACCCTGTGGCCGAGCTCCGCGGCGACCGCTGCCGCATAGCCGGAGCCCGTGCCGACGTCGAGCACCGCGTCCTCCGGGCCGATCCTGGCCGCCTCCAGCATGAGCGCGACGATGTAGGGCTGCGAGATGGTCTGGCCGTCCCCGATCGGCATCGGGTGGTCCTCGTAGGCGTACCGCTCCGCGCCCTCCGGGACGAACTCGTGCCGCGGCACGCGTCTCATCGCGTCGAGCACCCGCTGGTCCTCGATCCCGCGGAGGCGGAGCTGCTCCTCGACCATCCGCTCGCGTTCTGCGCTGAATTCCCTGTTCGTACGGCTATTGAACCACCGCGGGGCGCCGGTCCTGAAGGCTGGATGTCGCGGTCTCCAGCGCCTCGGCGGACGCGCCTGCGGCCTCCAGGGCCAGCAGGGCGGCGCCGAGGATCGGCGCAGCGGTGACCAGGCGGATGCGCGCGTGCGGAGCGCGCGCCGAGAGCCTGCGCTCCACCCCGGAGAGCAGCCGCTCGTCGCGCGATCCGATCACGCCGCCGCCCAGCACGACCGGCACCTCGCGCCCTAGGAGTCCGAGCCGCCGCAGCGTCGTCACGGCGAACACCACGATCTCCTCGGCCTGACGGTCCACCAGCTCCTGCGCCACCAGGTCGCCGGTGCGCGACGCCGCGAGCACGGCGGGGGCGACGCGGGAGAGGTCGCTGCTCGGGACGCGCCCGAAGTGCAGCGCCTCGATCACGGCGGGGATGCCGTCGAGCCCGAAGATCGGCGGGATGGCCTCCACCAGAGAGGTCGCGGAGCCCCGGCCGTCCACCGCCCGCGCGGCGTGCCAGAGCGCCTGCTCGCCGAGGTGCCAGCCGCCGCCCCAGTCGCCGGAGGTCATCCCGAGCGACGGGTAGCGCACCACCGCACCGTCGGAGCGCACGCCGACGCAGTTGATGCCGGTCCCGCAGACGACGGCGACGGCGTCGGGCTCGCTGGTCCCGGCGCGCAGCAGCGCGAACAGGTCGTTGTCGACCACCGCGTCGGCCCAGGCGTAGCCGGCGATCCCCGCGCGGAACTCGGCCTCCTCGGCCGGGAGGTCCAGCCCGGACAGGTAGATGTTGGCGGCCGCGATCGGTCGCGGACCGGTCTCGGCGAGGAGCCGCTCGATGAGCTCGTCGACCAGCGCGGCCGTCGCGGCCATCCCGATCAGGTGCGGGCTGGAGGTGGCCCCGCGTGCGGTGGCGGCGACAGTGCCGTCGAGCTCGAGAGCGACCGCGTCGGTCTTCGATCCGCCGCCGTCGACGGCGATCACGATCGGGGAGGCCTCCCCCTGCGCCCCGCTCATCGCGCCCACGCCAGGTGCGCCCGGTTCCCGGCGAGGAGCAGGTCGGTGAGCTTCTCCGCGCGGTCGTACTGCCCGACCAGCGGATGGGCGAGCATCGCCCGCAGCACCCGGTCCCGTCCGCCGTGGACGGCGGCGTCGAGTGCGAGCCGCTCGTAGCCTGCGACGTGGCCGATCAGCCCGGCGAGGTCGTCGGGGAGCGCCGGGACCTCCACCGCGCGCACGCCGTCCGCGCCGACGACCGCCGGCACCTCGATCACGTGGTCGTCTGGCAGGAAGGGCAGGGTGCCGTCGTTGCGCAGGTTGACCACCTGCACGTCGCCGAGGTCGCCGGTCAGCGACGCGAGCAGGTCGACTGCCGCCTCCGAGTAGAACGCCCCGCCGCGCTGGGCCAGCTGGTCGGGCTTCGTGTCGACTGACGGGTCCGCGTACAGCTCCAGGAGCTCGCGCTCCACCTGCTGCACGGCCTCGGCCCGGGAAGGGGCGTGGAGTTGCTCGCGCAGCACCTCGTCGTGGGCGTAGTAGTAGCGCAGGTAGTAGCTCGGCACGTTCCCGAGCAGGCGGATCAGGGAGGCCGGCAGCTCGATCTCCTCGGCGAGCTGCGGGAGGTGGGCGCCCAGCAGGTCGGGGAGGACGTCCCGGCCGCCGACCGTGACCGACCGCTCCCAGGTGAGGTGGTTGAGGCCGACGTGCCCGAGAGCGACGTCGCCCGGCGCGACCCCGAGCAGGCCGGCGAACCGGCGCTGGAAGCCGATCGCGACGTTGCAGAGCCCGACCGCGCGGTGGCCCTCCTGCAGCAGCGCGCGCGTCACGATGCCGACCGGGTTGGTGAAGTCGACGATCCAGGCGCCCGGCTTGGCGTGCCTCCGCACGGCGTCCGCCACCGAGAGGACGACGGGGACGGTGCGCAGCGCCTTGGCGAAGCCGCCGGGGCCGGTGGTCTCCTGCCCGATGCAGCCGCACGCGTGCGGGAACGTCTCGTCCCCGTGCCGGGCGGCCTGGCCGCCGACGCGGAGCTGGAGGAGCACGGCGTCGGCGTCCGCGACGCCGGCGACCAGGTCGGAGGTCGGCACGATCCGCCCGGGATGCCCCGCCGCGCGGAACATCCGTTCGCTCACGCCGCCGACCAGCCGAAGCCGCTCCGGGTCGGTGTCGACCAGCCAGAGCTCCTCGATCGGCAGCAGGTCGCGCAGCCGGGCGAACCCGTCCACGAGCTCGGGGGTGTAGGTGGAGCCTCCGCCCACGACGGCCAGTTTCACGAGCTATCCCTTCACGCCGGTGAGTGTGATGCCCTCCACGAACACGCGTTGGGCGAAGAAGAAGATGATCACCACGGGCACGGTGACGAGCATGGTCATCGCCATGGTGAGCCCCCAGTCGGTGCCGTGGACGCCGCGGAACGACGCCAGCCCGTAGGCGACCGGCCAGGCGGCCGGGTTCTCGGACGTGTACAGCAGCGGGCCGTAGTAGTCGTTCCAGGAGTTGAAGAACATGAAGATGGCGGTCGCGGCGATCCCGGGCTTGGCCATCGGCAGGACGACCCGCCAGAGCACCCCGAACTCGCCGTTGCCGTCGATGCGCGCCGCGTCCGAGTACTCCGGCGGGATGGTCAGGAAGAACTGCCGCAGCAGGAAGATCGAGAACGCGTCGCCCAGCAGGTTCGGCAGGATGAGCGGCCAGAGCGTCCCGGTCAGGCCGAGCTGGGACCACATCACGTAGATCGGGATCGCGGTCACCTGGGGCGGCAGCAGCATCGCCACGATGATCGCGGTGAACAGCACGCCGGAGCCGCGGAACCGGATCTTGGCCAGCGCATACGCGGCGGGGACCGACGAGAGCAGCATGAAGGCCGTGGCCAGGATCGCGTACATCGCCGAGTTCGCGAACCACTGCGCGAGCGGCACGGTCGTGAACACGGTGACGTAGTTGCTCCAGACGAACGGCTGCGGCCAGAGCGACGCGGTCAGGGTCTGGGAGCTCGACATCAGCGAAGTGAGCAGCACGAACGCGACGGGGGAGACGAACAGCACGGCGAGCACGATGAGCACGGCGTGCTCCGCGATCCAGCCGAGCACGCGGCGGGTGCGCAGCGAGCGCGGGCTGCGGATCCTGCGCTGCGGGGCGGCGGGAGAGGCCGGCGCCTCCGGGGTCAGGGTTGCGGACGTCATTGTGCGCCTTCCGGGGTGAACGCCTTGAAGCGGCGCAGCAGCAGGACGAGAATGAGCGCCGCGACCACGAACAGCAGCACGGCGAGCGCGGACGCGTAGCCGAGCTGGTAGGTGCCGAAGCCGCGCACGTACAGCCACTGCGTGTAGGTGAGCAGCGAGCCGTCGGGGTACCCCAGGGTGTTGCCGATGCCCTCGCCGACCACGGCCTTGCCACTGGCCACCGAGGAGGCGACCGCGGCCTCCGTGAAGTACTGGATCGCAGCGATGACGCCGGTGACGACGGCGAACAGCAGCACGGGCGAGATGCTCGGCAGCGTGACGTAGCGGACCTTCTGGAGGCCGCCCGCGCCGTCGAGGGAGGCCGCCTCGTACTGCTCGCGCGGCACGTCGAGCAGCGCGGCGAGCAGGATGATCATGATGTCGCCCATCACCCACACGCCGAGCAGCACGAGCGACGGCTTCGACCAGGCCGGGTCGTTGAACCACAGCGGCCCCTTGATCCCGAACCAGGCGAGCACCTGGTTGACCGGGCCGGTGCCCGGGTTGAAGAGGAACACGAACGCGACGACGCTCGCGACCGGCGGCACCAGCGCCGGCAGGTAGAAGACCGTCCGCCAGAGGCCGGACGCCCGGCGTGCGCGGGCGAGGAGGCCGGCGACGATGAGCGCGAACCCGGTCTTCACCGGCACCCAGATCACCACGAACCACAGCGTGTTCAGGGTGGCGAGCCAGACGTTCGGGTCCTGCGTGAACAGGTACTCGTAGTTGCGCAGGCCGATCCACTGCGGAGGCGACACCAGGTCGAACCGGGTGAACGAGTAGTAGACGGAGGCGATGAGCGGGTAGACGAAGAAGACCGCGAGCCCCAGCAGCGCGGGGGCGAGCAGGGCCAGCGTCACCAGGTTGCGGCGCCGCCGGCTGCGGGAGGGCCGCGCGGGGCGGGCGGTCGCCCGCCCCGCGCTTCGAGCAGTGACGGTCACGAGCTCACGGACCCGTCGAGAGGGCGAGGGCGTCGTTGATCTGCTTGTCGACCGACTTCAACCCGGCGTCGATGTCGCCGCCCTGGCTCTGGTACCTGTTCCACCAGTCCTGGAAGGTGTTCTGGTAGCCGGCCCCGAGCGGGCTGGCGGGCGTGGTCATGACGTTCTTGTTCGACGAGATGTCGAGGAACGTCTTGAACTGCGGCGAGACCTCCAGCTTGGGCGAGGCCAGCGCGTCCTTCGTGGTGGGCACGTTCTTCAGGCCGTTCGCGAGCTTCACGACCGCGTCGGTGTCGGTGGTGAGGTACTTCAGCAGCGCCCAGGCCAGCTCCGGCTGCGTGGAGCCCTTCGAGATGCCGATGATGTTGCCGGTGATGTACCCGCCGCCGTAGAGGTCGGTGTGGTCGTCGGCGGTCGGGAACGGCGCCGTGCCGTAGTCGAGCCCCTTGGCCTGGTCGTCGATGAACGCGGTGCGGTACTCGCCGTCCATGTTCATCGCCACTTGGCCGGTCTGGAACGCGTTGTCGGCGGAGAACTCCTGGCCGAGGCCCGAGGTGAAGGCGTTGAGCTTGTCCCAGCCGATCTTGTCGACGTAGGCCTTCTGCCACTCGATCAGCTCCTTCCAGCCGGGGGAGGAGGAGATCGCGCTGGTGCCGTCGGCCTTCAGCCACTCCGCTCCCGCGGCCGGGCCGTAGTGGGCGGCCGAGTTCTCGTACCAGCCCATCGTCGGGTTGAAGCCGAGGGTCTTGATCGAGCCGTCGGCGTTGAAGGTCGTCAGCTTGTCCGCCATCGACTCCAGCTCGCCGAGCGTCTTGGGCGGCTCGCTGAATCCGGCCGCCTGTAGGAGCTTCTTGTTGTAGTAGAGGCCGTACACATCCGCGAGCATCGGCATCGCGCAGCGGTTGCCCTTGAACTCCGTGTACGACTTCACGGTGTCGCTGAACTGGCTGAGGTCGACCTTGTCGCGCTCGATCACCCTGTTGAGCGAGCGGAACGCTCCGTTCGTGCAGAAGTTGCCGACGATGTCGGTCGAGTAGGAGAGCCCGACGTCGACCTTGCTGCCGGTGGCGATGGCCTTCTGCAGCTTCTCGTCGTCCTGGCCGGAGTGCACGTCGACCGTGATCTTGGGGTACTTCTTCTCGAAGTCGTCGACGACCGACTGGATGACCTTGGCCTCCCGGTCGGAGAAGAAGTGCCAGAACGAGACGGTGCCCGACAGGTCGGACGGCGTGCTGTCCTGGAAGGACGCGCCACTGGACCCGCCGGAGCAGCCGGCCAGGGCGAGCGCCGCGGCCGTGGCGACGGCGGCGGCTGCGATGAGTTGACGGTGTTTCACGGGTGGTTCCTCGCTGATCCTTCTCGTGATGTTCGGGTGGACGGTGTGGTGCGGAGGTGCCGTCGCCGTCTCAGACGGCGATGCGCGACACTTCGTCGAAGAGCGCCTCGCGCACCTCGCCGAGGAGGTGCTCGCGGGCGCCGCGGAGGACGGGGTGGGTGGCGACGCCGGTGACGACGACGGCGCGCTCGCCCCAGGCGTCGCGCAGTTCTGCCGCGACGAGCTCGGCGAGCCGGGGGCCGCAGGCGGCGCCGGTCGGGCCGCCGAGGACGACCAGCTCCGGATCGAGCAGCGCGAGCACGGGGACGACGCCGACGGCGACCCGCGGGGCGAGCTCGGCCACCAGCGCAGCCCGTGCGCTGTCGTCGCCCCGGAGGTCGTCGGTCAGGCCATGTGCGCCGGCGAGCCGGGACACGGCCGGGCCTCCGATGAGGTCCTGGAGGTCGGCGGCGCCCGGGTCGAGGGCCGCGGCCGTTCGCGGGATCGGGAGGTAGCCGATCTCGCCCGCTCCGCCCGAGGCGCCGCGGTGGACGGAGCCGGCCTGGTCGACGGCGAGGCCGAGGCCGTCGCCCATCCAGAGCAGCGCGAAGCCGCCGGCTTCGGTGCCCGCACCATCGGTGCGCTCGGCGACCGCGGCGAGGTTCACGTCGTTGTCGATGTGGACCGCGATGCCGAGGGCGTCCTCCAGCCGGCGGCGGATGCCCCGCTTGGGCCAGCCGGGCAGCGTCTCGATGTAGGTGAGCTCGTCCGTCCGCGGGTCGAGGGCGCCCTGGACGCCCACGCAGACGGCGCGCACCCGCCCGGCGTCGACGGAGGCCGCGTCGCAGGCGGCGTCGATCGCGAGGCGGAGGTCGGCCTCCGGCGCCCGCGCGGCGAGCGGGGTGACCGCGATGGGGTGTTCGGCTCCCGCGGCGTCCACGATGGTCGAGCGGATGGAGGTCGCGTCGATGTCGACGGCGACGCCGAGCATCCGGTCGGTGCGCACCGCGTAGCCGGCGGCGTTGGGTCCGCGCCCGGCGGAGACCTCGCCGACCACGTGGATGAGCCCGGCCGTCTCCAGGCGTGAGACCATCTGGGCGGCCGTGGGCTTGGAGAGCCCGGACAGCTCGCCGATCCTGGTGCGCGTCAGCACTCCGTGCTCGAGCAGCAGCGCGAGCGCCGTGCGGTCGTTGGTCTCGCGGAGCCACCCCGGGGTGCCCCGGACGGGTCGGTCGGCCATTGTCATCCCCTCGTCGGAACGATCTGATGGCCAGAATGTATCAGGAAACTTTCTTTATAGTAAAGAGCCCGACCAAAAAATCACCGAGGGGCACGTAGTTGTCACTTTCGGCGCGCGAAAGTGACAACAACGTGCCCCTCGAGGGGCATCTGGTCAGACCGCCGAGCGCGCGTGGTCGACGAGGCGGTCGAACGCCGCGTCGAGGTCGGGGTCGAGCCGCTGGCGGGACGCGTCCGCGAGGTACCAGTCGACGATCTCGCCCGCGCCGTGCGCGAACGTGACGGTGGCCCGGTACTCGGGCACCAGCGCCTTCACCTTGGCGTTGTCGAAGTGCATCGAGTGCGCCTTGTCGCCGAGGAGCCCGGGGCCAAGGTCGGGGATGACGGCGGCGATGGTCTCGCTCGCGACGTGCACGAGCTCGGCCTCCACACCGAGGGCCTCGGCGAGGTAGCAGTAGATCTGGTCCCAGGTCGGCGCCTCGTCGGCGGTGATGTGGAAGGAGTCGCCCACGGCCTCCGGGCGGCCGAGCAGCCCGACGAACGCGACCGCGAAGTCCGTGTTGTGCGTGATGGTCCACCGGCTCGTGCCGTCGCCGTGCACGACGACCGGCGCCCCGCGGCGCATCCGCTCCAGGTCGGTCCAGTGCCCGCTGGTCGGGATCATCGTGCGGTCGTAGGTGTGCGACGGGCGCACGATCGTGATCGGGAAGCCGCGCTCGCGGTACGCCTCCACCAGGAGGTCCTCGCACGCGATCTTGTCGCGGGAGTACTGCCAGAACGGGTTGCGCAGCGGCGTGGACTCGATCACCGGCATCCGGGCGGGCGGGGTCTGGTAGGCGGACGCCGAGGAGATGAACACGTACTGGCCGACCCTGCCCTCGAACAGGTCGAAGTCTGTGCGGATGTGCTCCGGCGTGAAGGCGAGGAACTCCGCCGCGACGTCGAAGCTGCGTTCGCCGAGCACGTGGTGCACGCTGTCCGCGTCGCGGATGTCGGCGTGCAGCACCTCCACCCCGTCCGGGAGGGGGCGCAGGTCGCTGTTCCCGCGGTTCACGACCGTGACCTCGTGGCCCTGCTCGAGGGCCCGGGCGACGCACGCGGAACTGATGACCCCCGTGCCGCCGATGAAGAGTGTCCGTGTCGCTGTCATCCCTGCTCCTCGCATCGTCGCCGGCGGTCCCGCACAGGTTTCGCGGCCGTCGCCGGCCACGCCCCCAGACGACCCACACTAACGCTCCGACGGCCCTCGAGGTTAAGGTCCCGTCGCCTCCCGGGTACAGTGCAGGTCGTCCACCCGGCAGACCAGGGAAGGAGTCCTCCACCGTGCCACTGCGAACCTGGCCCTCACTCGTGATCGCCTGCCTCATCGCCATCGTCGCCGCCGTGCTGGTGACGGCGATCGTGGGGCTGATCCTGCGCGGTGTCGGCCGCCATCGCCAATGGCCCGCTGTACTGACGAAGCGCGCGCGGGTCCCGTTCCGGCTGTTCCTGGCGGTCATCGTGCTGTGGATCGCGGTCGCGCTGACGCTGCCGCCGAACGTGCCGGCGGACTGGAGGGGCGTCATCCAGCACGCCTTCCTGATCCTCGCGATCGCCACCGGGACCTGGTTCCTCGCGGCGCTGGTGGTCTTCGCCGAGGACCTCGGGCTCGCCCGCTACCGCGTCGACGTCCCGGACAACCGGTACGCCCGCCGGGTGCGCACGCAGGTGCTGGTGCTGCGGCGGTTGACGGTCGTGGCGGCCGTCGTGATCGGGCTGGCCGCGATCCTGCTGACCTTCCCCGTGCTGCAGGCGGCGGGGGCCAGCCTGCTGGCGTCGGCGGGGATCATCGGTGTGATCGCCGGTGTCGCCGCGCAGTCGAGCCTGGCGAACCTGTTCGCCGGCATCCAGCTCGCCTTCAGCGACGCCATCCGGATCGACGACGTCGTGGTGGTGGAGCAGCAGTGGGGGACCATCGAGGAGATCACCCTCACCTACGTGGTGGTGCACATCTGGGACGACCGCCGGCTGGTGCTGCCGTCCACCTACTTCACGACGAAGCCGTTCGAGAACTGGACGCGCCAGCACAGCGAGCTCCTCGGCTCCGTGGAGTTCGACCTCGACTGGCGGGTGTCGCCGGCAGGGATGCGCGCGGAGTTGAACCGCATCCTCGCCGCGACTGACCTGTGGGACGGCCGCACGGGCGTCCTCCAGGTCACCGACGCGACGCAGGGCTGGGTGCGGGTGCGCGTGCTGGTCACCGGCAAGGACGCCCCGACCCTGTTCGACCTGCGCTGCTACGTGCGGGAGCGCCTGATCGACTGGATGCAGCGCTACTCCGACACCGCGCTGCCGCGCAAGCGCGTGGAGATCGTGGAGACTCCCGAGACCCAGGTGCCGAGCTCCCGCGCCCGCAGCGCCCAGGAGGCCGAGGGCCGCCTCTTCGGCGGCACCCCCGAGAAGGAGCAGCGCGCCTCCCAGTTCACCGACGCGATTCCGGTCGTCCAGGATCCGTCGCGTACGGACGAACGTGCCGCCGACCCGGCCGACTGACGGGGCAGAGCCGCAGCACTCGGCCCCGCATAGTGGATGGCGTGGTGCTGCGGCTCCGGTGCCGATCAGACCAGATTCTGCCCCTTGCGCTTCTGCGCGATGCCCACGCGGAGGTTCCAAATGAACGGGTCGCTCAGCTGGATCATGTCACCGGTGACAGCGCCCGTCGCCTGGAGCGCGGCCACCTCGTCCATCGTGTTCAGGATCGTGAACGTGCCGTCGGTCGCGGCGAATGCCACCGATCCGTTCGGGTGCCTGACGAGTCGTCCCATTTCTTCATCCTCTCGTGGTGCCGGCGCCGCGGAGACCCCGCTGCCGACGTACTTCTCAAAATCGACGGACCCGCCACGGGTGCCGTGAGCTGCTCCTGCGCCGAGGTGCAGACTGATGTGCAGATGCGCGCCGACGCCGGTTTCCGAACCGTTGGCCGAGGCTCCGGTGAGCCCGATCTGCTGCCCGCTCGCCACTCGCTGACCGACGCTGACGTCGATGCGCGAGAGATGCAGGTAGTCGGACTTGGCGCCATCGTCGTGATCGATGTAGATCATCCGGCCCCCCGACCCCGAGGTCGAATGATCGGTCATGACGACCGTGCCCGCCGCGACCGCCCTGGTGGCGCGTCCGGCAGGCAGCACGTAGTCCGTTCCCGGATTGGGCGAGTTCCGCGCGTTGTGGGCGGCGAAATTATCGGAGACCTGCCTCGAGTCCGTTGGATACACGAACGCTGTCGCAGCCGAAGCGCTCGACAATGCGGCGCCGACGAGTCCGAATGCTGCGGCCGCGGTCGATCCGGCGATGAATGATCGTCGGCCGACGCCCGATGGCATCAGATTGCTTTCCACAGAACCCCCTTTCACTCTTTGGTGCTGAACATGTAAAACCTTAGCTGTAAGAATTGAAATGTGCATCCAGCAAACTCACAGCAACGCAGGGACCATCCCGGCGCCTTCCGCTGTTCTCCTTACTGACGGCGCCGCAGCCAGCGCTCGCCGCACTCAGGAGGAAACGTGACACAGGACTACCGCAAGAGCCAGGACGCCGTCGCGCGGCTCACCGCCGCGCAGTACGCGGTCACCCAGGAGGCGGCGACAGAGCCGGCCTTCCGCAACGAGTTCTGGAACAATCACGAGGCGGGGCTCTACGTCGACATCGTGTCGGGGGAGCCGCTCTTCGCGTCCGTGAACAAGTACGACAGCCGTTCCGGTTGGCCGAGCTTCACCGTGCCGGTGGAGCCGGGCAACATCGTCGAGAAGAGAGACCGCACCTTCGGGATGGTCCGCACCGAGGTGCGCTCCGCCCACGGCGACAGCCACCTCGGCCACCTGTTCGACGACGGGCCCGCCGAGGCGGGCGGCCTGCGCTACTGCATCAACTCCGCCGCACTCCGCTTCGTCCCGCTCTCCGAGCTGGACGAGCAGGGCTACGGCGACTACCGACACCTTTTCGAGAACGACGAGAACGAGAACGAGGAGAACCACTGATGACGACCGAGAAGGCCATCCTGGCCGGAGGATGTTTCTGGGGCATGCAGGACCTCATCCGCAAGCGCCCGGGCGTCGTGGGCACCCGCGTCGGCTACACCGGCGGCGACGTGCCCGACGCCACCTACCGCAACCACGGCAACCACGCCGAGGCGATCGAGATCGAGTTCGACCCGGAGCGGGTCAGCTACCGCGACCTGCTCGAGTTCTTCTTCCAGATCCACGACCCCTCGACCAAGAACCGGCAGGGCAACGACGTCGGCACCAGCTACCGTTCGGCGATCTACTACGCGGACGCCGAGCAGCGCAGCGTCGCCGAGGACACCATCGCCGACGTGGACGCGTCCGGTCTCTGGCCGGGCAAGGTCGTCACCGAGGTGGAGCCGGCCGGACCGTTCTGGGAGGCCGAGCCCGAGCACCAGGACTACCTGGAGCGCATCCCGTGGGGCTACACCTGCCACTTCGCCCGCCCGGACTGGAAGCTCCCGCGCCGCGAGGCCGCGGCGAGCTAGTCCCGGCTAGGCCCGGTCCAGCAGCACCGCCACCTCCTGGTGACCGGTCTGCGGGACATGTCGAGCACGCGGCCGGTGCGGATGCGGTACGACGGCATCCGCGCCAGGTCGTGGGCGAGGCTCTTCGGGTTGCAGCTCGAATACACCACGCTCGGAACGCCGGAGCCCTCGAGCCAGCCGGAGAGCTCCGCGCCGATGCCGCGCCGCGGCGGGTTGACGATGACCAGCTCCGGCGCGGTCTTCGCCGCCAGCGCGAACGCGGTGGCGTCTCCCGCCCGGAACGCCACCAGCGGCAACCCGGCCGCGGAGGCCGTCGCGCGGGCGCTCCGCACGGCCTCCGTGCTGGTCTCCACGCCGACGACCCGCCGCCCGGGCGTCGCCACGTTCAGGGCGAAGCCGCCCACCCCGCAGTACAGGTCCCACACGCTGGCCGGCGACACCTCGTCCACCCAGGCGGCGACCTGCGCGTACAGCGCCTCGGCGACGGCGGTGTTGGTCTGGAAGAAGCTCTGCGGACGCAGCCGCAGCGGGATGCCGCCCACCCGCATCACGAGCGACGACTCCGCGGTCAGCACGATCTCGCGCTCGCCCTCCACCACCGCCTTGTGCTCCGGCTGGAGGTTCACGGTCACGACCCGCGCGGCCGGCAGCGCGGCCAGCAGCTCGGGCAGCAGCGCGCGGATGCGGCCGACGGACTCCTCGGACCTGACCACGAACCGCACCATCAGCTCGTCGTCGGGGGAGAGGGTCACCAGCAGGTACTTGAGCTCGCCGCGGCGGTCGGGCACGCTGTACGGCTCGATCCTGGCGCGCGTCACGACGCCGGCGAGCACCGGCAGCGCCGCCCGGACGCCCGGCGCGCAGATCCCGCACTCGCGGAGGTCGACGCCGCGCCCCGCCTCGTCGAGGATGCCGATGGTCGGCGCATCGACAGTGCCGGAGACGACCATCTTGGCTTTGTTCCGGTACCCGGACTCGGCGCTCGCGACCGGCGGCAGCCAGGCCGCGTCGCCGAACGGCGCAAGGAGCTCGCGCGAGAGGCGGTCCTTGCCGGCGAGCTGCTCGGCGTAGGGGACGCCCATCAGCGTGCACGAGCGGCACACGCCGGCGTCGAAGTACGAGCAATCCATTCCGCGAACGATTGTACGTGGCACTGCGATTCCCACACGGCCGCGCGAAAACGCAGAAACAACCACAAAGAATCCTCTTGCTGGATGTTGTTTCGTGTTGTAATGTGTGGGAAACCAAAGGAGGTCTCGCGTGTATGCAACGGAGCGTCAAGAGCTGATCGAGCGGCTGCTGCTCGAGGAGGGCCGCGTCGCCGTGGTCGAGCTCTCCGAGCGGTTCGGGGTGACCACCGAGACCGTGCGCCGCGACCTCGACGCCCTGGAGGCCGCCGGCGCTCTGCGCCGCGTGCATGGCGGCGCCGTCGCCCTGGAGCGCGTGAGCACCGCGGAGGCCTCCGTCTTCGAGCGCACCGGCCTCCGCGCCGACACCAAGCAGCGCATCGCCGCCCGCGCCCTCGACGTCCTCGGTGACGGCTTTCGCGGCTCCCTCTACCTCGACGCGGGCACCACCACGGCGGCCGTCGCCCAGCTCCTTCCCGCCCGGCTGTCCGCCACCGGGGGAGAGGCGGAGGTCGTCACCCACTCGCTCACCCTCGCTCCCGCCCTCGCGGCGGCCGATCGCGTGGCCCTCACCGTCGTCGGCGGCCGCATCCGCGGGGTCACCGCGGCGGCGGTCGGCGCGGCGACGGTCCGCTCCATCCAGTCGCTGCGGCCCGACATCGTGTTCGTCGGCGTCAACGGCGTCTCCGCGGGCTTCGGCCTCAGCACCCCCGACCCGGAGGAGGCCGCCGTCAAGGAGGCCATCGTCCGGGCCGCCCGGCGCGTCGTCGTCGTCGCGGACTCCACCAAGTTCCAGCAGGAGTCGCTCGTCTCGTTCGCGCCGCTCGACGCGGTGGACGTGCTGGTGACCGACCGAGCGCCGGACGGCGAGCTCGCCGACGCGCTCGCAGCCGCCGGCGTGGAGGTCGTGCAGGCATGATCGTCACCCTGACCGCCAACCCGTCCCTCGACCGGGCCGTCACGCTGAGCGCGCCGCTGCGCCCCGGCGAGGTCCAGTCCGCGGCGTCGTCCCGCGAGGACGCAGGCGGCAAGGGGATCAACGTGGCCCGCGTCGTCGCGGCCTCCGGAGTGCCGGCGCTCGCCGTCCTCCCGCTCGCCGCCGACGACCCGTTCGGTATCGTGCTCCGCTCGGCCGCCGTGCCCGTCCGCACGGTCTCCATCCACGGCCACGCGCGCGCCAACCTCACCATCACCGACCCCGCAGGCGCCACCACCAAGCTGAACCTGCCCGGAGCCGCCCTCGACGCCGCCGACGCCGCCGCGCTGGTGGAGGCCGTGGTAGAGGCCTGCGCCGGCGCCAGCTGGCTCGTGCTCGCCGGCTCGCTGCCGCCCGGCGCCGGCGACGACTTCTACGTGACCGTCATCCGCGCCGTGCGCGAGCGCTGGGCGGACGCCGCCCCGCTCATCGCGGTGGACACGTCGGGGGAGGCCCTGCGGGCCGCCGTCTTCGACGGTCACCCCGACCTCATCAAGCCCAACGAGGACGAGCTCGCCGAGCTCACCGGTTCCTCGTTTGAGTCCGGCGAGCTCCCGGAGGCGGTCCTCGCCGTCGCCCGAACGCTCGTCCCCGAGCGGGCCGGCTCCGCGCTGGTCACGCTCGGCGCCCTCGGCTCCGTCCTCGTGACCGCCGACGGCGGCTTCGTGGCCGACGCCCCGCGCATCCGCGTTCGGAGCACCGTCGGCGCAGGCGACAGCGCGCTGGCCGGCTACCTGCTGGCCGACGTCGCCGGCGCCACCCCCTCCGAGCGGCTCGTTCACGCGATCCGCTTCGGCTCGGCCGCGGCCTCGCTGCCCGGCACCCAGGCGCCCCGACCGGCCGACCTGCCCGCCGGCGACCTCAAGGTCGCCGCACTCCATCCCTGAACCATCCGAACCCCCGGGAATTCATCTCCCCGGAGTTCATCCCCCGACCTGGAGGACACCGTGTCACTGAAGACCATCACCCCCGCACTCGTCAGCCTCGACGGCGGCGCGGCCGGCGACAAGAGCGACGTCATCCGCGCACTCGCCGCGCGCGTCGTCGCCGAAGGCCGCGCCAGCGACGCCGACGCGCTGTACGCGGACGCCTGGGCCCGCGAGCAGAAGGACGAGACCGGCCTGCCCGGCGGAATCGCCATCCCGCACGCGAAGAGCTCGTCCGTGACCGTCCCGACGCTCGCGTTCGCGCGGCTGGAGCCCGGCGTCGACTTCGGCGCACCGGACGGCCCCGCCGACCTCGTGTTCCTGATCGCCGCGCCGGCGGACGCGGCCGAGGCCCACCTCGCCGTCCTGTCGAAGCTCGCGCGCAGCCTGATGACCGAGGAGTTCACCTCGGGACTGCGGGCCGCGAGGACCCCGGAGGACGTCGTGGCGCTCGTGGACGAGGCCATCGGCGAGGGCGACGCGACCGCCTCCGCGACGAAGCCCGCGGCCGCATCCTCCGCCGCACCCGAGGCCGGCGCCGCCCTCCGCATCGACGGCCGCCCCGCCCGCATCGTCGCCGTCACCTCGTGCGCGACCGGCATCGCCCACACCTTCATGGCCGCCGACGCGCTCACCGCCGCCGGCACCAAGAACGGCGTGGCCCTGACCGTCGAGCCGCAGGGCTCCAGCGGCTATCAGGCCATCCCGCAGAGCATCATCGACGACGCGGACGCGGTGATCTTCGCCAACGACGTGGATGTGCGCGAGGAGGCCCGCTTCGCCGGCAAGCCCGTGGTGCGCTCCACCGTCAAGCGCGGCATCGAGCAGCCCGACCAGCTCATCGCCGAGGCGGTCGCCGTCGCGGCCGACCCGAACGGCGCCCGCGTCACCGCGTCCGGCGGCTCATCCACCGCATCGGCGGCGACGAACCTCTCCTGGGGCGCGAACCTCAAGCGCATCCTGCTCACCGGCGTCAGCTACATGATCCCGTTCGTCGCCGGCGGCGGCCTGCTCATCGCGATCAGCTTCCTGCCGTTCCTCGGCGGCTACGGCATCGCGCTCGCGCACGGCACCTCCGGGATGAACAACGCCGTCTACACCCTGACGCACTTCGCGATCTGGAACCTCCCGCCCGAGGGCCTCGGCTACTACCTCGGCGCGATCGCCTTCGAGATCGGGAGCGTGAGCCTCGGCTTCCTCGTCCCGGCGCTGGCCGGCTACATAGCCTTTGCGATCGCCGACCGGCCGGGCATCGCACCCGGATTCGTCGCAGGCGCCATCGCGGTCTTCATGAACGCGGGCTTCCTCGGCGGCCTGATCGGCGGCCTCCTCGCCGGCTACGCCGCGTGGCTGATCGGCCGCCCCGCCGTCCCGCGCTGGCTGCGCGGCCTGATGCCGGTCGTGATCATCCCGCTCGGCGCCTCGATCATCGCCTCCGGTCTGATGCTGCTGATCCTCGGCGCGCCGATCGCGTGGCTGATGACCCAGCTCACCGCCTTCCTGAACGGCCTCTCCGGCGCCGGCGCCATCTTCCTCGGCGTCATCCTCGGCCTGATGATGTGCTTCGACCTGGGCGGCCCGGTCAACAAGGTGGCCTACGCCTTCGCGGTCGCCGGCCTCGCCGCGCAGACCGACGCCAGCTTCCACATCATGGCCGCGGTCATGGTCGCCGGAATGGTGCCGCCGCTCGGGATGGCGCTGGCCTCCACGGTGCTCTACCGCCGCGGCTTCACCGAGGTGGAGCGCGAGAACGGCGCGGCCGCCTGGCTGCTGGGGCTCTCGTTCATCTCGGAGGGCGCTATCCCGTTCGCGGCTGCCGACCCGCTGCGGGTCATCCCGGCGAACCTCGCAGGCGGCGCGGTGGCCGGAGCGCTGGCGATGGCCTTCGGGGTCGGGTCGCGTGCGCCCCACGGCGGGATCTTCGTGTTCTTCGCGATCGACCCGGTCTGGGGCTTCCTCCTGGCGCTCGCGGCCGGAACGCTCGTTACGGCATTCCTCGTGGTCGGTCTGAAGCGGTTCGCGGCGCCCCGCATCGTGACCCGCGCCGCGGCGGAGGCCGAGCATCCCGTCCCCGCGACCGTCGCCGCCTGACCGGCACTGCGCCCCCACGTCCGTCACCCACGACCACAGAAGAAGAGAACCATGACCCAGCGCACCGCCACCGTCGCCAGCTCCTCCGGGCTCCACGCCCGCCCCGCCAAGCTGTTCGTCAAAGCCGTCCAGGAGAAGGGCATCCCGGTGACGATCGCCGCCGGCGACGGCCCCGACCTCAACGCGGCCAGCATCCTCTCCCTGATGGGGCTCGCCGCGAGCAAGGGCACGGTCGTCACCCTGAAGTCGGACGCCCCTGGTGCGGACGTCGCACTGGACGAGCTCGTCGTGCTCCTGGAGACCGACCTCGACGCCGAGTAGCGGCTGACCCTCCACCCTCCCCGGGCCGACGCGGCCCGCCGCCTCCCCGCCCTAGCGTCGAAGGACACGACCGCTCCCCAGTCGCGTCCGGCGGGGACGCAGGGGCGGGAAGGGGGAACAGGATGCGCACGCTCACTCGAGGACTGGCCGCGATCGCGGCGGCGGCCGCGCTGACGGCGGGAAGTCTCGTGCCCGCCACCGCGACGGAGCCGGTGATCGATCCGAAGGGCTATTGGTCGGCGGAGCGGCTGCGGGCGGCGGCGGCCGAACTCCCGGTCGACCAGGGATCGCCGGTTCCCGCAAGCAGCCGGGCCCTGGGCTGGGGATCGGCCACGACCGTCAACCACACGGTCGGGAGGCTGTTCCTCCGCACGCCGACCGGCGATACCTCCTGCACCGCCGCCGTCGTCAACAGCGCGACCAAGAACCTGGTCATCACCGCCGGGCACTGCGTGCACCCCGGAGGGCCGGGCCATGCGTACTACGGCAACTTCCTGTTCGCCCCCGGCTGGAACAACGGCCCGTCCGCGCACGGCTACTGGTCGGGGACGGCGGTGGGCGCCTCCGCCGAGTGGACGCAGAGCAAGAAGTGGGACCACGACTACGCCTTCGTCCGGCTCGCCGCGAACGGAGGGCAGCAGCTCGCGAACCGGGTGGGCGGCAACGCCGTCGCGGCCGGGGCGGGACACGTCCAGGCGAACGTACAGATCTGGGGCTACCCCGTGCTCGCGCCCTACACCGGGCAGGACGCCTACCGCTGCGACGTCTCCACCACGCGCGTGAACAGCTACGCCCCCGACGCCAGGGCCGCGTGCGGCTTCACCCACGGCGCGAGCGGGGGCCCGTGGCTGAAGGACGTGCAATCGTCGGGGCTCGGCACGGTGTGGGCCGTGACCTCCCGCTGCGAGAGCCCGCCGGCCGGCGGGAGCGCGTGCGCGGGGACGGCGCTTTTCGCGGCGCCGTTGCCTGCGGCGGTGTTCGCGTTGCGGGATGCGGTCGGTGCCGCCTGAGCACATCGACGGGGCCTGAGAACAACGGAAGGCCCCTCCCGCGGGAGGGGCCTTCTCATTCGGTTTTCGGTGCCCCCAGTAGGATTTGAACCTACGGCCTTCTGCTCCGGAGGCAGACGCTCTATCCCCTGAGCTATGGGGGCCAGGAGTGCCCGTCCAGGCTAGCATCCTTTCGCGCGGGGCCCGTCCAGCGCGGCCCTGCTCAGCTCGCGGGCAGGTTGCCCAGAACGCTCTGCATCAGCGGCGCCGCGTCGCCCGGCTCGAAGAACGCGGTCGACTCGGCGACGACCCAGTACTTGCCGCGGAAGATCTGCACCTGGCCGGCGGTTCCCGGCTTGAAGTAGCCCTCCACCTGCGGAGGGGTCCCGTAGGTGGGAACCGGCTGGGCCACGGTGATCGCGGCGTTCTTGAGCCCTTCGAGCCTGTCCGCGGGCGGCATCGCCACGGCGATCTGGACCACGTCGCCGCTGGTCTGGTTCTTCCAGGCGCAGGTGACACCCTTCCAGTCCGCGACCTGCTTCTCCAGCGTCCCGTCGGTGGGGGCGTAGCCCGGGTCGGTCGAGAAGTTGGGGTTGTAGGCGTAGAGCTGGTCGGCGGTGACCACCTGGTCGCAGGTCAGCGTGACCGGCGTCGGCGGCAGCGTCGGCGTCGGGGTCGGCGTGGGGCTCGCGACGGGGTCGGCCTTCGAGCCGCCGGCGTGCGCGGACGACGTCGCGGCGGCGTCCGGCTTCGCGGCGGGCGTGCAGCCCACGAGCGTGACGGCGGCGGCGGCGATCGCGAGGGCGGCGAGGGTCCGTGCTGTGTGCTGCTGCATGCGGTTGTGCGTCTTCCGTGTCGTCCCGGTGCGTGTCGCAGCACCCTATCAAGAGCGGGAACGGGTTGCCTTGGAGCGCCATTAGACTAGTTCTTCATGACTCCCGCTGACCTCTCCGCCGCCCTGCTCGCCATCGTGACGACCGTGGTGAGCCGCCGACGCGAGGCCGACGAGAGCATCCCGGAGCTCACGATCACGGCGGAGGACATCCCGCTGGAGCGCCCGAAGAACCGCGAACACGGCGACTGGTCGTCCAACGTCGCGATGCGCCTCGCCAAGCGGCTCGGCGCCAACCCGCGCGAGCTCGCGGGCGAGATCGCCGAGGGCGCTACGGGCATCGACGGCGTCGCATCCGCCGAGGTCGCCGGCCCCGGCTTCATCAACTTCCGCCTGGAGGCCGCGGCAGCGGGCAAGCTCGCCCAGACGATCCTGGAGGCCGGCGAGGCGTACGGCCGCGGAGACCTCTACGGCGGCCTCCTGGTGAACCTGGAGTTCGTCTCCGCGAACCCGACCGGCCCCATCCACCTGGGCGGCGCGCGCTGGGCGGCCGTCGGCGACAGCCTCGCCCGTATCCTGCAGGCCGAGGGCGCCGACGTGACGCGCGAGTACTACTTCAACGACCACGGCTCCCAGATCGACCGCTTCGCGCGGAGCCTGCTCGCCGCCTACCTCGGCGAGGCCACGCCGGAGGACGGCTACGGCGGCGACTACATCGGCGAGATCGCGACCGAGGTCGCGAACCGCGCCGCCGCGAACCCGGAGATCGGCGATCTGGCCGGCCTGTCGCGCGAGCAGCAGCAGGAGGTCTTCCGCGGCCTCGGCACCGAGCTGATGTTCCAGGAGATCAAGGACCGGCTGCACTCCTTCGGCGTCGACTTCGACGTGTACTTCCACGAGGACTCGCTGCACGAGTCGGGCGCCGTCGAGCGCGCGATCGAGCGGCTGGACGAGCTCGGCCACATCTTCGAGGCGGACGGTGCGATCTGGCTGCGCACCACTACGTTCGGCGACGACCGCGACCGCGTCATCGTGCGCTCGAACGGCGAGCCCGCCTACATCTCCGGCGACCTCGGCTACTACCTCGACAAGCGCGAGCGCGGCTTCGAGCAGAACATCATCATGCTGGGCGCCGACCACCACGGCTACATCGGCCGCCTGATGGCGATGGTGGAGGCCTTCGGCGATGAGCCGCACGTCAACCTCCAGATCCTCATCGGCCAGATGGTCAACCTGATGAAGGACGGCGAGCCGGTCAAGATGTCCAAGCGTGCGGGCACCATCGTCACGCTCGACGACCTGGTCGACGTCGTGGGCGTGGATGCAGCGCGCTACTCGCTGGTGCGCTCCTCCACCGACTCGCAGCTCGACATCGACCTCGACCTGCTCACCAAGCGCAGCAACGAGAACCCCGTCTACTACGTGCAGTATGCGCACGCCCGCACCCGCTCGGTGGCGGCGAACGCGGCCAAGACGGGCGTGGACCGCAGCGTCTTCAAGCCGGAGCTGCTCACGCACGAGACCGAGAGCGCCCTGCTCGGCGGCCTCCAGGAGTTCCCGCGCGTCGTCGCCCAGGCGGCGGAGCTGCGCGAGCCGCACCGCGTCGCGCGCTATGTCGAGGAGCTCGCCGGGCTGTACCACGCCTGGTACGCCGTGCGCGACGGCTCGACCCGCGTGCTCCCGCACGGCGACGAGCCGGTCACCGACGCCCACCGCACCCGCCTGTGGCTGAACGACGCGACCGGCCAGGTCGTCCGCAACGGCCTCGCGCTGGTGGGGGTGTCCGCCCCGGAGCGGATGTGACGGCATGAGCGATCAGCGCGATCAGTCCACCGAGGTCCTGTCCGGCGCGCAGCCGCCGGCGGGAGGCCCGGCCGCGCCTGCCCGCCGGGGCCGCCCGCGCTGGCTGAAGACCCTGCTGCGCATCGTGATCCCGGTCGTGGTCGTCGTCCTCCTGCTGGTGGTCGCCGACGCCGTGACCCGCGCTGTCGCGGAGCAGCGGGTCGCGGCCGAGATCGAGAAGAACCTCCCCTCCTCGGTGAAGGCCGACGTCACCGTGCACATCGGCGGCTTCTCCGTGCTCGCGCAGTCCCTCGAGGGCAGCTTCTCGGACGTGGACCTGGTGGCGCCGCACGCGACCGTCAACGGCGCCCCGCTGAGTGCGGCCATCCACGCCACCGGGGTGCCGGCCGACCTGAGCAAGCCGATCCAGTCGGCCACGGGCACGCTGACCATCTCGCAGGACTCGCTCAACAAGCTCGTCACCATCCCCGGCGCGAAGGGCGACATCACGCTCGGCGACGGCGTGCTCGGCTACGACGGGAGCATCGACCTGCTCGGCCTCCCCGTCGACTACACCGTGAGCGCCACCGCCAAGGCGAACGGGACCACCGTCCTGCTCACCCCGGGCAAGGCGACTGTCTCCGCGGGGTCGGGCAACGTGAGCATCACCAAGCTGATCCAGGCGCTGACGGCCAGCGGTCCGTTCCCGCTCTGCGCTGCGCAGTACCTCCCGGACGGCGTGCAGGTCAGCGACATCCACGTGACGCCGAATCGCGCCACCGTCACGCTGACCGCGTCGAACTTCGTGATGGACGAGAAGTTCCTGCACAGCAAGGGCAGCTGCTCGTAGCGGAGGCGCCCCGTAACACGGCGAAGCCGCATGCGCCGCGTCGATAGACTGCTTTCAGCTTCTCCACCGGCTTCAGGGGCCAATCCGGGTCCGCTCGCCAGAGAGAACCCCACTCGTGATTTCCCGTACTCGTGAGGTTGTCCCCATGGCATCGAATCCGCTCGCACCTCCGTGGCTGAGGGAGCCGGCCGACGCGAACGCGCTGGTCCCCGGCCTCTGGTCGCGCACCGTCCACCGCGAGGAGGGCGCGATCGTCGTCGGCGGCGTCCCTGTCGCGGAGCTCGCCGAGCGCTTCGGCACGCCGCTCTACGTCGTCGACGAGGCCGAGGCGCGCGAGCGCGCCGTCGAGGTCCGCTCGGCGCTGCAGCGCGCCCTCGCCGAGGTCGGCTCCGCCGCCCGGGTCTACTACGCGGGCAAGGCGTTCCTCTCCATCGAGGTCGCGCGCTGGATGACGGAGGCCGGCCTCAACATCGACGTCTGCTCGGGAGGCGAGCTGGCGGTCGCCCTCGCCGCGGGAGTCCCGGCCGAGCGGCTCGGGTTCCACGGCAACAACAAGTCGCTCGCCGAGATCGACCGCGCCGTGGCGGAGGGCGTCGGCGCGATCATCATCGACAGCCTCCAGGAGATCGAGCGCGTCGCGGAGGCCGCGGAACGGCACGGCGTCGTCCAGCGCGTCCGGCTGCGGGTGAACAGCGGTGTGCACGCGCACACGCACGCCTTCCTGGCCACCGCGCACGAGGACCAGAAGTTCGGCATCGCCCTCGCCGACGCCGCGGACGCCGTCGCGCGGATCCGCTCGCACACCGGGCTGGCCTTCCTCGGCCTGCACTGCCACATCGGCTCCCAGATCTTCGGAGCGGACGGCTTCGCCGAGTCCGCCGCCCGCCTGCTCGCTGTGCACAAGGAGCTGCTCGCGGGCGGCGACGTCCCCGAGCTGAACCTCGGCGGCGGCTTCGGCATCGCGTACACCGCGGTGGACGACCCGGCGCCGATCGAGACCCTCGCCCGCAGCATCGCGGAGACCGTGGCGGCCGGGTGCGAGGACCTCGACATCCCGATCCCGGCCGTCGCGTTCGAGCCGGGCCGGTCGATCATCGGCACCGCCGGCCTCACCCTCTACACGGTCGGCACGACCAAGGACGTGACGGTCGCCGCCCAGGACGACGGCGAGACGGCCGTCCGCCGCTACGTGAGCGTGGACGGCGGGATGAGCGACAACGCACGCACGGCGCTCTACGGCGCCGACTACTCGGCCAGGATCGCCGGCCGCGAGTCCGCCGCCGCTCCCGCGCTCGTGCGGGTCGCCGGCAAGCACTGCGAGAGCGGCGACATCGTGGTGGACGCCGAGTACCTGCCGGGCGACGTCGCCCCCGGCGACCTCCTCGCCGTGCCCGCGACGGGCGCCTACTGCTGGTCGCTGGCCAGCAACTACAACTACCTCGGCCGCCCTGCCGTCGTCGCCGTGAAGGGCGGCGCCGCCCGCGTCATCGTGCGCGGCGAGACCGAGGCCGACCTGCTGGCACGCGACACCGCGTACGAAGACGGGAGCACCCGCCGATGATCGAATACCGCAACCTCCGGGTCGCGCTGCTGGGCGCCGGCTCCGTCGGCTCCCAGGTGGCGCGGCTGCTGCTGGAGCAGGGCGACGAGTTCGCCTCGCGCGTCGGCGCGCGGCTGGAGCTCGTCGGCATCGCCGTGCGCGACGTGAACGCGCCGCGCGACGTCGACCTCCCGAAGGAGCTCTTCACCACCGACGCCACCTCGCTCATCCTCGGCGCCGACATCGTCGTGGAGCTGATGGGCGGCGTCGAGCCGGCCCGCGGCTACGTGCTGGAGGCGCTGAACTCCGGCGCCGACGTCATCACGGCCAACAAGGCGCTGCTCGCCACCCACGGCCCCGAGCTGTTCGAGGCGGCGGAGCAGGTCGGCGCGCAGCTCTACTACGAGGCGGCCGTCGCGGGCGCCATCCCGATCATCCGGCCGCTGCGCGACAGCCTCGCCGGCGACACGGTCTCGCGCATCCTCGGCATCGTCAACGGCACGACCAACTTCATCCTCGACCGGATGGACACGACGGGGGAGACCCTCGCCGACGCGCTCGCCACCGCCACCGAGCGCGGCTACGCGGAGGCCGACCCGACCGCGGACATCGGCGGCTACGACGCCGCGCAGAAGGCCGCGATCCTCGCCAGCCTCGCCTTCCACACCACCGTGCCGCTGGAGCAGGTCTACCGGGAGGGGATCACCTCGATCACCCGCGAGCAGGTCGAGGCGGCCCGCGCGGGCGGCTGGGTGATCAAGCTGCTGGCGATCTGCGAGCGGCTGGTCGACCCGGAGACCGGCGAGGAGGGCGTCTCCGCCCGCGTCTACCCGGCCCTGATCAGCCGCGAGCACCCGCTGGCCGCCGTGCGCGGCGCGCACAACGCGGTCTTCGTCCAAGCCGAGGCCGCGGGCGACCTGATGTTCTACGGCGCGGGCGCCGGGGGCGTGGAGACGGCCTCCGCCGTGCTCGGCGATGTGGTGTCCGCCGCCCGCCGGCACGTCGTGGGCGGCCCGGGCGTCGCGGAGTCGACGCACGCGGGCCTGCCGGTGCTCGACGTCGGCCGCGTCGTGACCCGCTACCAGATCACCCTGTCGGTGGAGGACCAGCCGGGCGTGCTCGCCACCGTCGCCAACATCCTGAGCGACGGCGGGGTGAGCGTGGAGACGGTGCAGCAGTCTGTGCCGAGCAACACGAGTTCCGTCGTAATACCGGGACGGTCTCCATTGCAGAGTGTGGCCCCGATTCACGCCGCCGGCGCGCCCACCGCTACCCTGGTTATCGGCACCCACGAAGCCGAGGAGGCCGCGCTGGCGGCCACCGTGGAAGCGCTCGCCGCGAGCGACGTGGTGACCGCCGTCTCTTCCGTTCTCCGAGTCGAAGGATCGTAATGCCCCAGTCGTCGAATGGGCCGAAGTCGTACAGCCGGCAGTGGCGCGGAGTGCTCCGCGAGTACGCGGACCGCCTGAACATCTCCGAGGCGACCCCGATCGTGACGCTCGGCGAGGGCGGCACTCCGCTGCTCCCCGCACCGGCGCTGTCCGCGCGCACCGGGGCGAACGTGTTCGTGAAGTTCGAGGGGATGAACCCGACCGGGTCGTTCAAGGACCGCGGCATGACGATGGCCATCTCCAAGGCCGTCGAGCACGGCGCGAAGGCCGTCATCTGCGCCTCCACCGGCAACACCTCCGCCTCGGCCGCGGCGTACGCCACGCACGCCGGCATCCAGGCCGTCGTGCTGGTGCCCGAGGGCAAGATCGCGATGGGCAAGCTCAGCCAGGCGATCGCGCACAACGCGCAGCTCCTCCAGGTGCAGGGCAACTTCGACGACTGTCTCGACATCGCCCGCGACCTGGCCACCAACTACCCGGTGCACCTGGTCAACTCGGTGAACCCCGACCGCATCGAGGGCCAGAAGACGGCCGCGTTCGAGGTCGTCGAGGTGCTCGGCGACGCGCCGGACTTCCACATCGTCCCGGTCGGCAACGCCGGGAACTACACCGCCTACCACCGCGGCTACACCGAGGAGCTGCAGCGCGGCGAGGCCACCAAGCTGCCGCGGATGTTCGGCTTCCAGGCCGCGGGCAGCGCCCCGATCGTGCTCGGCCACGCGGTCAAGGAGCCCGACACCATCGCCACCGCGATCCGCATCGGCAACCCGGCGTCGTGGGAGCTCGCTCTCAACGCGCGCGACGACAGCGACGGCTACTTCGGCGCGATCGACGACGCCGGCATCCTGGAGGCGCACCGCATCCTCTCCGCCGAGGTCGGCATCTTCGTGGAGCCCGCGAGCGCGATCAGCGTCGCCGGCCTCCTGGAGCGCTCGGCCGCCGGCGTCATCCCGGCCGGCGCCACCGTCGTCCTCACCGTCACCGGCCACGGCCTGAAGGACCCGCAGTGGGCCCTCCGCACGGCCGACGGCTCCGACGTCAAGCCCACGATCGTCCCGGTCGACACGAACGCCATCGCCGACGTGCTCGGCCTGGTCCCGGCCACCGGGGCGTCCGCGTGACCTTGCGCGCCGTCGACCTGCGCGGGCGCACGGTCGCGGTCAAGGTCCCGGCGACGAGCGCCAACCTCGGTCCCGGCTTCGATACCCTCGGGCTCTCGCTCGCCCTCTACGACGAGCTGCGGGTCAGCGTGCGCGACGAGCCTGGCGCGACCGTGGAGGTCGTCGGCGTCGGAGCGGGGGAGGTCCCGACCGACGAGAGCAACCTCGTCGTGCGGGCGATCGCCCACACCTTCGAGTCGGTCGGCGTCGCCCTGCCCGGACTGAACCTCCTCGCGCGCAACAGCATCCCGCACGGCCGCGGCCTCGGCTCGTCCGGAGCGGCGATCGTCTCCGGCATCATGGCCGCGAGAGGTCTGCTGGAGGGCGTCGTCGAGTTCGACGCCCAGGCGCTGCTCGCGCTCGCGAACGACATGGAGGGCCACCCCGACAACGTCGCGCCTGCGCTCTTCGGCGGCCTCACGATCGCCTGGGTCACCCCGGACGGTCCGCGCTTCAAGAAGCTGATCGTGCACCGCGGCGTCTCGCCGCTCGTGCTCGTGCCGGAGCACGTCATGTCGACGGCGCTCGCCCGCAGCCTCCAGCCGCAGTCGGTGCCCCACGAGGACGCCGTCTTCAACGTCTCGCGCTCGGCCCTGCTGGTCGCAGCGCTCATCCAGAGCCCCGAGCTGCTGCACGCGGCGACCGAGGACAAGCTCCACCAGAGCTACCGCGCGTCGGCGATGCCGGAGACCGACCGGCTGATCACGCTGCTGCGGAGCAACGGCTTCGCTGCGGTGGTCTCGGGCGCGGGGCCCTCCATCCTGGTGCTCTGCAGCGACCCGAGCCAGCGGCTCGCCGCCGCCGAGCTGGTCGCCCGCGAGGCGCAGACGGCCTGGCAGCCGCTGATGCTCGCGGTCGATTTCAAGGGCGCGACGGTCGCTCCGGTGGCCGTCGAGGACGCGGACACACCGGCGGCGTAGCGTCCGAAGGGCGTGTCGTGAGGTGGTAAACTACCGAGTGCACCCGGGAAGAACCCGCGTCACGAGCGAATCCAGCTTCCGGGTGATCTCTTAGCAATCATGCCGTCACTCCTGCCTGCGCTTTTCGGATCTCCGGAGCATCCGGGGACCCAGAGCGCACCGTAGCGCGGATCAGAACGCAGCACGGTAAGGCAGGCTCACGTGACGAGTGCTCCACAGCGGCGCGCAGAGTGCGCGCCGGGGGAAAGGAATCCTCTTCAGTGACTGATGTCGAACTCCACGCCGGGGGCGTGGACACCAGCGACCTGACCTCGCTCAAGGTGGCGGAGCTGCAAGCTCTCGCCGCCGAGCTCGGCCTCCAGGGCGCGACCCGGCTCCGCAAGGGCGAGCTGGTCTCGGCGATCGCGGCGGCTCGCGCCGCGGCTGCCGGAACCGATGCGCCCGCCGAGCCGGAAGCGGCAGAGCCCGTCTCGATCGAGACGGTCCCGGCCGAGACCGAGCAGCAGGCGGACCACGCGACCGCGGCCTCCCAGGTGCTCATCGAGCCGCTCATCGCAGAGCCCGTCGCCGACGAGCCTTTCGCCGGCGACGCCCTCCTCGCCGAGGTCGCCCCGGAGCCGCGTCGCCGCGGCTCGCGCCGGGTCTCCAGCCCGGACGGCACGGGCATCGCCCCGTCGACCAGCGTCGGGGCCGGCACCCACGTCAACACCGGCGAGACCGGTGTCGAGTCGCTCATCCCGGACGTCGACGCTCTGCTCGACTCCGCGCTCGCCTCCCGCGAGCAGGCGCAGCGCGACGGCCAGGGCGGTCGCCGTCGCCGCGGCCGCGGCCAGAACGGCCAGGGCCAGCAGAACGGCCAGGGCCAGGAGGCCGACGAGCAGTCGGCCGAGGCTCCGGCGCAGGCCGAGCAGGCCCGTGGCGAACAGGGCGGCGAGCACGTCGACGCCGCCGAGCAGGGCGGCGAGCAGCAGCCCTCCGGCCGCAGCCGCCGCAACCGCAACCGCAACAAGGGCACCGCGCAGAACGACCAGGGCCAGCAGAATCAGCAGGGCGCTCAGCAGAACCAGCAGGGCGGCCAGCAGGGTCAGCAGAACCAGCAGGGTCAGCAGAACCAGCCGAAGGACCTCCAGGGCGACGGCCAGCAGCGCGGGCAGCAGAACCGCGGCCCGCAGGAGCAGCAGGCCGAGGGCGACCGCGCCGGCCGCTACCGCGACCGCAACCGCAAGCGCCGCGGCGGCGTGGCCGGCGACGAGTTCGAGCCGGAGATCGCCGACGACGACGTGCTGATCCCCGTCGCGGGCATCCTCGACGTGCTGGACAACTACGCGTTCGTCCGCACCACGGGCTACCTCCCCGGCGCCAGCGACGTCTACGTCTCGCTCGGCCAGGTGAAGAAGTACAGCCTCCGCAAGGGCGACGCCGTGGTCGGCGCCATCCGCCAGCCGCGCGACAGCGAGAACAACAGCCGCCAGAAGTACAACGCGCTGGTGAAGGTCGACTCGATCAACGGCCAGACCGTCGAGGAGGCCGCGACTCGCGTCGAGTTCGGCAAGCTCACGCCGCTGTACCCGCAGGAGCGTCTGCGCCTGGAGACCGAGCCCGGCAAGGTCACTCAGCGGATCATCGACCTGGTCGCCCCGATCGGCAAGGGCCAGCGCGGCCTCATCGTCGCGCCCCCGAAGGCCGGCAAGACCATCGTGATGCAGCAGATCGCGAACGCGATCACCACCAACAACCCCGAGGTGCACCTCATGGTCGTGCTGGTGGACGAGCGTCCCGAAGAGGTCACCGACATGCAGCGCACGGTGAAGGGCGAGGTCATCGCCTCGACCTTCGACCGTCCCGCCGAGGACCACACCACCGTCGCGGAGCTCGCGATCGAGCGCGCCAAGCGCCTGGTCGAGCTCGGCCACGACGTGGTCGTGCTGCTCGACTCGATCACCCGCCTCGGCCGCGCGTACAACCTGACGGCACCGGCCTCCGGTCGCATCCTGTCGGGCGGCGTGGACGCGTCAGCGCTCTACCCGCCGAAGCGCTTCTTCGGCGCTGCGCGCAACATCGAGCACGGCGGCTCGCTGACCATCCTCGCCTCGGCGCTGGTCGAGACCGGCTCCAAGATGGACGAGGTGATCTTCGAGGAGTTCAAGGGCACAGGCAACATGGAGCTCCGCCTGTCCCGCCAGCTCGCCGACAAGCGCATCTTCCCGGCCGTCGACGTCAACGCCTCCGGCACCCGCCGCGAGGAGATGCTGATGGGCCAGGACGAGGTCAAGATCACCTGGAAGCTGCGTCGCGCCCTCGCCGGCGTCGACCAGCAGCAGGCCCTGGAGATCGTGCTCGGCCGCCTCAAGGAGACCTCGAGCAACGTCGAGTTCCTCATGCAGGTGCAGAAGTCGATGCCCGCGCCGACGAACGGCCACGGCAACGCGCACTCGCACGGCCACGAGAACGACCACCGCTAGCTGACGAAGTGCCCGTCCGCCGCGCCACTGTGCGCGGTGGGCGGGCGCTTTCTCGTTTCCAGCCGGCGCCTCCAGAAAGAAGTCACGCATGTTCGAGTCGGTCAACGGCCTCATCGCCGAGCACGACGACCTCCAGCAGCAGCTCTCCGACCCCGAGCTGCACAGCGACCCTGTGCGCTCCAAGAAGGTGAACCGCCGCTACGCGGAACTCTCGCGCATCGTCGCCTCGTACAACCAGTGGAAACAGCTCTCCGACGACCTGGAGGCCGCGCGTGAGCTGGCCGCGGAGGACGAGGCGTTCGCCGAGGAGATCCCGGGCCTGGAGCGAAGCCTGGAGGAGTCCGGCGAGAAGCTGCGCCGCCTCCTGATCCCGCGGGACCCCAACGACAGCCGCGACGTCATCATGGAGATCAAGATGGGGGAGGGCGGGGCCGAGTCCGCGCTCTTCGCCGGCGACCTCCTGCGCATGTACCTGCACTACGCGGACTCGAAGCGCTGGAAGGCCGAGATCATCGAGCAGACCTCCAGCGACCTCGGCGGCATCAAGGACGTGCAGGTCGCCTTCAAGGGGTCGTCGAGCGATCCGGCCGAGGGTGTGTGGGCGCACCTGAAGTACGAGGGCGGCGTGCACCGCGTGCAGCGCGTGCCGGCGACCGAGTCGCAGGGCCGCATCCACACCTCCGCCGCCGGCGTGCTCGTCTTCCCCGAGGTCGACGAGCCCGAAGAAGTGGACATCAACCAGAACGACCTCAAGATCGACGTCTTCCGGTCTTCCGGCCCCGGCGGCCAGTCGGTCAACACGACCGACTCGGCGGTGCGCATCACCCACGTGCCGACCGGCATCGTGGTGTCGATGCAGAACGAGAAGAGCCAGCTGCAGAACCGGGAGGCCGCGATGCGCGTGCTCCGGGCGCGGCTCCTCGCCAAGCAGCAGGAGGAGGCGGACGCCGAGGCGGCCGAGTTCCGCAAGGGCCAGATCCGCACGATGGACCGCTCCGAGCGCATCCGCACGTACAACTTCCCGGAGAACCGGATCGCCGACCACCGCACCGGCTACAAGGCGTACAACCTCGACTCGGTCATGAACGGCGCCCTGGAGCCCGTCATCGAGTCCAACATCCTCGCCGACGAAGAGGCCCGCCTGGCCGACCTCGGCTCCGACTGACCCGCCTCCATCTCTTCCGGAGTTGTGCACGCAACACGCCGATGCGAGGCGTGCATAACTCCGGAAACGATTGCTCGCTCAGTCGGTGTTCCAATGCAGGTGGCCGTTCGCGTCGGGGCCCTTGCCGCCGCAGGTGTAGGTGCGGCCCGCTGCGGAATGTCCCACCACGCCCTGCTGCGAGTCGGCGCAGAAGGCGCCGGGGATGACCAGCGGCCCAGGTAGAGGGGGCGGCGGGGCTGGTGCAGGGGCCGGTGCTGGCGCAGGGGCCGGTGCTGGCGCAGGGGCAGGTGCCGGAGCAGGAGCAGGGGACGGAGCGGGTGTTGGAGCGGGCACCACTGTCGGAGTCGGCGTGGGCGTGGGCGTCGGTGTGGGTGTCGGAGTCGGTGTCGGCGTCGTGTCGGGACGGACGGTGATGGTCACCGTCGCGTTGTGGGCGAGCACGGCCCCGGCCGACGGGCTTTCATCGACGACGACCCAGCCCGTCCAGTCGTCCGGCGCCGGGCTGCCGTCCGCTGTCACCATGCGGACCTTGAGGCCCGCACCGGCAAGATTCTGCGACGCGCTCGTGGCGACGTCCCCGGTGTAGTCCGCCAGCGTAACCGACGCCGGAGTGTGCACGGTCGCGTGGGAGTCGGACGACGGCTGCGGGATAGCGGCGACGACAGACCCCAGCAAGAGCGAGAACGCCGAAGCGGCGACGAGGACTTTCGGCACGGTGCTCGAGCGCGGTATTCGCAGCCAGGTCCGGCGGTGGGTGGCGAGTGCCACGATGGCCGTCGGGAGGACGAAGAGTGACAGCACGACGAGGAACATGCCGAAACCGCTGCCGATCCCATAGGCGACGCTGAGGATGGCCGCGAGTCCGCCGACGATCCAGGTCGAGACGCCGGGTCGCTTGAGGCTCGGAACAGTCGACTTCTCGGAGGCCGGCGTCCGAGTGGCACCCGCGGCCTGCGACGCGGCGCCGGCGGGATACGCGGAGACATCGGCGGTCCATGCCGTGCCGTCCCACCACCTGAGCCGCGTGCGGTCGTTCGGGTCCGGATACCAACCGGCAGGCGGCGTCTCTGCCATCGTTGCCTCTTCGCGTGCGCCCGGGTCTGGTTCCCGAGGATGCCTCAGATTAGCGCTGTGCGGTGGGCGCGGCGACCACCCGTACGGGGGTCACGGAGTCAGATGTAGAGGGCGGGGTCGAGCCACTCGTCGCCGGCGATCTGCTCGTGGCCGGAGCGCGGGCGCGCCCGTGCGGGGACGCCGGTGAGCACCGAGTCGGGGGGTGCGTCGTGCACGACGACCGCGTTCGCGCCGATGACCGTCCGCGCGCCGATGTCGATCGCGCCGAGCACCTTGGCGCCGGCGCCGACCGTGACGTGGTCGTGGATGGTCGGGTGCCGTTTGCCGTGGCCGCTGCCGCGTCCGCCCAGGGTCACGCCGTGGTACAGCATCACGTCGTCGCCGATCCAGGTGGTCTCGCCGATGACGACGCCCATCCCGTGGTCGATGAAGAAGCGGCGGCCGATGCGGGCGCCGGGGTGGATCTCGATGCCGGTCAGGAAGCGGGTGAACTGGGAGAGCATCCGCGCGGGCATCCGGAGGCCGGCGCGCCAGAGCCGGTGGGCGACGCGGTACGACCAGACGGCGTGGAGGCCGGAGTAGACCAGTGCCACCTCGGCGCCCCCGCGCGCGGCGGGGTCGTGGGTGCGCGCATTGCGGATGTCCTCGCGCGCCCGGAACAGGGCCACGCCGTCAGTCCAGCAGGTCGGCCCAGAGGGCCGTCGAGATGTACCGCTCACCCGTATCCGCGACGATCGCCACGACGGTCTTGCCAGCGTTCTCCGGGCGTGCGGCGACCTGCAGCGCGGCCCAGACGATCGCGCCGGAGGAGATGCCGGCCAGGATGCCCTCCTCGGACGCGAGCCGCTTGGCCACAGCGATGGAGTCGTCGAACGACACGTCGATGACCTCGTCGTACACGGACGTGTCCAGGATCTCGGGCACGAAGTTGGCGCCGAGGCCCTGGATCTTGTGCGGGCCCGGCTTGCCGCCGCTGAGGATCGGGGAGTCGATCGGCTCGACGGCGACGATCTCCACGCCGGGCTTGCGCTCCTTCAGCACCTGGCCGACACCGGTGATGGTGCCGCCGGTGCCGACACCCGAGATGAAGATGTCGACGCCGCCGTCCGTGTCCGCCCAGATCTCCTCGGCGGTGGTGGCGCGGTGGATGGCGGGATTGGCCTCGTTGGCGAACTGGCGCGCCCAGATGGCGTTGTCATTCTCCGCGACGATCTTCTGGGCGGCCTCCACTGCTCCCCGCATGCCGTCCGGGCCGGGGGTGAGGACGATTTCAGCGCCGAACGCGCGCAGCAGCACGCGGCGCTCCTTCGACATGGTCTCCGGCATGGTCAGGACGACCCTGTAGCCGCGGGCCGCGCCGACCATCGCGAGCGCGATGCCGGTGTTGCCGCTGGTGCCCTCCACGATCGTCCCGCCGGGGCGCAGCTCGCCGGACTTCTCCGCGGCGTCGATGATGGCGACGCCGATCCGGTCCTTGACGCTGGCGGCGGGGTTGAAGAACTCCAGCTTCGCCAGCACGGTCGCGCCGGCGTCGGCGGCGATCCTGTTCAGCTTGACGAGGGGAGTGCGTCCGACGGTTTCGGTGATGTTCTCGTAGACCTGTGCTGGCATGGCCTCCACTCTATTCCGCCCGGGGCCTCGGTGGCGGCCTGTGACGGTAAGCTCGTCGGGCCATGTCTGACGCCGCGCCCTCCACCGTCCGCTCCCTCCGCGACGAGACGGTCGCCGCCCTCGCGCAGGCGGGGGTGCCCGACCCGGAGGTGGACGCCGACCTCCTCGTCGCGTTCGTGCTCGGCGTCGGCCGCGGCCGGGTGCAGGCGCTGGTGGTCATGGACACCACGATCGACGCGGACGACGCCCGCCGGGTCCGCGAGCTCGCCGCCCGCCGGGCCACGCGGGAGCCGCTGCAGCACATCACCGGCTTCGCGCCGTTCCGATCCCTGGAGCTCGCGGTCGGCCCCGGCGTGTTCGTGCCGCGGCCGGAGACCGAGCAGGTGGTCCAGTTCGCGATCGACGCGCTGCGGGCGGTGCCGTCCGCGGAGCCGGTCGGCGTCGACCTCGGGACGGGCAGCGGCGCGATCGCCCTCGCGATGGCGACGGAGGTCCCGCACGCCCGCGTCTACGCGGTGGAGAAGTCCCCGGAGGCGTTCGCCTGGACGCGCCGCAACGTGGAGTCGGTTGGCGCGAGCAACCTCCAGGCCGTGCTCGGCGACCTCGCCGACGCCCTCCCTCAGCTCGACGGCACGGTCGACGTCGTCATCTCCAACCCGCCGTACGTTCCGGACGACGCGATCCCGCGCGACCCGGAGGTGCGCCTCTTCGACCCGGCTGCGGCGCTCTACGGCGGCGCGGACGGGCTGGACGTCGTGCGCGTCATCTCCGGTGTCGCGCGGAGGCTGCTCCGCCCGGGCGGGACGCTGGTGCTGGAGCACGGCGAGCTGCAGGGCGCGCAGATCCGCGAGCTGCTGACCGCCGACGGCTGGCGCGCGGCGGCGACGCACCGCGACCTCACCACCCGCGACCGGGCGACGACGGCGCTGCGCTAGCTGTACTGACCTCGACCGTTGTTGATTCGGTCGATGGGTGTTTGGCCTCCGATGCCGAGGTGGGGTCTGTCTAGGTTGTAGTAGTCGAGCCAGGCT
>NZ_JBHTXK010000019.1:0-65590 GCF_042791795.1 Leifsonia sp. NPDC056665
TCCCCCCACCCCTCGACAACCCCTCCACCTGCGCCCGCCGCGGGCATGGTGTTTGTAATTTCCCCCCGCAAAAAGTTACAACGACGTGCCCCTCGAGAAGTTTCTGTCGCGCGCTGTCGATTTCGACGGTTGACTTGCGTCGTAGGGATGTCGCCCCGAGCGGGGCGGCGTTCCGGCGAAGTGAGGAGACCACATGTCCGACGAGTACGTTCTGCTCATCCGCGAGCCGAACTGGGACCCCGAGGCGATGACGGCGGAGGAGTGGCAGGCGGGGATGGCCGGCCACAAGGCGTTCCAGGACGCCGTGGTCGCGGCCGGTGAGCGGATCGTCGCCACCGGCGCCCTGCAGCCCGTCACCAAGGCGACGAAGATCACGCCGCGCGAGGGCGGCGCTCCGCTGATCACCGACGGGCCGTTCAGCGAGACCAGGGAGGTCGTCACCGGCTTCTACAGCTATACCGCGTCGACGCCGGAGCAGGCCAGGGAGCTGGCCGCGATGGTGCCGACCGGCGGCTGGGTCGAGCTGTACCCGGTGCTGGTGCTCGACACGGTGCGCTGAGCCGAGCCGGCCGCGCGAACGGCGGACGGGCGGATGGCGTGCCGCGGGAGGGCGGGGCCGTGACAGCGGCCTCCCGGATCGAGCGCGCCTACCGCGAGGACGCCGCCCGCATCCTCGGCGCGGTCGCGCGCACGACGGGCGACCTCCTGCTCGCCGAGGACGCGGTGCAGGAGGCGTTCGCGCGCGCCGTCGCCGAGGCGGCGCGCGGCCGCGAGCCGCGGAACCCCGCGGCCTGGATCACGACGGTCGCGCGCCGGGTCGCGCTGGACGCCCTGCGGCGCGAGCGGTCCGCCCGGCGCGTCGCGCCGATGCTGGCCGCGGAGGCCGAACGCGCCGAGAGCGCTGCTGCCGCCGACGCCGAGGAGAGGGGGGACGAGGCGGTGTTCATCGGGGATGAGCGACTGGACCTCATCCTGCTCGTCGCGCATCCCGACCTCGCGCCGGAGACGCGCGTCGCGCTGGCGCTGCGGCACGTCTGCGGCGTGCCGACCGCACGGATCGCGGACGCCTTCCTGGTCTCCGAGACCACGATGGCCGCCCGGCTCACCCGCGCCAAGAAGCGCGTCCACGACTCCGGCCTCCGGTTCGCCCTCGACGACGCGGCGGCGGTCGCGGGGCGGATGCCGGACGCGCTGACCACGATCTACCTGCTCTACACGGTCGGGCACGCGACCGCGGACGACAGGCTGCGCGCCGACGCGATCGTCCTCGCCCGCGACGCTCACCGGGTCGCGGGGGAGGCCGAAAGCGCCGGACTGCTCGGCCTGCTGCTGCTCACCGAGGCGCGCCACGCCACCCGGCTGACCGCGGACGACGAGTTCGCAACTCTGCGGGAGGCCGACCGGACGCGCTGGGACGTGCCGATGATGGTGGAGGGGGAGCGCCTGGCGACCGTCGCGCTCGAGGGGATGGGCGACGGCGACGGCCGGTACGCCCTCCAGGCGGGCATCGCCGGGCTGCACGCCATCGCGCCGGCCTGGGAGGCCACCGACTGGCCCGCGATCGTCCGACTCTACGACGGGCTGGTGCCGGTCTGGCCGAGCGCGTCGGCGCGGCTCGGCCGGCTGGTCGCGCTCGGCCACAGCCCGGACGCCGGGCCGGAGGTCGCGCTCGCCTCCCTCGACGCCGAGTCCGACCTGTTCGTCGGGCCGCTGGCCTCCCGGGCGCACGCGGCGCGCGCCGAGCTGCTGCGGCTCACGGGCGATCGCGCCGGGTCCGAGGTCGAGCTGCGGCGGGCGATCGGGACGACGGACGACGACCGGACCCGACGGTCGCTGCTGCGGCTGCTCGCCGCGGGCGGCGCCTGAGCGGGCTCAGTCCCGCGCGCTCAGCCGCTCGACCAGCCCGATCAGCTCCTGGACGTCGGTCTCGTCGCGCAGCACGGTGTTGGCCGCCGGCAGCAACGCGGTGTTGTAGTACATCCCGTCGCCGATCAGCATGATGGTCCGCGCCACCATGCGGTCGCCGACGACGGCCTCCAGCTCGCTGAGCCACTGCCGCTGCGCGTCGGCGAGGGCGTCGCTGGCGCGGGCGTCGGAGGCCTGGGCGAGCCGGGCGATGGCCACGATGACCCGTTCCAGGCGGTTGTCGGAGGGGATGGAGGTCCGCAGGAAGTAGGCGACCGGCCCGTCCGGCGCGGCGCGCATGCGCTCGATGTCCTCGGCGAGGTCGGCCGCGAAGCGCTCCAGGACGCCGTCGACCAGGGCGTCCTTCGACGCGAAGTGGTAGAGCAGGCCGCCCTTGGAGACGCCGGCCCGCGCGGCCACGGCCTCCAGCGTCGCCGCGCGCTCGCTCTGCTCGGCCAGCAAGTCCTCGAAGGCGTCGAGGATGCGGTCCCGAGCGGACCGCGAGGGGGGAGCGGGTGAGGTGGACGCCGGTGAGGCGGGGGAGGACATGGGGCCATGCTAGCCGCGACGGCCAGCGCTCCCGCGTCGTTGACTACTGTACCGTCCGGACGGTACAGTAAAGCATGACTTCGACAACCCGCTCCGACCGCACCCCGGCCGCCGCCGAGCCGACGGCGCAGCCCCCTGCGCCCACGCCCGGCCGCGCCGGCACGCGCGCCTGGGTGGCCTTGGTCGTCCTCATGCTCCCCGTCCTCCTCGTGTCGGTCGACAACACCGTGCTCGGCTTCGCCCTCCCGGCCATCACCGAGGCGCTGCGGCCGTCCTCGACGCAGATGCTCTGGATCGTGGACGTCTACCCGCTCGTGCTCGCCGGCCTGCTCGTCGCGATGGGCAGCCTCGGCGACCGCATCGGCCGCCGGAAGGTGCTGCTGATCGGCGCGACCGGCTTCGCCGCCGTGTCTGCCGCGGCGGCGTTCGCCCCGACCGCCGAGCTGCTGATCGGCGCGCGCGCGCTGCTCGGCGTGTTCGGCGCGATGCTCATGCCCTCCACGCTGTCCCTGCTGCGCAGCGTCTTCCAGGACCGCGAGCAGCGCCGCGTCGCCATCGCGATCTGGGCGGCGGGATTCGCCGCAGGCGCAGCGCTCGGGCCGATCGTCGGCGGCCTGCTGATCGAGAACTTCTGGTGGGGCTCGGTCTTCCTGCTCGCGGTGCCCGTGCTGATCCCGCTGCTGGTGCTCACGCCGCTGCTCGTGCGCGAGTCGCGTGATCCAGCGCCGGGGCCGGTGGACGTGGTGTCCATCCTGCTGTCGCTCGTGACGATGGCGCCGATCGTGTACGGGATCAAGGAGTTCGCGGTGCACGGGCTCGCGCTCGTGCCGGTGCTGGCGGTGCTCGTCGGAGTGACCGCCGCGGTGCTGTTCGTCCGGCGCCAGCTCCGGAGGCCGGTGCCGATGCTCGACATGCGGCTGTTCCGGCGGGCGGCGTTCAGCGGCGCCGTGCTGATCAACCTGCTCAGCGTGATCGCTCTGGTCGGCTTCCTGTTCTTCGTGTCGCAGCACCTCCAGCTCGTGCTCGGGATGCCGCCGATGCGGGCCGGGATGGTGCTGCTGCCGGGGCTCGCGACCATGATCGTGTCCGGCCTCCTCGTGGTGCCCGTCGCGCGGCGGCTGCGGCCCGGGCTCGTCATCGCGGGCGGGCTGTGCGTCTCGGCGGCGGGGTACATCGTCGTCGCCGTGAGCGGGGGAGACGCGTCGTGGGGCGTCCTCCTTGCCGCGTTCGTGCTGCTGGGGCTGGGGATCGGCGCGGCGGAGACGGTGTCGAACGAGCTGATCGTCTCGACGGCGCCCGCGGACAAGGCGGGAGCGGCGTCCGCGGTGTCCGAGACGGCGTACGAGCTGGGCGCGGTGCTCGGCACGGCGTTGCTCGGGAGCATCATCGTCTCGTCGTACCGGGCTGCGATCGTGCTGCCCGCTGGACTCAGCCCGGCCGACGCGACCGCTGCCGCCGACACGCTGGGCGGAGCGGTGACGGTCGCCGGCGGCCTCCCGAACGGGGCCGCCGCCGAGCTGCTGGAGTCCGCGCGGCACGCGTTCGACAGCGGCATCGCGCTCACCGCCTCCATCGGCGCGGGGCTGATGCTCACCGCCGCCGCGCTCGCCCTCCTCACCCTGCGCCGCGTCCGCTCCTGAGCCGCGCGGCGATAGTGTAGAGGGAACCGTCCGCCCACCGATCAGTGCAGGAGCGTCATGAGCACAACCGTCCAACTCGCCGTCATCCCCGGGGACGGAATCGGTCCGGAGGTGATCGCGGAGGCGGTCAAAGTACTCGACGCGGTGACAGCGGGCAGCGATCTCGCCTTCGAGAAGACGCACTTCTCGCTGGGGGCCGACCGCTACCTGGCGACCGGCGACGTGCTCACCGACGACGACCTGGCCACGATCTCCGGCCACGACGCCATCCTGCTCGGCGCGGTCGGCGGCAAGCCGGGCGACCCGCGGCTGGCGGGCGCGAACATCGAGCGCGGACTGCTCCTGAAGCTGCGCTTCTCGCTCGACCACTACGTCAACCTGCGGCCGACCACCCTGTTCCCCGGCATCGCGAGCCCGCTCGCGAACCCGGGCGACGTCGACTTCGTCGTCGTGCGCGAGGGCACGGAAGGCCCGTACGTCGGCAACGGCGGCGCGATCCGGCAGGGCACGCCGCACGAGATCGCCAACGAGGTCTCGGTCAACACCGCCTACGGCGTGGAGCGCGTCGTGCGCTACGCGTTCGAGCAGGCCGAGGCCCGCCGCAAGAAGCTGACCCTCGTTCACAAGACCAACGTGCTGACCTTCGCGGGCGGGCTGTGGAAGCGGATCGTGGACGCCGTCGCCGCCGAGCATCCCGACGTCGCGGTCGACTACCTCCACGTGGACGCGGCGACGATCTTCCTGGTCACCGATCCTGCTAGATTCGATGTGATCGTCACGGACAACCTCTTCGGCGACATCCTCACCGACCTCGCGGCCGCGATCAGCGGCGGCATCGGACTGGCCGCCTCGGGCAACATCAACCCCGCGGGCGAATTCCCGAGCATGTTCGAACCGGTTCACGGATCGGCCCCCGACATCGCCGGCCAGCAGAAGGCCGACCCCACCGCCGCGATCCTCTCCGTCGCGCTCCTCCTCCGCCACCTCGGCGCCGGGGAGCTCGCCGAGCGGGTCGAGCAGGCGGTGACGTCCGACCTCGCCGCCCGCAGCGGCGCCGCGCGCACGACCTCCGAAGTGGGCGACGCGATCGCGGCCCGCGTGGCGCAGAATTGACGCATCGCAGCAAAGGACACTCAATGACCTCCACCAGCATCAACCTCACCTCCGGACCCAGCGAGACGGCCGGCCTCCTCTGGAACGTCACGCGCAATGAGTCGCCGCGCAGCGAAGCCGAGCGCGAGGAGATCCTCGCGAACCCCGGCTTCGGCAACTACTTCACCGACCACATGGTCGACGTGTGCTGGTCGGCCAAGGGCGGCTGGCACCGCCCGCGGGTCTCCCCGTACGGCCCCATCCAGCTCGACCCGTCTGCGGCCGTGCTGCACTACGCGCAGGAGATCTTCGAGGGCCTCAAGGCGTACCGGCACGAGGACGGCTCGATCTGGTGCTTCCGCCCGGAGGCCAACGCGGCGCGCATGCAGCGCTCCGCCTACCGCCTGGCACTGCCCGAGCTGCCGGTCGAGCACTTCCTCGACGCGCTCAAGCAGCTCGCCGCGGTGGACGGCGACTGGGTGCCGGACCGCGAGGAGACCAGCCTCTACCTGCGCCCGTTCATGTTCGCCAAGGAGGCCTTCCTCGGCGTGCGCCCGGCCAACAAGGTGGCGTTCTACCTGATCGCGAGCCCGGCCGGCGCGTACTTCCCGAGCGGCGTCGCCCCGGTGTCCATCTGGCTGTCCGACCACTGGTCGCGCGCGGGCAAGGGCGGCACGGGAGCGGCGAAGACCGGCGGCAACTACGCCTCCAGCCTCCTGCCGCAGGCCGAGGCGTACGAGCACGGCTGCGCGCAGGTGCTGTTCCTCGACTCCGTGGAGGGGAAGTACATCGAGGAGCTCGGCGGCATGAACGTCGTGCTCGTCTACAAGGACGGCACGCTCGTCACGCCCGAGTCGGACAGCATCCTCGAGGGCATCACCCTCGACTCGGTGCTGCAGCTCGCGCGCGACCGCGGCCACACGGTGGAGCGCCGCCGCGTGACGATCGACGAGTGGCGCGACGGCGTGGAGTCCGGCGACATCGTCGAGGTCTTCGCCTGTGGCACCGCCGCGGTCATCACCCCGATCGGTGAGCTGAAGTCCGACACGTTCACCGTGGGCGACATCACCGCGCCTCCCGGCGAGCTGACCATGTCGCTGCGCAAGGAACTCACCGACATCCAGTACGGCCGCGAGCACGACCGCCACAACTGGATGCTCCGCCTGGACGCGTAACCCCACCTGCCGAGGGGCACGTTGTTGTCGCTTTTCACTTCGAAAAGTGACAACAACGTGCCCCTCGGCGGTCGCGCGTTTAGGGGGTGAGGGCTTCGAGGACGCGGGTCACGTCGTCGGGGGTGTTCCAGAGGTGGAAGGCGACGCGGGCGCGGCCGGCGCGGCCGGAGGCGCGCAGGCCCGCGGCGGTCAGCGCCGCCAGGTCGGCGTCGTCGGGATCCGGCCAGGTCAGGATGGCGCGGCCGCGCACGGGGGCGCCGGAGGCGTCCACCAGCCCCAGCGCGTCTGCGAGGCGGTCACCGAGCCCCGTGGCGTGGGCGTGCACGGCCTGCGCGTCCAGTGACGCGAAGAACTCCAGGGCGGCGGCGGTCCCGGGCCAGACCGGCCACGCGGGGGAGACGTCGAAGCGCCGCGCGGAGGCCGCGGGGGCGACGAGCGGTCCGTAGCACGAGCTCCACGGGTCCTCGCCCGCGTACCAGCCGGCGTGCACGGGCCGGAGCCGGTCGCGCACACCGGGCCGCACCGTGAGGAACGCGCTGCCGCGGGGCGCGCACAACCACTTGTAGGCGTGCGTGACCGTGAGGTCGAACCGGGAGGCGTCCACCGGCAGCCAGCCGAGCGCCTGGGTGAGGTCGGCGAAGCTGAGCGTCCCCGTCCGCGCACAGGCGGCGAGGATGGCGTCGGCGTCCGCGTGCTCGCCCGTCGCCGACTGCACCAGGGAGAACGCGACGAGCCAGGTGTCGTCTCCGACCGCCGCGGGGAGGTCGGCCAGCGCGACCTCCCGGACCCGCACGCCGCGGTGCGCCTGCGCGTGGAACGGCGCGACCATCGACGCGAAGTCCCCTTCGGCGCACACGACGACGGCGCCGTCCGGTGCGGAGGCCGCGATCAGCGACGCGAGCACCGAGACCTGCGAACCGATCGCGATGTCGTCCACACCCACTCCGGCGATCCGGGCGAAGGCGTGCCGGGAGCGCGCGATCGCCTCGTCGTAGTCTCCCGGAGCGGCCTCTCCGCGAGCCCAGCGCTCCAGGTCCGCGTGGCCCGCCTCGATCGTCGCGCGGGTCGGCAGCCCCTGCGTGCAGGCGGCGAGGTAGCCGGCGCCGGCGGTGAAGGCGTCCGCGAAAGAGACGGCGGGCGCGGTGAGGGTCTCGGGCATGCTTCCAGCCTGAGGGACCCTCACACATCACACCAGAGCAGCTATCGAATCATTTCCATCACGTCGCGTTATGATTCGCGCATGCTCCTCGACGACCTCGACTCCCACAGCCTCCGCGTGGTGCGCGCGATCGCCGACCACGGCTCGATCACCCGCGCCGCCGAATCTCTCGGCTACAGCCAGCCCGCGATCAGCCAGCACCTGCGCCGGCTGGAGGGCCGGATCGGGATGCCGCTGGTCGCGCGCGCCGGCCGCGGCGTCCGGCTCACCGAGGCGGGCCGCGTGCTCGCCCGGCACGCGCGAGCGGTGACGACGGCGCTCGACGCGGCGGCGGGCGAGCTCGCCGACCTCCGCGGGCTCCGCACCGGCCGGGTCCGGCTGGCGGGCTTCCCGTCGGCGTCGTCCTCGCTCGTCCCTCGGCTGCTCAACACGATGGAGGCCGAGCATCCGGGAGTCCGGATCACCTACCTGGAGGCCGAGCCTCCCGAGGCGGTCGCGGCCGTCCGCAACCAGACCGCCGACCTGGCGATCACCTTCGGTTACCCGGGCGACCGGGTCGACCCGCACCGCGAGAGCGCCCGCGGCCTCGCGGTCGTGCCGCTCTGGAAGGACGAGATGCTGGTGGCGTTGCGCTCCGACCATCCCCTCGCCGCCGGGAGGAGCGTCGACCTCGCCGAGCTGGCCTCCGCCTCTTGGATCGGCGGGTGCCCGCGCTGCCGCGGCCACCTGCTGGAGCTGACCGACGCCTGCGGCTACGCGCCGCGGATCGCCTACGAGACCGACAACTTCATCGCCGTCCTGCGGATGGTCGCCGAGGGCGTCGGCGTCGCGCTGCTGCCCGCGCTCGCGGTCGGCTCCGCCGGAGCGGTGGAGGGCGTGGTGCTGCGGCCGACGGCGAATCGCGACCACCGCACCATCAACCTGGTCGCCGCGACCGGCTCGGACGCGGTCCCGGCGATCGCCGCGACGGCGGACGCGCTGCTCGCGCTCGACGGCGCGCCCTGGGGGCTGTCGGAGCTCTGAACGCTGGCTACGATCGAGCCGTGGGTGCATCCGGCAGCCCTCTTCGGATGCGCCGGAGGGAGGGGACGTGAGCGCGTCGGGCTATCAGACCTACCGCTCGGCCGATGTGGACGAGGCGGTCGAGCTCGCCTCCCGGGTCCTGTCCTACGACCACCGGGTGACGCCGGTCCGGGCCGGCGCCCCGTTCGCGTGGGAGGTATCCGGCTTCGCACTCGGGAGCGTCCGCCTGGCGCGGATGTCGTACGGCGGCCGCGTCGACGTCGAGATGCAGTCGCACAGCGATGCGTACGGGATCAGCGCCCCGAGTGCCGGCCTCCTGAACGTCAGGACGGGCAGGCGCGAGGTCACCGCCACCCCGGAGTTCGCCGCGGTCCGCGGCCCGGACCTGGAGTCGGCCATCTCCGGGTTCGAGCAGCCGGACGATCGGCTGACGATGGTCCGCATCGACCGACGGACTCTGGAGCGCGAGCTCGGGCGCATCATCAACGACGAGGTGACCGCTCCGATCGACTTCGCTCCGTTGCTGGACCTCAGGACAGGCAGGGCCGCCGAATGGTGGCAGCTCGTGCAGACCCTCTACCGCTCGGGCGGGAGCCCGGACGGGCTGGCCGGCAATCCGCTGGTGTCGGCGCATGTCGCCGGCCTCCTCACGACCGGCCTGCTCCTGGCGACCGAGCACCGCTACCGGGCTGCGCTCGAGCAGGACGCGGCCCCGGCGATGCCCGCCGTCATCCGGCGCGCGATGGACTTCATCGACGAGAACGCCGGGCTGCCCATCACCGTCACCGACGTGGCCGCGGCCGTCGGCGCCAGCGCACGCACCCTGCAGCGCGGATTCCGGGAGCACGCCGGCTCGTCCACCCTCGCGTACCTCGCCCGCGTGCGCCTCGAGAACGCGCACCAGGAGCTCCGGCGTTCCGGCCCGGAGACCGCGACCGTCGCGGCGATCGCGGCACGGTGGGGGTTCTCCAACCTCGGCCGCTTCGCCGCCAGGTACCGGACCGTCTACGGTGTCCTCCCGGGGGAGGCGCTCCGGCAGCCGTAGGCCGCGCCCTGGGGCTGCCCGCGCCCCGGACGCTGGCTACGATCGTGCCATGAGCGCATCCGAACCCGTCTTCGCCGTCGTCGGCCCCGGAGCCGTCGGCGGGCTGTTCGCCTGGCTGTTGTCCCGCGCCGGTCACGATGTCGTGGCGGTGGGCCGTCCGGCGACCGTCGCCGCCATCCACGCCGATGGCATCGAGGTGCGCAGCGCCACCTTCGGCGACGGCGTCGAGCGCGTCTCCGCCTCCGCCGAGGTCCCCGAGGGCGCGAGTGTCATCGTGACGACCAAGGCGTACGGGCTGGAGGACGTCCTCCCCGGCATCGCGGCGGCGCGGCCGAGCGAGGTGGTGTCGTTCCTCAACGGCGTCGAGCACATGGGGCCGCTGCGGGAGGCGCTGCCCGGCGTTCCGGTGGCCGGCGCGTCCGTCGCGGTGTCCGCCCTGCGCGCCTCCACGACGGTGATCGACCACCGCAGCCCGTTCGTGAACATCGAGGCGCCGGAGGCCGCGGGCGGCTTCGCGTCCGTCCGCGCGCTGGCGGACGCCGGGCCGCGGGTGACGGTCGGCGGCACGGAAGCCGAGGTGCTGTGGGCGAAGTTCCGGCTGCTCTCGGCGCTGGCGCTGCTGACCTCCTACTGGCGGCAGTCGGCCGGTCCCGCGCTCAGCGAGGACCCGGAGCTGACTGAGGCGGTCGTGTCGGAGATCGCCGCCTGCTCGACGGCGGAGGGCGTGCCGACCTCGGCGCTCGACCTGGTCCGCGTGCTGCACAGCGTCCCGGGCGGGTTGCGCACCTCCCTGCAGGAGGACCTCGCCGACGGCCACCCGAACGAGCTCGACGCGCTCGGCGGGGCCCTGTTGCGCAGCGGAGCCCGGAGCGGGATCCCCACCCCGGCCATCGCCCGGATCGTCGCGGCGCTAGGCTCGAACGCGTGAAGATCGCACGGTTCAGCCACACGCGTCCCTCCGAGCAGTCCCCGGTCATCGACTACGGCATCGTCGACGACGACGCCCTGGTCGTCCTCGCCGGCGACCCGATGTTCGCCGGCTTCGACACGACGGGGGAGCGCGTGCCGCTCGGCCAGGTCGGGTCGCTGCTGGCGCCGGTCATCCCGCGGTCGAAGGTCGTCGCGGTCGGCAAGAACTACCGCGAGCACGCCGCCGAGATGGGCAGCGAGGCTCCGGGCGAGCCGCTGCTCTTCCTCAAGCCCAACACCTCGGTGATCGGCCTGGGCGACGCCATCCTGCTGCCGGCGCAGTCGCAGCAGGTCGAGTACGAGGGCGAGCTGGCCGTCGTGATCGGCAAGATCGCCCGGCACGTCTCGGAGGAGAAGGCCGCCGAGCACATCTTCGGCTACACGGTCGCGAACGACGTGACAGCCCGCGACCTCCAGAAGTCCGACGGGCAGTGGACGCGCGCGAAGGGCTTCGACACCTTCTGCCCGCTCGGGCCGGTGATCGAGACCGAGCTGAACCCGGAGGCCTTCCTGCGCACGCGGGTCAACGGCGAGCTCAAGCAGGAGGCGCGCATCTCGGAGATGGTGCACGACATCCCGTCGATCATCGCCTACGCGTCGAGCGTCTTCACCCTGCTGCCGGGCGACGTGATCCTCACCGGGACACCGGCCGGGGTCGGGCCGATCGTCGCAGGCGACACCGTCGAGGTGGAGGTCGAAGGCGTCGGCTCGCTGGTGAATCCGGTGCGCACTCCCAAGTAGGATTTCAAGCGATGTCTGACAACGATCCGCACCCCTTCTCCACCGCGACCGGAGCGGACGTCCGCGTCCGGTTCTGCCCGTCGCCCACCGGCACCCCGCACGTGGGCCTGATCCGCACCGCCCTGTTCAACTGGGCGTACGCGCGGCACACCGGCGGCAAGATGATCTTCCGCATCGAGGACACCGACGCCGCGCGCGACAGCGAGGAGTCGTACGCGATGATCGTCGACGCGCTGCGCTGGCTGCGCCTCGACTGGGACGAGGGCATCGACGTCGGCGGCCCGAACGAGCCGTACCGGCAGTCGCAGCGGTACGACATCTACCGCGAGCTGATCGAGCGGCTGAAGGCCTCCGGCCACATCTACGAGAGCTTCGCCACCGGCGAGGAGATCGAGGCGCGCAACGTCTCGCTCGGCCGCGACCCGAAGCTCGGCTACGACAACTTCGAGCGCGACCTCACCGAGGACCAGAAGGCCGCCTACCGCGCCGAGGGCCGCGAGCCCGCGCTGCGGCTGCGCGTGCCGGACGACGACCTCAGCTTCGACGACCTGGTGCGCGGCGAGATCACCTTCCCGGCCGGCTCGTTCAGCGACTTCGTCGTCGTGCGGCCGAACGGCCACCCGCTCTACACCTTCGTGAACCCGGTGGACGACGCGCTCATGGGCGTGACGCACGTGCTCCGCGGCGAGGACCTGCTCTCGTCCACGCCGCGCCAGATCGCGCTATACCACGCACTCATCGACGCCGGTGTGACGACCTTCGTGCCGCGCTTCGGCCACCTCCCGTACGTGATGGGCGCGGGCAACAAGAAGCTCTCCAAGCGCGACCCGGAGTCGAACCTGTTCCTCCACCGCGACCGCGGGTTCATCCCGGAGGGCCTGGTCAACTACCTGGCGCTCCTCGGCTGGTCGCTGACCCACGACCGCGACGTGTTCTCCATCGACGAGCTGGTCGCCGCGTTCGACGTCGCCGACGTGAACCCGAACCCGGCCCGCTTCGACCAGAAGAAGGCCGAGTCGATCAACGGCGACCACATCCGGCTGCTGGAGGTCGGGGACTTCGCCGAGCGGACCATCCCGTACCTGGTCGCGGCGGGCGTGCTCACCGAGCCGCTGACCGACGCCCAGCGCGCGGTGCTGGCCGAGGCCGCCCCGCTCGTGCAGGAGCGCGTACAGCTCCTCGGCGAGACGCCGGGGATGCTCGGCTTCCTGTTCACGGACGCCGCGTCGCTGACTGTCGAGGACGACGCCCGCGCGTCGCTGCCCGACAACGCCGGCGAGGTGCTGGCCGCGTCGCTCGGCGCGCTCGAGGTCGTGCCGGAGGACGGCTGGACGCACGACGCGATCGAGACCGCGCTGCGCGAGGCCCTGGTGGAGGCGCTCGGGCTCAAGCCGCGCGTCGCCTTCGGGCCGCTGCGCGTCGCCGTCTCCGGGCGCCGGGTGTCGCCTCCGCTGTTCGAGTCGATGGAGATCCTCGGCAAGGCCGAGTCGCTCGCCCGGCTGGACGCGCTGTCGGCGAGCCTGAGCTAGGTCCCGCCGTGGGCGTCAGCGTCGAAGTCATCGTGGTCGGGGGCGGCCCGGCCGGCCTCAGCGCCGCGCTCAACCTGGCGCGGGCGCGCAGGCGGGTGCTCGTCGTCGACGGCAACCGGCCGCGCCACGCGGCGACGCTGCAGGCGCACGGCTTCCTCAGCCGTGACGGCGTGCCGCCCGCCGAGCTGCGCCGGCTCGGCCGCGAGGAGGTCTCCGGCTACGACGAGGCCGACGTCGTGTTCGCCCAGGTGGACGCGGTGACCGTGGACGCGGACGGCTTCCGCGTGCGCGGCACGGGCGTGCGCGGCGGCGCCGACGTGGACGCCGTGGCGGCGACGGTCCTCATCGCGACCGGCGTGGCAGAGACGATGCCCGTCCTCCCGAGCCTGCGCGCCTTCTACGGCACCCAGCTGCACAGCTGCCTGGAGTGCGACGGCTTCGAGAAGGCCGGCGAGCCGCTCGCGCTGATCGGCGAGACGGCGGACCTGGCGGAGCGCGCGCTGCTGCTCACGCAGTGGACGGACGACCTGATCGTCTTCACCAACGGCGTCGCGCCGATCGGCGGCGACGAGGAGCGCGCCCTCGCGCGGCTCGGCGTCGGAGTCGAGCGCCGGCCGATCGAGGACGTCGTGGGGGAGAAGGGCGCCATGACCGGCGTCCGGCTCGTGGACGGGACCGTGGTGCCGCGGGCAGGCGGGTTCGTGCGCCCGGTGTGGACTCCCGCCCTGTCGTTCGCGGACGCGCTCGACCTCGACCGGGACACCGACGGCTACCTGGTGACGGACGCGCACGGCCGCACGTCGCTGCCCGGCGTGTACGCGGCGGGGGAGACCACCGCGCCGGGGCCGCAGCAGCTCATCGTGGCCGCAGGGTCGGGAGCCGTCGTCGCCGCCGCGGTCAACCGCGACCTGATCGGCATCGCGCTCAACGACGACGCCATCCTCTAGCCCGGTACCGCTCTCGCCGAGGGGCACGTAAACGCCCCTAAAACGCGGTTTTAGGGGCGTTGACGTGCCCCTCGATGGAAGGTTTCGGCGCGTTACTCGTCGGGCGCGGCGTTGTAGCGCTCGAGCATGCGCGCGAAGGCCTCCACGTCGGCCGACGACCAGCTCGCCAGCCGCCGCGCCACCGAGTCCAGCACGGTGCGGGTGGACTGGTCGAAGGCGGCGCTGCCCGCGGGGGTGAGCCGCAGGGCGGTGCCGCGCGAACCTCCCGCCACTTCGTCGTCGGCCACGACGTAGCCGTGCTCCAGGAGGGCGGCGAGCTGGCGTGACACGGTGGAGCGGTTGAGCTGGAAGTGCGTCGCGATGTCGACGGCCCGGCAGCCGGGGTTCTCCTGGATGTAGGTGAGCAGCGAGCGGTCCACCACCGACAGCACTTCGTCCTCCCGCCGTACGCGCGCCGTCCCGCGGCGGCCGAGGGTGAGGAGCTCGCGCTGCACGCGGGTGATGGGGTCGCGGCTGCTGCTGTCGCGGCGATCAGGCGCTGTCGGAGGCGTCATCTCTCCACCCTACCGGAATTGGAGTTGCGCAATACAACGAAGTAACGTACGTTGCTTTCTGCAACTCAATCCAAGGAGGGTCCACCCGCCGCATGTCCGCTCACCGCATCACCCCCATCCCCGCCGTCGCCCGGCCGCCGCGATTCTGGCCGCCCGCCGCCTTCTGGAAGACGCTCGGGTCGCACATCGTCATCCCGCTGTTCCTCGCGGCAGGGATGGCGCTGGCCTACCTCGGCGCGTTCCACGCGGCCCAGCCGGACAACATCCCCGTCGGGATCGTCGGCCAGGGCCCGGCGGCCGACGTGTTCGCGCAGACCCTCAACGACAAGGCCCCCAGCGCGCTCGACGTGAGCACGGTCGCGACGGCCGCCAAGGCCAGGGCGGAGGTCGCCGACGGGACGCTCTCCGCGGCGTACGCGACCGACGCGACGCACGCGACGATCATCGTCTCCACCGCGGCGTCCCCGGCGGAGGCCTCCGCCGCGCAGCAGCTCCTTCTCCCGATCGCGTACCAGCAGCACCTGCCCGTCACGATCGACGACGTGCGCCCGGTGCCCGCGAACGACATGACCGGTCAGGGGCTGTTCTTCATGATGGTGGCGATGAGCGTCGGCGGCTACTCGAGCGCGATCGCCATCGCCGCGGTCGCCGGCCGTCTCGGCATCGGCTGGCGCATCGCGGTGTCCGCCGCGACCGCCGTCGTCGTCTCCGCGATCACCACCGTGGTCGCCGGCCCGCTCTTCCACGTGCTCGCCGGCAACGAGTGGAGCATCGGCCTCCTCGGCGCCCTCTACACCTTCGGAATCATCACCATCGGCGTCGGCCTTCACCCCATGCTCGGCCGCTGGACCACCCCGGTCCTCACCCTGCTCTTCGTCATGCTCAATGTGACGACCTCCGGCGGCATCTTCCCGCAGAACATGCAGCCGCCCTTCTTCGCGGGCCTCAGCACGTTCTGGACGGGCGCCGCCTGGTTGGACTCCGCGCGGGCGCTGACCTACCTCCCCGGCCAGCAGTTCGGTTTCGACGGCCTGCGCCTGGCGCTGTGGGCGACCGCGGGACTGGCGCTGATCGGCGTCAGCCACCTGCTCACGGTGCGCCGTCGTCGGGCCGCGGACGACACCATCGCGGCGACCGCGGAGGAGGAGGAGACGGCCACCGCCGCAGCGTGAACGCGAGGGCCGGGCGGCGGCTCGCCCGGCCTGCCCGCGTTTTGTGGAAGCGGCGAACCATAGGCTATTGTTGTATCTCGTGCCCGGACCACGGTCCGAAGCCCTTGGGGTATGGTGTAATTGGCAACACGGCTGATTCTGGTTCAGTTGTTCTTGGTTCGAGTCCAGGTACCCCAGCAGTAAAAATTCAGACGAAGCCCCGATGAATCCGGGGCTTTCTGCTTCTCCGGCCCAGCGATGCACACACAGCGCCCGGGGAGGAGAATGCGGCCATGTCGGCATGGTGCCGCGTCGCCGTCGCGGCGGTGGCTTCGCTGGTGCTGCTCGCCGGGTGCGCTCAACCGCCGCCCGCGCGAGAGTCGTCCACGCCGCGGGTCATCGACAGTGTCGCCTACGCGCCCGCGCAGCCTCCTGGGACGGCGGGCCACCTCCTGGACCTCTACCTGCCGGGGAGCGTCGCGCGGCCTGCGCCGTTGATCATCTGGTCAGGCGGCAATGGATGGCTGGATGACACCGGCGCCAACACGGCCGCACAGCTCGCGCAGATCTTCACCCCGCACGGTTACGCCGTCGCCGGCGTCGACATCCGCTCCAGCAGTGAGACCACCTTCCCCGGACAGCTCTCCGACATCAAGGCAGCGATCCGCTTCCTGCGTGCCAACGCTCAGCGCTACCATCTCGACCCCGGACGATTCGGTGTCGCCGGCGACTCCTCCGGCGCGTGGGCCGCCGTCATGGCCGCCGTCACCGGGGATGTCCCCTCGCTCGAAGGGGATGTCGGAGTCTCAGGCGGCTCCAGCCGGGTTCAGGCAGCGGCAGCCTTCTACCCGCCGACCGACTTTCTGAGCGCAGACCACTACCTGCCCACCCCGTGCTCCCCAACCGGAGCCACCCCCTGTGCTGCCGCAGACCCGCTCTTCTCCGCGATGCTCGGCTGCCCCATCCAGACCTGCCCGGATCGCGTGGCCGCCGCCGACCCGACCACCTACGTCTCCGCCGGCGACCCGCCGCTGCTCCTCCTCCACGGTCAGCAGGACGCACTGGTGCCGTGGCAGGACAGCCTCCTGCTCTACCAAGCGGTTCAACGAGCTCGAGGACGGGCAGAGCTCGTCCTGCTGCCGAATGGTCAGCACGGTCAGGCGATGCAGGTCCTGAACGACACCCAGGTGAATGCAGGCGCTGAAACGCAATCCACCGACCGAGGCCATGACACCGCTGCGCGCCCGGTTGCCCTGACACCGCTGTACCTGGTCGAGTTCTTCGACCGGTGCCTGGGCTAGCTGCCGGCGGCGGCGCAGATGACCGGCCTCCTGGCCGCGAGTAGTGTGCGGCGTGTGACCGATCCCCGAACCCGCAAGCCGGAATTCTGGCGGACGCTTGCCTGGGTGATGACGGTCGGCGCCTTCGTTCTGCTGGTCGACGGCATCGTCAGCGTCGGGCCGTCCCGTGACAGATGACCGATCAGAGTACCCGTGGTGGGCGAGGTCCACCGGCGGCAATCGTCAGGCTGCGCTGGGCCTGGCCGTCGCGTACACGGTGATCGGTGTCGCGGACTCCATCATCGGGTTCGCGCGGCAGGAGAGCCTGCTCGGCGTGATCGGGCTCGGGTTCCTGCTGCTCGGCGTGTGGGCGTGGGCCGTGTTCGCGTACCTGAGTCGACGGTCCGGGGAGTCCGGGGACCGTCGCGGGCGGTGAGGTCCGTGCCCCCGCCTCACCCCTGAACGTGGTGCCCGAACGCGAACCCCAGCGCCATCCACACGATCAGGCTGACGATCGGTGCCGCGCCGGCGAGGACGATGGCCACGATGCCGTTGCGGCGGCCGCGGTTCTGGACGACCGCCACGATGCCCTGGGTGAGCGCCCAGATTCCGAACACCGAGCCGAGGAGCATTTGGACGCCGAACCCGCCCTGGTCCGGGTTCAGGTTGAAGCCGGCGCTCGATCCCGTGCTGTAGGTGCGGAGCGTCGTCCCGAACAGGCCCTGCAGCACGGAGGCCAGAACCGACACACTGATCACGCAGATCGCCATGATCATCGCCACCCGGCCCAGCCGAGGCGACTTCGGAGCGGCAGGCACGGGTGCAGGAGCGGGCGGCTGCGCCTGCCATGCACCGGCCGGCGGCTGCGCGTTCGCCCACCCGGGCACGACCGGCGCGACGGGCGCGAAAGCCTCCGGCTGCACCGGCGCGGGGGTCTCATGGTTCTCGGTCATCTCTTCCTCCACATCGAGGTCACTCGGCGGCTCATGCCGTCGTCGCAGTCGCGGCGGCGTCCGTGTTGGTCCCGCCGTTCACCGGCATGGCGCCGAACACCAGCAACACGGCGAGCACGCAGCCCAGCAGCGCCCCGCCGCCCAGGCAGATCCCCCAGATCGCGCGGGCCCGGCCGACGTGCGGCGCCAGGCGCCTCGCGCGGATCAGCCCCGGGATGCCGAAGCCGACGGACAGGCCGACGCCGACCAGGATGAGGAGGGCGAGGAGCGGGTCGATTCCGCCTCCGAGCGCGAGCGCCAGCACGACGACCGCGACGGCGACCACGCCCGCGGCCAGCGACGCCGTGGCAAAGCCGTTGGACGGGGGAGGGCCGGCGATCGGCGCGGAGGGCGCCAGCGGGCGCACCGCGTCCGTCCAGCGGAGGCCGTCCCACCAGCGCTGGAACCGACTGTCGGCGTCGGGGTACCAGCCGGGCGGCGGCAACTGGCTCATCGGGCTCCTCGATCGGGGTGCACCGACACTATCGTCCGGCGAGCCCGCATCGGAGGATACTCAGCCCGAAGCACCTGTTCTGGGGGTAGTCACAGGCTCCCGTTCACCCACCGGTAACCCCGGGCGGGCAGAATCATTCGACCGGGATCGCGGTACGGGGGTTCCGCAGACCGAAGGTCACTCCATGATGCGGGTGACGGTGCGGCCGGTCTCATCCACAGGACGGGATGAGACCGGCCGCACTTTCTTGTTCGGAACCGGGACTAGCTCCCCAGCCCGACGCGGTCCACCCGGCGGTGGTAGCGCATGCCCGCCACGCCGCCGAGCACGGCGCCCGCGAGGCTCACGATCGCCACGGCAACCGCCGTGATGATGCCGGTCGCGGTGACCGTGCCCTCGTCCAGCGGGATCCGCGGGAAGCCGTTGATGTTGCCGAGGATGTTGTACTGGGCGCCGAGGATGAGGGTGAGGATGGCGACGACGACCGCGATGATGATCGCCCAGATCCACACCGCGAGCCCCTGGCGGGCGCCGTCGAAGCGCGCCATCCGGCCGGCGACGTAGCCTCCGCAGTAGTACGCGACGAACGCGATCACAACGAGCGCGATGGCGCCGACGACGCCGATCGTCGCGGCGTTCTTGTTGGCTTCGCTCGCGGCGGCGTTCCCGCTGCCGCCCGACGCACCGAACCCCACCGCCGCGCCGGCCGCGGCGACCAGCGCGGTCAGGATGACCGCCATGCCGGTCGCGGTCAGCCAGCCGAAGAAGGCCGCGCCGAACTTCATGCCGCCGAACTCGCTGCGCTCGCGGGCGACCACGTTCTCGCGGAGGGTGCGGTTGCCGTCGACCCGGAGGGCTTCGTCCGTCTCCTCCTGGGTGTCGCTCGGATAGCGGGCGGCACGCGGGTAGTCGTCCACCGGCTCCTCGTCGAGGGAGCGGTCGTCCACCCGGCGGGTGGGGGCCGGGTCGTCGATCCCGTCGTCCACGGGCTCACCCGCCGCCCGGTGCGCGCCTGCGCTGCTCGCCGTCGCGTCGGCGGGCGCCGCGTCGTACGCCCGGGCTCCCGGCTCGTACGCGCGGGTCTCCGTCGGTTCGTCCGCTGGGGGTCTACGGTCCGTCATCTCGCTGCCTCCTCCACTTTCACCCGCCTGAGCGGCGGGCGCGTCGTCAGATCTGCCGGAGCGGACCGTAGACGCGTTCCGGCCCCCGGGTAAGGACCTTGATCCGGTCGGACATCGGGGGTACGCGAGCGTACAATCGGTCCCACTCCAGCAGGAGGCCGGCAGGAGGGAGGCGCCCGATGGGGTGGTTCGCCAGGACACGCCGCGCCGACTCCGTCGCTCTCGCCGAGGACGGCCTGAGCGCCCTGACCCTGCTGGCCGTGCTGGAGGAGGCGGTCTCGCACCTGTCCGCGGCCGAGAGCCTCCTGGAGCGCTGCGCGGTGGCGGGGGAGCCGGGTCACCCGGTCGGAGTGCGGCCTTCCGACCGCCGGCTGGGGGTGGCGGACGCGCGGCAGGGCCTCCGCCTGCGGATCGCGTTCACCCAGCTCTCGCGCTGGCTCGACGGGATGACGTGCGAGCCCGCGCAGGAGCCGCTGCGGGCGGACGCCTCACGGCTGCTGCGGTTCTACCTGCTGATGGTGACGTACGCGCTGGACGCCGCCTTCACGCCGCCGGCGCGGCAGCACATCGCGATCCGCGGCGGGCGCGGCGGCGCTGCAGGGCGGCTGGTCGAGTTGCGCGACCTGGCGCGGGCGGCGGCGGAGTAGCGGGAGGCGCGCCCGGTCGCCCTCAGCGCCCCCGGCGCCTCCGCAGCCCGAACCCGATCAGCACCCCGCCGCCGATCGCGACGAGCACCCCCACGCCACGGACGACCCATTGCACGTCGCCCGTCACGGCGTCGACCAGGAGCGGACCGGCGAGTCCCACCACGACGAGCAGGACGCCGACGATGAAGAACCACGGGGACCCGTTCGTCCGTTCGACCATGCCCCCGAGCCTACCGGCGGCCCGTCGCCGTCACCGAGGTCGTCATGCTCGGCGGGATTGCAGCGAACCCCGGTAGCGTTGAGCACAGTATGCGCACCGACACCCTCGACCCGGTCCGGCTCCGCTCGGACTTCCCGATCCTCTCCCGCGAGGTGAACGGGCACCCGTTCGTCTACCTCGACTCCGGCGCCACCTCGCAGAAGCCCCGGCAGGTGCTCGACGCCGAACGCGACTTCGCCGAGCGGTTCACGTCCGCCGTGCACCGCGGCGCCCACACCGTCGCCGGGGAGGCCACCGAGCTGTTCGAGGACGCCCGCACCCGCGTGGCCCGCTTCGTCGGCGCCCGCCCCGAGCAGCTGGTTTGGACCTCCAACGCCACCGAGGGCCTCAACCTCCTGGCCTACGGGATGTCGAACGCGTCCGCCGGCCGTGGCGGAGCGGCAGCAGAGCGGTTCCGGGTCGGCCCGGGCGACGAGCTGGTCGTCACGGAGGCCGAGCACCACGCCAACCTCATCCCGTGGCAGGAGCTGGCCGCCCGCACCGGCGCGACCCTCCGCGTGATCGGGCTGACCGACGACGGGCTGCTGCGGCTCGACCAGGCGGCCGAGCTGATCGGGCCGCGCACCAAGGTCGTCGCCTTCACCCACGTGTCCAACGTGCTCGGCGCGATCAACCCGGTCGCCGAGCTGGTGACGCTCGCGCACGCCCAGGGCGCGCTCGCCGTGCTCGACGCGTGCCAGTCCGTCCCGCACCTCGCCGTGGACTTCCCGGCCCTCGGCGTCGACTTCGCCGTGTTCTCCGGCCACAAGATGCTCGGCCCGACCGGCGTCGGCGCCCTCTACGGCCGCACAGAACTGCTCGACGCGCTGCCGCCGTTCCTCACCGGCGGCTCCATGATCACCACCGTGACGCTCGACCACGCCGAGTACCTGCCCGCGCCGCAGCGCTTCGAGGCCGGCACGCAGCGGGTGTCGCAGGCGGTCGCGCTGGCCGCCGCCGTCGACTATCTCGACGCGGTCGGGATGCCGGCGATCGAGGCGCACGAGGCGGAGCTGGGCGCGCGGATGCTCGCCGGGCTCGCGGCGATCCCCGGCGTGCGGGTGCTCGGCCCGGGCCCCGACGTCGAGCGCGTCGGCCTCGCCAGCTTCGTCGTGGACGGCATCCACGCGCACGACGTCGGCCAGTTCCTGGACGACCGCGGCATCGCGGTGCGGGTGGGCCACCACTGCGCGCAGCCGGTGCACCGCCGGTTCGGCGTCACGGCCTCCACCCGGATCAGCGCGTACCTCTACAACACGGCGGACGAGGTGGACGCGGCAGTGGAGGCCGTCGCCGGTGCGCGCGGCTTCTTCGGAGTGATCGACCGATGAGCGACCTGCAGAACCTGTACCAGCAGGTCATCCTCGACCACGCCCGCGAGAAGCACGGCTACGGCCTCCGGGAGGACGCCGCGGCCAGCTCGCACCAGTACAACCCGACCTGCGGCGACGAGGTCACGGTGGGCGTGCACCCCGACGCGGACGGCCGCATCCACGCGATCAGCTGGGAGGGCCACGGCTGCTCGATCTCGACCGCGTCTGCGTCGCTGCTCAGCGACTTGGTGCACGACACGGACCGCGCGGAGCTGACGGCGTCGATCGCGGCGTTCCGCGAGCTGATGCAGTCCAAGGGCGCCCTGGAGGGCGACGAGGAGCTGCTGGGCGACGCCGTCGCGCTGGCCGGCGTCTCCCGCTACATCACGCGCGTCAAGTGCGCGATGCTCCCCTGGGTAGCCCTCGAGGACGCCCTCCTCAAGTCCGCCTAGCCGCCGGGGGGCACGTTGTTGTCACTTCTCGCGCTCGAAAGTGACAACAACGTGCCCCTCGGCGGGAGGGTGGGAGCAGGGGAGGGCTAGGGGACGGGGGCGAGGTCGACTTCGTCGGCGATGGCCTCCAGGGCGGAGGGGAGCGTCGGGAACGTCGTGCCGTAGATGAGCCCGGACGGGCCGGCCGCGGTCCAGGTCTCCTGCTTCTTCGCGACCTTGCCGACCAGGTAGCGCCGGTGGCCGCCGAGCGCCTGCCGCTGCGCGATCGGCAGCGTCAGCGGGAACGCGTAGACGTCGCCGCGCGGGCTGACCACCAGCTCCCAGCGGGCGCGGCCCGGGTTGAACTTGCTCGTGAAGATGCGCGACATGATGGCCTTTTTGTACCCTGCCGCCGCCTCCGGCCGCCATGAAGATGACGACCTGTTGCGCGGGAGCACGTCACGCGGCGTCACACGGCGCTCACCCGCGCCGTCACCCGCGCCGTCACCCGCGCCGTCACCCGCCGCCGTCAGTCGCCGAGTCCCTCCAGGAAACCCCGGGTGGGCACGAAGAACGTCGTCCCCGTCGTCGCCGTCGAGAAGTCCAGGATGCGGTCGTGGCTGCCGGGAGGGTCGCCGATGAACATCCGCTCCAGCATCCGCTCGATCACCCACAGCTCGCGCGAGTAGCCGATGAAGTAGGTGCCGAACTCGCCGTGGCCCGGCCTCCCGAACGGCATGTTGTCGCGGAGGATGTCGTGCTCGACGCCGTCCTCGTCGGTGATCGTGTTGAGGGTCTTGTGCGCCTTCTGGCCGTGCTCGACGTCGGGCAGCTCGATGTTCTCCACCTTCGTGCGGCCGATCACGCCCTCCTGCGAGGGCACCGGCAGCCGGTTCCAGGAGGCGAGGTCGTGCAGGTACTTCTGCACCACGACGTAGCTCCCGCCGGAGTGCGCGGGGTCCTCATCGCCGACGATCGCGGCGGCCGCCATGTCGCCGCCGGTCGGGTTGGCCGTGCCGTCGACGAAGCCGAGGAGGTCGCGCGCGTCGAAGTAGCGGAACCCGACGACCTCGTCCATGACCGTCACCGCGTCGCCGAGGGCGTCCAGGAGCTGCCGCTCGAACTCGAAGCAGAAGTCGCCGCGCTCCGACCGGATATGGAACAGCAGATCGCCAGGCGTGGAGACCGCCGTGTGGACCGCGCCGCGGATCTCCGGGAACGGGTGCAGCTCGGCGGGCGGCGCGGCGTCGGTCAGCCTGCTCCAGAACTCCGCGCCGACCCCGATGTTGCACGACAGGTGCGCGCCCAGGTCGCGGAAGCCCACCGTCTTGACGATGTCGGAGATGTTCGCCACCACGTCCCGTGCGATCGCGACGGCGTCGGGGGAGTCCGCGACCGTCACGACGAGGAAGACCGCTGCGCCCGAGAGCGGCGCGTCGACGCTCTGCGGCTCGATCGGGACGCGCTGCCAGGGGTGATCGCCGGTGGAGTTCGCCATGCGCACACTCTGCCGGAATCGCGCACTCCGCGGTAGGTCCGTCGGGGTCGCCGCGCGCGGTTTCACCCGCGCCCGATTCGCGGTCGCTGCGAGGACACTGATAGCGTCGAATAGCTTCGTGCGCCGAACTACTCGGCGCTGGCGAGGTGAACCAGCCCGCGATCAGGGCTGTGCGGCCGCACAGGTGGCCCCGCCCGGATCGTACGGTCGGCTGGCATGGGCGCACCCCGATGGTCGCGCCAGTGACGGTGATTCGCGCGGAAGGCCCGCGCTCGAGTCATGCTGCCGTCGCCGCATGCCGTCGGCCCGGGCGCGACCAGAGTGCGCGTGTCCACCAGACGCGATCGCGCACCGCGGAGAGACACGTTGAGCAACACGATCGCCGTCGAGGCGAGGAACATCTTCACAGTCTTCGGACGCAAACCCCAGGAGGCCGTGCGCCGGCTCCGGCAGGGCGCAAGCCGGAAGGACGTCGCCGGGCTCGGGACGGCCGCCGTCATCGACGCGAGCCTGACCGTCGAGCGCGGCGAGATCTTCGTCGTCATGGGGCTGTCCGGCTCGGGCAAGTCGACCCTGATCCGCGTCCTGAACGGGCTCCTGGAGCCCACCGCGGGCGAGGTGGAGGTCATGGGCACCACGATCACCGGTCTCGCCGGGGCGAAGCTGCGCGCCGTCCGGCAGCAGCACATCTCGATGGTGTTCCAGCACTTCGCCCTGCTGCCGCACCGCACGGTCCTGGACAACATCGGCTACGGCCTGGAGGTGCGCGGGACGCCCGCCGCCGAGCGCCGCGAGCGCGCGGCCGAGGTCCTGGAGCTGGTCGGGCTCGCCGGCTGGGGCGACAAGCTCCCCGGCGAGCTCTCCGGCGGGATGCAGCAGCGCGTCGGCCTCGGCCGGGCGCTCGCCGCCGACACCGACGTGCTGCTGATGGACGAGGCGTTCTCGGCGCTCGACCCGCTGATCCGGCGCGAGATGCAGGAGCAGCTCCTCGAGCTGCAGAGCTCGCTCGGCAAGACCATCGTCTTCATCACGCACGACCTCAACGAGGCGATGTTCCTCGGCGACCGGATCGCCGTGATGCGGGACGGGCGGATCGTCCAGACCGGCACGCCGGAGGAGATCCTCACCGACCCCGCCAACGATTACGTCGCCAGCTTCGTGCAGGACGTCGACCGCGCCCGCGTCCTGACCGCCGCGAGCGTCATGGAGCCGGCCCGCGCGCTGGTCACCGTCGCGGGCGGACCGCGCGCGGCGATGCGGACCATGCGCGACCTCCAGACCTCGGCCGCCTTCGTCGTCGGCCAAGGCCGGCGGCTCCTCGGCGCGGTGCGCGACCGGGACGTGATGCGCCAGGTGCGCGACGGGCAGGGCGACCTGACCGAGGCGATCGACGCGGACATCGCGACGGTGTCCCGCGACGAGGTGCTCAGCGAGCTGGTGGAGCCCTCCGTCGGCAGCGACCTCCCGCTGGCCGTGGTGGACGACCAGCGCCGCCTGCTCGGCGTGATCCCGCGGGTCACCCTGCTCGCGGCGCTCGGGAACGTGTCGAGCGACACCACCGAGATCCCGGTCGTGGTCGAGCCCCCGGCCACCGTGCCGGTGGACGCGATGACGCTGGCCCTGCGCGAGTCCGCCGGGGGCGACCCCATCCCGGTCCTCGCCGACGAGGCGGAGGTGGTCGCGTGAACACGGCACACCTGATCCCGCTCGGCGAGTGGGCGACCGCGGTCGTCGACTTCGTCACCACCGCCTTCGGCGGTCTGTTCGACGTCATCCGCGTGGTCTTCACCGGGATGTACGACGGCGTCGACTGGGCGCTGCAGACGCCGCCGTTCTGGGACGTCATCCTCATCGTCGCGATCCTCGCGGTCTGGCTGCGCGGCTGGGTGTTCGGCGCGGGCACCGTGGTCGGCCTGCTGCTCATCGCCGGGATCGGCCAGTGGCCGAACGCGATGGACACCCTCGCACTCGTGCTGGTCTCCTCGGCCATCGCCATCGCGCTCAGCGTGCCGCTCGGCATCCTCGCCGCGCGGTCGCGGGTCGCGTCGGCGATCATCCGTCCGGTGCTCGACTTCATGCAGACGATGCCCGCGTTCGTGTACCTGATCCCGGCGCTCATCCTGTTCCGGGTGGGCGTCGTGCCCGGCATGGTCGCGACCATCGTGTTCGCGATGGCGCCGGGCGTGCGGCTCACCGAGCTCGGCATCCGCGGCGTCGACACCGAGCTGGTGGAGGCCGGACGCGCGTTCGGCTCGCCGCCGCGGCGTATCCTGCGCCAGATCCAGCTGCCGCTCGCCATGCCGTCGATCCTCGCCGGCGTCAATCAGGTCATCATGCTGTCGCTCTCGATGGTCGTCATCGCCGGCATGGTCGGCGGCGGAGGCCTCGGCCGCGACATCGTCCAGGCGCTCAGCCGCGTGGACGTCGGACTCGGCTTCGAGGCGGGCATCGCCGTCGTCATCCTGGCGATCGTGCTCGACCGGCTCACCGCCGCTGTCGGCACGGCTCGGCTGCGGATGCCGAAGCGCGCTCTCGCGGTGCTCGGCGCCGGCCTGCTCGTCGTAATCGGTGGGACGGCCGTGACCGCGGCCTCCACCGCCGGCGGCGACAAGGGCGACGTGAAGGTGGCCGTGTTCAACGGCTGGCCGGAGGGCGAGGCTGCGTCCTACCTGTGGAAGCACGTGCTGGAGCGCGAGGGCTACCAGGTGGACTTCGAGTACGCCGACGCCGGGCCGGCGTTCGCCGGGCTCAGCACCGGCGACTACGACGTCGCGTTCGACGGCTGGCTGCCGACCACGCACGCGCAGTACATGAAGACGTACGGCGCGCACCTCACCGACCTCGGCGCTTGGAACAACGAAGCCAAGCTGACCATCGCGGTCAACAAGGACGCCCCGATCGACTCGCTCGACCAGCTCGCGTCGCACTCCTCCGACTTCGGCAACCGGCTGGTCGGCATCGAGCCGGGCGCCGGCCTCACCGAGGCGACCCAGAAGAAGGTCATCCCGGAGTACGGGCTGGGGAAGATGGACTACGTCACCTCCTCCACGCCCGCGATGCTGGCCGAGCTGTCGAGTGCGATGAAGAAGCACGACAACATCGCCGTGACGCTGTGGCGCCCGCACTGGGCGTACGACCAGTGGAACCTGAAGGACCTCAAGGACCCGAAGAACACGCTGGGCGCGGCGGAGTCCATCCACTCGATCGCCAGCAAGGACTTCCCGCAGAAGTTCCCGCAGATCGCGAAGTGGGTGAAGAAGTTCAGGATGAAGTCGGACATGCTCTACTCGCTCGAGAACGCGATGTACAACGGCAAGGCCGACTCCAGTCAGTACGACGCCATCGTCGAGAAGTGGATGAACGCGCACTCCGCGTACGTCGACTCGCTCACGAAGTAGTCGCTGGCGAAGTAGTCGCTCGCGGGAGGGCCATCCGATCCAGCCCCTACGCTGGAGGGATGACCCTCCCCGCCGGCGACACCGTCGTCACCTACCCCGACGGCGACCTCGCCTCCACCGGAACCGTGCTGCACGTCGAGCGCCTCGCCGACGGCCGTAGCGCCGTGATCCTCGACCGCACCGCCTTCCACGCCGTCGACCCGGTCTGGCCGGACCAGCCCGCCGACACCGGAACGCTGACCGTCGGAGGCCGGGCCGTCCCGGTCGTCGGCGCGGTCGTCGGCGCGACTGACGGGACCGCGCTGCACGTCGGCGACGCCCCGGTCCGCACCGGGACCGAGGGCTGGTCGTTCCTGGTCTGCCACCTGGTGGAGGACGCGACGGGCGTCGAGCCCGGCGCCTCGGCCGACGTGACGGTCGACGCGGAGACGCGCCTGAGCCTCTCCCTCGGCCACACGGCCTGCCACCTGGCCTCCCTCGCGCTGGACGAGGCGCTCTCCGGGCTCTGGACGAAGGAGGTCCCGCTCGACGGGCGCGGGCAGCCGGCGTTCGACCAGCTCGCCATCGCCTCCTCGCGCATCCTTCCGGACGGCTCGGTGGACGAGTACCGCATCGGCAAGAGCCTGCGGAAGAAGGGCTTCGCGGCCGCCGAGCTCCCTGGCGCACTCGGTGAGGTGACCGATGCCGCCAACGCGCGGCTGGCCGGCTGGGTGGCGGCAGGTGCGGGCGTGGCCATCTCGATCGAGCGCGACGGCGACGGGCTGGGGGAGCGCAGGCGCTGGCGTGCGGAGCTTCCGGACGGCGTTGTCGTCATCCCGTGCGGAGGCACGCACCTGGACTCGCTGGCCGAGGTCGCCGCCATCCGCGTGGAGCTCGACTACGACGGGGAGGCCGCGTCGCTCACGATGCGGACGACCGCCGTCCCGGTCTGACGCACCGGATCAGCGGGTCAGCACCGACACGACCGGCAGGGCGACGGCGACCGCGCCGAGCGCGACCGCGACGACCCAGCCGGCCCGCACGAGCTGCGCTGTCCTGACCTCCCGCTCGATGACCGCGAACCGCTCCACCGTGTCGGCGGACGTGTCCACCGGGCGCCAGGTCGCCGGGTCGTCGAACAGCCGCGCGATCTCGGCGATCGTGGCGGCGTCCAGCACGGCCGGGCGCCGGGTCAGCCACCGGACCAGCTGCTCGGCGCGCAGCACCAGGACCCGGCGCGGCTGCTGCCGCACCGTGACCTCCCTGGTCCCGACGAGCGCGACCACGGCCGTCACGGGCGCCGCGATGCCCGCCTGCGCGAGCACGCCCCGTACGCGGGAGGCCTCCAGGTCGGAGTTGCGCAGGTACGGCTGCTTCTGACCGGCCACCAGCACCGCGCGCTCGCCCACCCACACGCGCTGGCCGCGGTGGTGCTTCGTGTCGACGACGAACACCCCGGGCGGGCCGACCACGATGTGGTCGACGTCGGAGACGGCGCCGGAGGCGTCGGGACGCGTCCCGACCGGGATGGCGTGGAAGACGCTCCAGCCCTCGGGCAGCCGGTCGAGCAGTGCGCCCACCTCGCGCTCGCCCAGCGCGCCCGCGAACCAGGGTGCGGTGTCCTCGCCGATCGGCGGGGCGCCGAGGGCGCGGGCGAGCGTGGACCGCGGCGGCGCCTGCGCCTGCAGGCGCACCACCTGCTCCATCACCGCGGCGCCTGCGGCGCGGTCGCGCATGCGCGTGGTGCGCCGTCCGTCGTCGTTCATCCCCGCCAGCGTACGGACGCGCGGGAGGACTCCCCAGTCCCCAGTGAGGGACGACCGCGGCGGACTACCCCTGGCCGGGTGCCCCCTCGCTGCGGGGCAGCTCCTCGTCGGGCAGCCGCTCCTCGAGGGAGTCGTTGCGGCTCGCGATCTCGTCCAGGGCGTCCTCCGGCGTGTCCCCGAGGCCGGCGACTTTGTCGCGGAGCTCGTGCTCCCGGTACTCGGGAGGCTCCTGCGCGTCGTTTCGATCCGTCATGCGGCGCACTCTACGCCGCCCCGGCCCGCCTCAGACCATGATGTCGACGGCGTAGACCTGATCGGTGGGATGCCCGGCCTTCTCGTGCACGCGCATCACCGCCTCCTTCGACGGACCGGTCGACAGGCAGAACACCTTGCCGCTCTCCGGGTCGAGCCAGGCGGTCTCGAAGTGCACGCCCTCCTCGCCCTCGACCGCCAGGTCGGCGGCGTGCGCCTCGGCGAGCTGGTCCTCCGTGACGCCGACGAATCCGTCGTGGATGTCCATGAATCGTGCCATGATCGGCTCCTTCTCCTCGTGCGCGGAGGATCCTCCCCGCGACGGCCCGAGTCTCCTCGCGGGTGCGCGGCCGTGGCATCGGTCATCCGACCGATCCCGGTGCGGCACGCGTTCGCGCGGCGCTATGCTTCGCGCATGGATGCGGCGCCGGCGTCGTTCCGGGGCGCCGAACGCGTGTGCCCGGTGTTCGTGGGCAGGGAGGACCTGCTCGCGCTGGCCCGCCGCCGCCTGGCCGCCGCGCTGGACGGCAGGGGCGGCCTGCTGCTCATCGCGGGCGAGGCCGGGATCGGCAAGTCGCGGCTGATGGAGGAGGTCGTCGCACTCAGCGCCGTGCGGCGGGTGCACGCCGACGCCTACGCGGACGACCGCGAGACCCCGGGGATGCTGCTGCTCGGCGCCGCCGCGTCGCTCGCGGAGGCCGGGGACGGGCCCGCGGCCGAGCGGATCAGGGGACTGGTGCTGCGCGGGGACCCGGCCGACGGCGCCGATCCCGCCACGCGCTCGACCCGCCGCCGCCTCCTGGTCGCCGAGCTGGCCGCCACGCTCGCCACGGCGCTCACGCTGCCGACGATCCTCGCGCTGGAGGACGTGCACTGGGCCGACCAGCTCACCCTCGACGTTCTCCGCCGGGTCGCGGTCGCCGTGCGCGAGCGGCCGAGCCTCCTCGTGGCGACCTTCCGCACCGAGGACCCGGAGGTCGCGGCCGAGGCGACCGCGTGGCGGCTCGACCTGGCCGGGCACCGGCTGGCGGAGGAGGTGCGGCCCTCGCGCCTCGGCAGCGACGGGGTCGCGCGCATGCTCGCCGCCATCCGCGGCTCCGAGCCGTCAACGGAGGAGGCCGAACGGCTGCACGCGGTGAGCGACGGCATCCCGCTGCACGTCGAGGAGCTGCTCGCCGAGGGCTCCGACGGCGCCCCGGAGACGGTGGCCGCGGCGGTGCTGTCCCGCACGCGCACCCTCGCCCCGGCGTCCTCGGCGGTGCTGGAGGCGGCCGCGGTGATCGGTCGCGAGTCCGACGTCAGGCTGCTGACGGTGGTCGTCGGCGACGACTGGGACCGCGCCGCGCGGGAGGCGGCCCTCGACGACCTCGTGGCGCAGCACCTCCTGGTCCGCGCGGCCACAGGCGCCTACGGCTTCCGGCACGCGCTCATCCGGGACGCGGTGTACTCCGCCGTTCCGTCCGCGCGCCGGCGTATCCTGCACGGCCGCGTCGTCGACGCCGGCGCCGGCCTGTCCGACGCGCTGCTCTCCCTGCACGCCGAGCGGGCCGGGCGGGCCCGGGAGGCGTACGGACTCGCCCGGCGGGCGGCCGAGCGGGCGTCCACGCTCTCCGCGCATCGCGAGGCCGTCGACCTCTACCGCCGCGCACAGCGGACGATGCCGCTCGCCGTGGACGGCCGCGACCGTGCCGACCTCCTGCGCCGGCTGGGCGCCGAGCTCGCCGCCGTCGACGCCAACCGGGAGGCCGAGGCCGAGCTCGCGCGGGCCATCGACCTGTACCGCGCCGCCGGGCTCGCACGGGAGGCCGCCGCCGTCGTGCCCGCGCTCGTCGCCGCCCGGCACCTGCTCGGAGCCGACTATCCGTCGCGGGTGGCCGACCTCCGTGCCGCGCTCGGCTGGATCGACGGCGACGACGACGCGGAGGCCGTCCAGGCGCGCGGCCGCCTCCTCGCCGCGCAGGCCGCCGCCGCCATGCTCGAGCGTCGGCTGGACGACGCGCGCAGGGTCGCGCTGGAGGCGCGGGCCCTCCTGACCGCGGAGAGCGACAGGATCGGCCTCGACGCCACCCTCGGCTCGGTCCTGGTGTTCGCGGGGGAGGGCGAGCCCGCGTGGGACCTGTTGCGCGGCGCGGCGGAGCAGGGCGCGGCGCACGGCCGGGAGGAGGCGGCAGCCCGGGCCTATCGCATGCTCGGCTCGAGCGCGTCGGTGCTCCTGCAGTACGGCCGCGGGTCCGAGTGGCTGGCCGACGGGATCGCCTACGCCGAGCGCATCGAGCGCTGGAACGACGCGCACTACCTCACCGCGCACCTGGCGCACGTCCGCTGGGCCGGCGGCGACCTCCGCGCCGCTGCCGAGCTCGCCGGTCACGCCCTCGCGGACGGCCGGGGCGGCATCACCACGGAGGTGACCGCCCTGCACGTCCTCGGCTACTGCGCCCTGTCGTCCGGCGACCTCGCCCGCGCCGACGAGCTGCTGCGCCGGGCGGAGGGGATCGGCGAGCGGATGCAGGAGCTGCAACGGCTATCGCCTGCGCTGTGGGGGCTGGCCGAGACGGCGCTGCTCGCCGACGACCCGGCCGGCGCGGTCGGCTACTGTGAGCGCGGCGCGGTCGAGTCGCACCGCGTCGAGGACTCCGCCTACGCGTTCCCGTTCGCGGTCACCGGCGTGCGGGCGCATCTGGCGGCCGGGGACGTCGCCGCGGCACGGTCGTGGCTGGAGCGGGTGGGCGCCCTGGTCGAGCGGCGGCGGATCCCCGGGACGGAGTTCGCGCTCCAGCACGCCGCCGGAGTCCTCGCGCTGCGCGAGCGGCGTCCCTCCGACGCCAGGGAGCTGCTCGAGTCGGCCTCCGCCGGGTGGGACGCGCTGGGCCGCTGGTGGGAGGGCACGCAGGCGATCCTGGACCGTGCCGAGTGCGCGCGCCGCACCCGCAGCCCGGCGGAGGCCGCCGCCCTCGTCGCCGAGGCGCGGACGCGGGCGCGCGGGACGGTCCTCGAACGCCGCGCCGACGAGCTGGCCGCCCGGCTGGCCGAGGGCGTCGAGCCGTCGACGCTCAGCGCGCGGGAGGAGGAGGTCGCCGCGCAGATCGCCGGAGGCGCGACGAACCGGGAGATCGCGGCCGCCCTCCACATCGCCCCGAAGACCGTCTCGACGCACGTGGAGCACATCCTCGCCAAGCTCGGCGCGTCGCGCCGATCCGAGATCGCGGCCTGGGCGGCAGGGCGCGGGGCTTGACGGACGTCGTGCCCGCCGGGCTACCATGCCGCACATGAGCCAGATCGAGACCGGGATCGTCTCCTACACGCTGTCCTCCGACTACTACGCGCAGGTCGGCGCCGACTTCGACACCGAGGCGGTGGACGACGCCATCCTGGCCGAGCTGAACCGCAAGCTGCCGACAGGGATCGTCGTGGAGCGCAGCGGGAAGGTGCTGGCCGACGAGGAGCTGGCCGACGTCGCGCGGGGCCTGGACTGGCCTGCGCTGCTGCAGCAGATCGACGTGGATCAGATCCTCGCCGATCACGCGCGCTGAGCGCTCTTGACGGTCTCGTAGGCCGCGAGCGCCGCGCGCCGCGACTCGGGGAGGTCGACGATCGGCTCGGGATACTCGGCGGTGTCCCACTCCGGCACCCAGCGCCGCACGTAGTCGCCGTGCCGGTCGAACTTCGTCCGCTGCAGCTCGGGGTTGAACACGCGGAAGTAGGGCGCGGCGTCCGCCCCTGAGCCGGCGACCCACTGCCAGTTGAACGGGTTGCTGGCGGGGTCGGCGTCCACCAGCGTGTCCCAGAACCACTGCTCGCCGTGCCGCCAGTCGATCAGCAGGTTCTTGGTGAGGTACGACGCGACGACCATCCGCACCCGGTTGTGCATGACTCCGGTTGTCCACAGTTCTCGCATCCCCGCGTCCACGAGGGGGACGCCGGTGCGACCCTGTTGCCACGCGCGCAGCACGGACGGGTGCAGGCGCGGCCAGGGGAAGGAGTCGTACTCGCGATGGATGTTGACGGTGGCCAGGTCGGGGTGCTCGAAGAGCGTGTGAGAGGCGAACTCGCGCCAGCCGAGCTCGGAGAGGAAGGTGGCGGCGGCGTCGGCCAGGGCGCCGTCGCGCGAGCGTGTCTCACGCGCGGCGGTGATCGTGTGCCAGACCTGGTGCGGGCTCAGCTCGCCCCAGCGCAGGCGCGGGGACAGCCGGGAGGTGCCGTCGATGCCCGGCACGTCCCTGTCCTCGCGGTACTGGGCGAGGGCCTCGGCGGCGAAGTCGTCCAGGGCGGCATGGGCTGCCCGCTCGCCCGGCTCCCAGGTGTCGCGGAGGCCGGCCGCCCAGTCCGGATGGGTGGGCAGGAGGTCGAGGTCGCCGATCGCGAGGCCGTCGACGGTCGGGCCGTGCGCCAACCGGGCGGGAGCGCGGAGCGGCTTGCGCGGAGGCGGGGCCGACAGGCACGCCCGCCAGAACGGGGTGAAGACCGAGAACGGCGTTCCGGAGCCGGTGCGGATCGTCCACGGCTCGAAGAGCAGGCTCGCGCCGAAGCTCTCCGCCTCGACCCCGGCCTCCCGCGCCGCGGTCTTCACAGCGGTGTCGATCCGCCGCTCCGGGCCGCCGTACCGGCGGTTCCAGAACACGGCGGCGGCGTCCACGTCGGTCAGGAGCGCGGCGATCGTCGGCTCTGCCGGGCCGCGGAGGACGACGAGCCCGGAGCCGCGCTCGTGCAGGTCGGCGTCGAGGGAGGCGAGGCTGTGGTGCAGCCACCACCGGGCCGCGCCCCCGGGTGGGCGCAGGCCGGGGGACTGGTCGTCCCAGACGAACACGCAGACGACGGGTCGCCCGGAGTGCGCGGCGGCGTCGAGCGCCGGGTTGTCGGCGAGGCGGAGGTCGTCGCGGAACCAGACGACGGCAGGGCGGGAGTCGGGGGCCGCGCTCACAGGTCGAGCGAGTCGCCCGGCTCGAGGGCGAAGAACTCGCCGCCGTTCTGCTCGGTCGCCCACGCGATACGGCCGTTCGAGAGGTCCTTGCCCGCGCGCGACAGCACCATCTCGTGCGTGGGGAAGCTGCGCTTCGGCTTCGTCGCGAGCACGTAGTCCATCGTCTCCGCCACCTTCATCCACGGTGCGCCCGCCGGCACCGCCAGCACATCGAGCTCGACGCCGTCCGGGATGACGAACGAGTCGCCCGCGTAGTAGAGCTCGTCGTTGACCAGCACGCCGAGGTTGTCGACCACCGGGATGCTCTCGTGGATGACGGCGTGCCGGCCGCCGAAGAAGCGGAGGGTGAACGGGCCGGCCTCCACCGTGTCGCCCGCGTGCACCACCGTGACGTCGAAGTCCGCGGCCGCCCTGGCCACGCCCTCCGGGGCGAAGATCGGCGCCTCCGGGCTCAGCTCCAGCACCCGCTTGAGCTGCTCGGGTGTCCAGTGGTCGGCGTGCTCGTGCGTGATGACGACGCCCACGGTGTTCGCGGTGTCCGTCAGCGGCGAGGTGAAGCTGCCCGGGTCGATGAAGAGCTTCTTCCCGGACTCCTCCAGGAGCAGGGCGGCGTGTTCGAACTTCGTCAGTCTCATGGGTTCATCAAACCTCCACCGGGCGGCGCGCGCCAGGTCCGGTCGTGTCGCGCCCTCGCGGACGGCGGCTATGCCATAGTCGTGGTCTATGTCTGTCTCCCCTCGGACCGTGGTCGTCGCGGTCAACCCGATGGCGTCCTTCGGGCGGCGCCGCGACGTCGGGCCGCGCGTCGTCGAGCGGCTGCGGGCCGCCGGCCACACGGTGATCCCGGTGGACGAGGCCAACATCGAGCTGCTCCGCAGGGAGACGATCCGCGCCGTCGAGTCCGGCGCCGACGCGCTGGTCGTCGTCGGGGGAGACGGCATGGCGAACCTCGGCATCAACATCGTCGCGCAGACGGAGGTCCCGCTCGGGATCGTCCCGACCGGAACGGGCAACGACCTCGCCGACGGCCTCGGCATCCCCACCGACGACGCCGACGCGGCGACCGACCAGCTCCTGGAGGCGCTGGGACGCCCGCCGCGCACGATCGACGCCGGCCTCATCCGGCACGGCGAGCAGCACGGCGAGCTCAGCACCTGGTTCGGCTGCGTGCTCTCGGCGGGCTTCGACGCGACCGTGAACGAGCGCGCCAACCTGATGACGCGCCCGCGCGGCCGCAGTCGCTACATCTTCGCGCTGCTCCGGGAGCTGGCCGTCATGCACGCCCGCCCGTACCGCATCGTCGCCGACGGCGAGCAGATCGAGACGGAGGCGATGCTCGTCTCGGTCGCGAACAACCGCTCGCTCGGCGGCGGCATGCGCATCGTCCCGCACGCCGACCTCTCCGACGGCCGCTTCGACCTGTTCGTGGTGACGAAGATGTCTCGCCCGCGCTTCCTCCGGCTCTTCCCGAAGGTGTTCCGCGGCGAGCACACCGGCCTGCCCGAGGTGACCTTCCGCAGCCTCAGCACGGTGCGGATCGAGGCAGAGGGCGTCGTCGCGTACGCCGACGGCGAGCGGATCGGCCCGCTCCCCGTGGAGGTCACCGTCGTCCCCGGCGCGCTCCGCGTCCTGGTCTGACGGCTGCGACACTCCCGGGACGACGGCCCCGTTTTGGCGGAAGGCCCCGTTCTGTGGCATTATCGATGAGTTGCAAAGACGGCCCCATCGTCTAGCGGCCTAGGACGTCGCCCTCTCACGGCGGTAACGCGGGTTCAAATCCCGCTGGGGTCACCATCGCCCGCTTCCCTTGCTTTTCAAGGGAAGCGGGCTTTTTTCTTAGTCGGCAGTCGGTGGCGCGAACCGGGTTCGTGGCAACACTTTGGCAACATTCGATTTCATAGCTGCGTCGTCTAGAGCGACGGCAACAGCATCCAGGTCATCTTCGAAGAGGTCGGCGTAGACATCGAGGGTGATGCTGGCCGACGCGTGGCCGAGCATTCGCTGAACAGCTTTGACGTTGGCGCCGGCCGACACGGCAAGGCTCGCCGCCGTATGCCGCAGCTCGTGAGGCGTCAGCGTCTCGAGGCCGATCGCGGCCGCTGCGGGATCGAACCAGCCGTTTCGGAACGTGTGATTCCGTAACCAGATCTTCGTTCGACTGCCGTAGAACACCGGATCGTCTCCGCTACGGCCCCTGGTCTGCGACTTGAGCGCGTCGACCAGAAATGCAGGGATGGGGATTGAGCGGTGCTCGTAGTCCTTGGGCGGCTCGATGCGCTGGTAGCCCTTGTCGGCCACGACCGTCTGCTGGACCGTGAGCCGTTTCCGCGCGAAGTCGATGTCTCGCACCCGGAGTCCTGCTAGTTCGCCCCAGCGCAGCCCGCAATACGCCAGTGTGAGCACGAGGGTGTCGTAGCCGTGCTCGGAGCCCTTGGAGCGGTCTCCAACGGCCTGAGCGAGCGCAGCGACCTGATCGTGAGTGAGATAGCGCTTGATGGCCCGTACGCGCTTCGGGAGTTTGAGCTTGACCGCCGGGTTGGCGGGAAGGCGTCCGTCGTCCACAGCGAGCTGCAGAGCCCCGCTGAGCACGTTTACGACTTTGCGGATGGTCTCGGGGGAGCCGGGCAATTCCGCAGCCCACTCCTGTACGCGAAGCCGAGTCAGATTCCCGATCGGAATGCGTCCGAGTTCCGGCTCGATGTAGTTCGCGATGATCCCCTCGACCCGGGTTCGCGTCGTGGCGCGGAGGTCGGACCTGCTCGCGAGCCATCGACTCATCCAGTTCGCAACGGTTGTCCTGCTCTTGGCGGGATCGACGTAACGTCCGGTGGCCTTATCCACCTCGACCGATGCCAAGAAGATCTGGGCGTCGAACTTGGTTCGGAAGCCACGTTTCGAGGTCTGCAGGTGGTCGGGTCGCCGGTAGAGCACCCGGTACCGCCGGCCTTTGGTTGTTTCGTACGCCTCAACGCTCCCCATGGCACACCCCCTACGCACATTGCACCGATCCACCGACACCAGGTCGGCAGATCACGTCGTTCCGAATGAGTAGAACCTTTTCTCCCGGCCGGAAGACGCTCGCAAGTCAGAGCTGGCTACACGACCGCGGCGACGGTGGTCCTTCAGCTTGAACGGCGATCACGCGACGAGGTTCTTGCCGGCTACCGACATCGTCACCCTCGGAAGCGCCCTCATCCTCGGCCCAACTCGACCCGACGTCGGGTGCTGCTGCGGTTGACGGGTTGGGTTGCAGCGGTTTCCCACAGGTCGAGAAGTCGTTCGAGATAGGTCATGGCAATCTCGTAGACCGTAGCCAACAATCCGATCCGGTTGCTTAGGCGCGATATAGCGCCGATTGCATCGCTGGTCTCAACTTGCTCGTGCTCTAAAAGCGCGATTGCAACCGGGGTGTTTGAGTGGGCGATTCCGCTACAGATGCGCCACGCTTCGAGACCTGTCATTCGCTGAAAACCGATTCGAGTGTCCGTTAGGCCGAGAATCCGAGTGATCGTCGGCAGATCCTCGATTGAGCCCTGATGCGCTGGACCCTCTGCCTGGATTTGCTTGAGGCGAGTGCGAATATCTCGCCCTCCGTCTTTCGATCCACCACTGCTGCCCAGCAGGCTCTCGACATCGTCAATCGAATCCCACGACAGCCGGAGGGAGTTTCGCACTCTTTTGGTCTGAGTCCCACCATCGAGCAGCCAATACCCATAGCCCGCGGCCTCGATGGCGCTTCGAACAACTGTGTACTCTGCCATGACAGCGAATTCACCGCGGGATTGGAGCGAGTCGCGGACGAATCGCAGATGGTCAACGGCCACCATGGCGTACCAAGCGACCTGGTAGCTAATCGGATTGTAAGGAGTGTGCCGATCATCGCCCCAAAGGCGTGACCCCGGGGCGAGGGAGAAGCCCTGATAGCGTCCGCTCTGGATCAGCCGAGTGAGCCGGTCAAAGTTTGCCTCGAGAAGCGTTCGTCCCAGCGCCGCCTCCTCTGAGGACTCGGTTGCATCAAGCCGTAGGTACTTCGGCACGTATTCGTTGGCCACTCCATTGCCTCCTCGCGAGATTGAAGCACGTGGGTCGATTTCATGTCCTGAGCCGCCGCGCGCCAATCATTCCGTGTCGTTAGGTTTGGCAAGTGCGCGGATCGAGGCCAGCCTGCCACCGGGTGTCCCGATTGCCCGTCGGCATCCTCGGTTGTAAGTCCTCAGTGGCAGGAGGAACGTCGCCGGGTGGGTGTGGTCATGCCGCGTGATCAAAAACAATTAGTGGATCGGCAATCGCACATCGCGTGCCACAGTTGGCCGCCCGCGAGCTACTGGGTAGCCGTCGCGATCTGTTGTCGCATCCAGGGCAACGCCGATCCGAGGAGGTCGCCTCGCAGATCCGACATGAGAAGGTCGAGGTCCTGATCCGGAAATATTCGCCACCACTTGTCCGCTGGATCTTCGGCGAGCTGGCCGATCCGCGTGTGTCGCACGGGCGCAGGGTAGGTAATGGTGGGTGTTGGATTCGGTCCGTAATGCGGCGCGTGAGCTTTCAGCTCATCCCACTCGTCTCGGCGGACTACGAGCAGGTTGACCGTGAATCGGACCTCGGAACGATCGCTATACGCGGACTTCTGGAAGCCGAGCAAGGCCCAATGCGTCTCTGACTTCAAAGAGAACCGCCCGCCTGAACCAATCAAGCCGTTCGCGCGGAGCAGTGGCGCTATTCGCTGCTTCATGAGCTCGGCATACGCCTCCTGAGCCGTCGAAGCAGACGTTTCCAAAACTTGGGTATGAGCCTGATCCGAGGATGTTGGCTGAGAATCGCCAGGTCGGTTGCGCCTACGGACGCGCCAGGCTCTCCAGCTGTCAGGGAAGTTCGTCACGATTCATCCTGACCGCATACGCGGAGTACCTGCAACTGTCTGAGTGGTCGATCCGCCACAGCACGTTATACCGCCTCTAGTCTTTCGTCGTGAGTATCTACGACGACGGCAATTTCAGGATTAAGGCGGTCTGGAAGGAAGTGGTCGAGTACTGGGAGGGCGACTGCGGGTACGTATTTGACGCCGCCTGGGGTGTCGAGCCCGGGGAACTCTACGTACCTGCACCTCAAGATTGGGACGCCGTCACTCCCGAATGGATGAATGGTCGTCGCGATGAGATCGTGGCGCGTTTGATCTCTCGCTCGCACCACACTGTCGTGGAGCTTCCGCCCAGCAGCGGCGAGCTTCTTGGCTGGCGAGTGCTGACCACTTGAGACACGTCCCTCATGCCCGCAAGCAGGTCCCTCATCGTGCATCTTTCGGCTCGTCACTTGTTGGGTCGCGGGCTGGCAACGCCGATGCGCGCAAGACTCGGACGAGAACTTCACGGCTCTCGACTGCAACGCAAGTTGGCGGTTGCCTTACCTGAATTCCTGCGGTTGCCATGCAACCTGGTTTACACGCGACCCCTGCCGTTCACCGGGATGCCGAAGGGGTTCACTTAAAGTGCCTACGTGCATTGCACTTCGGTCTTCGTGTATTAGGTCTTCGTCTTCTCGGTTTTGCCCTTCTTCGTTGGTTCGTGTCTATACCTTGCTCTTCATGTCGTTGCTGCTCTTCCGGTCTTGCTTTCTCCATTCGGGTCGCTCTTCTCCGGTGAGCCCGCATCCTGCTCGTTTGCGCCGTTGTGCTTCGCTCCCATCGGACTCTGCTCGGAACCGCTAGGTTCGGCACATGGATAACGAAGCCCCCGCGAGTGCCTCCGGCGGTCGCGCCCGGAGGGCGGATAACCGCCCGATGGCTCGAGGGGTCTGGGCTGTCACGCAAGTCTGTGCGACGACGACAATCATTGAGGGGGCCTGACCGTGCCGACACATCAAAGCCGTGTGCGTTGGTGGCAGCGTCTACTCGTCCTGATTCCCATATCGATCGTGGCCGTGATCGCCGGGACTGCAGTAATTGATCTCAGCTTCGAGAGCGAGGCCACGTCTCAGTTTTTCGTGCTTGGAGTGACGATCGGCAACGTCGTGTTCGTGTCGGTCATCGTCGCGAGCGACCTGTCGTCTAGATGGAGGGCGGATTCTCGATGGAAGGCGGTCCGCAGGATCGAGCCGGAAGCGCGTCTCCACTCGATGGTCTTGGATGCTCCGACGTGTGTGAGCCTGTGGAGGCTCGGCGCGCTCGACAGCACATTGTCGGTGGCGAAATTCCACGGCATGCGTGCCGCGCTGACGGCGGCGGTTTCGCAGCGCGGAATGCGCATCTATGCGGGCGTCAGAGACCCGCGCGTGGTCGCAGACATCCCGTGGAGCCATTTCGATGCTGTAAGCACGGAACGGGTGCGTCGCAACGGACTCAAGCGTTCACGCGTGCTGCGCATTCGACTCAACGCACCCGGTGACGAGCTGCAGCTGTTCTTCACCGTCGGTTCGTCAGGTTGGAAGGCAATTGCATCCGAGAAGGATTTGGATGATCTCCGCTTGGCCATTCAGCAACACAAACGTGCCGAGAATCCGCGTGCAGGAGCGGACCTCGCTGGACCGGCATTGCGCAGGGTTCCGTTCGGCACGGTCGTTGCTGCGAATGTCGGATACGGAGCGAGGACCTACTTCAACCGCGATCAAGCCCTCATTGGAATCCTTGGCTGCATTTACGTAACGGGGTGGGTCAACAGCTCGTTCGTTTTTCTAACGCGCCATCTTTCGCCATTCGTTACAGGCTTCGCCGCGTCTTACTCCAACGTGTTCCTTTTCGGCTTGATACTCCTACTGGCGCGAAGGGCGTATGTGAGCGCCTTCTTCCGTGAAACACGAGGCGGCTACACGACGCTGCGCTGGCTGGCGGGTGACATCCCGCAGGTCGATGAAGTGAGTGGCCGGGTCGTGCGCATGGCCGGCCAGCGCCTCCTTTCCAAGGACGAGGAGGAGGCCGACTTCTCAAGGGTGAGATCGAAGACTCCTTGAGCACGTCTGACCGCGGCTCCCACTGCGCTTTGGACCGCCGGGAGCGCGGAAAGCTGCGTCATAAGGCCGCGCCCCGCCTAAGGCATCCTGGCGCGCTGAGAGACCGAGTCAAGGGTGCAGCTCCGCTGCATCGCGGAGCGACGCGCAGCGCCCTTGACACGGCCCCTCAACGCGCGATGATCAGGCGTCGGGGCGGAGACCAAGAAGCTACGCGATTTCTCCTACGGTCTGATCTGCGCGCAAAATCCGGCGCGAAACGACAAAGCGCAAATGAGGCGCGTGTCTCGGAAGGGGGCTCCACCCGCAAGCCGTGACGTGTTGTAACCGGTAGCCGTGGGCAATTCAGACCTGTCAGTTGCTTTCAGCGGTCAGGCCTGCGCGGGAGGAGCCGCGAAGTGGCAACAAAATGGCAACAACCGAACGAGGATTGGTGTCATCTGAATGATTTACGGTGATCGCGGATCTCGCTAATTTACTGGGATCACGGGCGCATACGCCGGAATTCTCTTCGTCCCTTTCGCCCTCTCACGGCGGTAACGCGGGTTCAAATCCCGCTGGGGTCACCAACAGCCCGCTTCCCCTGAAACACTGGGGAGGCGGGCTTTTTTCATGTGCCGATGACGGTACGGTGCTACGCATCCCAGGTCGCCGCAGCGAGCCTCCGAAGTCCGTTTCCGTCATCGATGCTCACCGCCAGCGGGTCCTTGATCGCGGCGGAGTAGGCCATGAACAACTTGTTGCGCTCTTTGCGTTGGAGTCCGTCCCCGACGCGATCGGAGATTCTGATCATCGAGGAGAGCACGGCGAAGTCCTGCAGGTGCCGCTGACGCAGCGGATCGTTGACGAGGCCATACGCATACGCCTTGGCGATCAGTGCGCCCTGCAAGGCCGGGCGGAAGATCGTCGCGGCTTGGCCCTGCAGCGAGACTTCGAACGCCTCGGCGCGGTGGAGCACATTCTGTGCGCCGGGAGTCTCCAGAGTCGTGCCGCCGCGGACGCCGACCCGCTTCGCCCGCGCGCCGATGCCTTCGGGGAGCAGGATGTCGATCTGGCCGTGCTCCTGGTTAACCCAGCGATGCTGGTGACCCCGCCAGTCTCGGCCGTCCGGCTCGAATCCCGAGTCGACCAGAGCCCGTGTGAACTGCATCATGATGTCCGGATGGGCCCGGATGTCGAGCACGGCGTCACCATCATCGGTGGGGCGTACGGGCTCCACCTCGCGCTCCCAGCACCACAATTGGACCATCTGGCCGCCCACGAGGCACCATCCGCTCGGAACGCGACGTGCCACACCGATGATCCCGCGCCATGAGGCCTCTTGCCTCGGAGTCATGGCCGGGAGTTCTAGCGCGGCCACTGAACGGCCCCCAGGAGTTCACGGGCGCGGCCGTCTTCGCGAGGGCGGTTCCAGTCGATCAGGTCGGCAAGCACGAACCCCAGCGGTATGGGTGCAAGGGGAAGCTGCTCGACCACGTGGACACGGACGTTCGGCGCATCCGACTCGAGGAGGAGGTTGTCGCGAAGGAAACCCCCGAGCGCGGGAGCAGCGACGTATCCCTCGAACTCGCGAGCCGCAGACAGGCCGGCACGGGCGTCGCTGATGCCCGATGCGACGACACGGCGGTCGGAGGAGATCTCCGCGATATCGGCGGGGTTGGCGGCCATATCCACCATCCGGATCTGCCGAGAACGCAACCATGAATGAAGCAGGCCCAGGGGAGACGGATCGCTTCGAAGGCGTTTGACATAGCGGCCGAGGAAGTGGCGCTCCTGCGCGTCGAGCTCCACCTGTTCGCCGGACAGCGCCGCGATGAGGAGGCGGGCCATCTTCGGGCTCAGCGGGCGGCTGATCGCCGGCCGCTGGTTGATCTCCAGCTGATCGATCGCCCACGAGTGGCCGATGCGCTTCGCCTTGACGTGCCCGGAGTTGATGAGGGCGAGCGCGCGCTGCCGGGAGACCCCGCGGGCCTCGGCGAATTCGGACACACTCAACTGCATTGAACAACTATAGTCGAACGACAATAGAAGTTCAATCGCGGCGCCCTTCAGCCTTCAACCAGGGTCCTGCTAGGAAACACGCGGCGAATTCCGCAGATATCTGCTTTCGGGCAAACGTTTGCATCATTCACCCTTTAATTCGGTCGCTCGCGGAGGGTGTGCGGCGGAGATGCGAACCGACCTGGGGGTCCGAGTATGACGTTGTCCAGTCCCGTGATCGACGGGCGGAGTCCCGACGAAGTCGCTCCGGCCACCGACCCGCACGGCGCGGACCGCGGCCGTCGGACATTTCCGATCGAGGTCCTGGTCAACGGGCGCACGCTTCGGGCGACGCGCTCGATGGGGGAGATCTTCATCCGGACCGCGCGCATCAACGTCACCAGCGCAGGCTGCCCGCTGACCGTGCTCTCCCACTCCGACGGGGTCGAACTGCTGCACATCACCGGCGCCACGCCCATCGTGGTCCGGGACCTCGCGGAGGGCCGCGATCTCGCGCTCCGCAACGAAACCTCCTCTTCACCGACGACCTGGAAAGGACTCACCATGCACGACCTCTCGGAGCGCATCGTCTCGGCCGCATACGGACTCTTCGCGCATCGCGCCGTCCACGATGTCACCCGCGAGCAGGTGCTGGAGGCTGCCGGTGTCACAGCGTCGGAGCTCGACGGCGAGTTCGCGTCGCTCGACGCCCTGGCCGAGGCGTGCCTGAAGCGGCGCGAGCGCGACTGGACCATCGGTCTTGTCCGCGCCGGCGTTCAGGCGCGCAGCGACCGGCCGGAGGAGCAGCTGCTGGCGATCTTCGATGTGTTCGACGAGTGGTTCCACCGCAGCGACTACGAGGCGTGCATGTTCGTCAACGTCCTGCTCGAGATGGGCAAGGACCACCCGCTGGGGCGTGCGAGCGTCGAGCACCTCACCTACATCCGCGGCTTGGTGTCGGGGCTCGCGACGGATGCCGGCCTGTCCGAGCCCGAAGAGTTCGCCTATTCGTGGCACATCCTGATGAAGGGCGCGATCATCAACGCGGTGGAGGGTGACGGAGCCGCGGCGAGGCGGGCGCAGGCGATGGGGCGCGCACTCATCGCCGAGCACAGCCGAGCCGCGCAGGAGGCGCACGAAGCGGAGCACCAGCTCGACCCGCGCTGGGCGGTCGGCTGAGCGCCGACGGCTAGAACCACCTGTCGACGCTTGAAGCCACGGCAGAGCGCACTTAAACTAGGGAGTGCGTCCACGAGACGCCGTGGTTTCTCACCCCCATCTGGTCGTTGCTGCCGACCGCGCGGCGTCATGTGGGATCCTCCATTCGCGCCCACCATCGCCCTCGCGACGAGACGCTCGAGTCTCTGGCAGATGAATCGTCATGCACACCACACTGAAGGCGGAGGCAGGAAGCCCCCGCCACTACGCGCTCGCCCGGTCAGGGCGAACGACACCATCCGTCGCCGGCGGCGCGCCCGCGGCGGCGCGCTCGCACGCGAGCCGGATCCGCATGATCGGTGCGGACGACACCATCGTGAGCGTCATCCTCGACGTGAGCCCGATCCGCGCGGAGACCGACGAGATCAGGCTCGGTGGCGCGGTCATCGGATACATCACGCGAGCGGAGCACCGCTTCATCGCGTCCGCGAGCCAACGGCCAGGATCCACTCGCACGGCCGGCACCTTCGACCTGTGGGACAAAGCCGCGGCGGAGTTGCTTCTCCAGCGGCACGATTGAGCTCGTGCGCCGGTGACCTCCTCACCGGCCGACCGGTGTCTCTGCTACCGTCGCCACCATGCTGAGTCCGGTCGCCGAGGGCGTGCGCGTCCACCAGAGCGTGTTCTGCCAGACCAACACCGTCGTGGTCGACGGCGACGCCGGTGCGCTGCTGGTCGATCCGGGCATCCTCGACGAGGAGCTGGGCGGCATCGCGGCGGGCCTGCGTGCGTCCGGCACACCGGTCGCGGCCGGGTTCGCCACGCACCCGCACTGGGATCACGTGCTCTGGCACCCCGCGTTCGGCACCCCGCCCCGCTTCGCGACCGCGCGCGCCGCCGGTGCGATCGAGGCCTTCCTCGCGAACGAGGCGTGGCGGGAACGGCTGGCCCCGATGATCCCCGCCGACATCGCCGATCGCGTGCCGCTCACCCTCTTCGGCGAGCTCACCGGCCTCCCGGACTGCGCCGAGTGGATCCCGTGGGACGGCCCCCGTGTCCGCGTCGTCGAGCACCGCGCCCACGCGGCCGGCCACGCGGCGCTGCTGATCGAGGAGAGCGGTGTCCTCGTTGCCGGAGACCTCCTGTCGGACGTGCTGGTGCCGCTGGTCGACCACGGTGCGGACGACCCGATCGAGGACTACCTCGCCGCTCTGACGCTCATCGAGAGCATCGCCGACAGTGTCGGGACGGTCGTCCCCGGCCACGGCTCGGTCACGGGACCGGACGGCCTCCGCGACCGCATCGAGCTCGACCGCGCCTATCTGCTCGCGCTGCGCGCCGGCGAGCACCCGGCGGACGACCCGCGGCTCGGCCCGGACGCCGTCTACGACTGGGTGGCCGGCGTGCACGAGCGGCAGGCGGGGCTGCTCGGGCAGCGGTAGAGCAGGGAGGATACCCGCCGACCCGGTAGACTGGGTGCTCGCGAAGGGGAGTATCCCGAAGAGGCCGATCGGCCTCGCGCTGTGAACGTCATCACGGTCCGCTCGGGCCCGGGCACAGCGGCACGGATGTGCGGGAGAGACTTTCGGGTCCGTCCCGTACGCCCTTCGAAAGGTCCCCTCCCGTGGAACTCGCCCTCCCGCTCTGGTTCGAGGTCGGCAGCTTCGTCGTCCTGCTGCTGATCCTCGCCTTCGACCTCCTGATCGTCTACAAGCGGCCGCACATCCCGAGCCCGCGGGAGTCCGCGCTCTGGGTGGCCTTCTACGTCGCCCTCGCGCTCGTCTTCGCGCTGCTCATGCTGCTGATCGGCGACGCCGAGCACGCCGGTCAGTTCCTCGCCGGCTGGCTCACCGAGTACAGCCTGAGCATCGACAACCTGTTCGTGTTCGTGATCATCATGGGCAGGTTCGCGGTGCCCAGGAAGTACCAGCAAGAGGTGCTCATGGTGGGCATCATCCTGGCGCTGGTCTTCCGCGGGGTGTTCATCCTGCTCGGCGCCGGCCTCATCGCGAGCTTCAGCTCGATCTTCTACCTGTTCGGTGCCTTCCTGCTCTGGACGGCGTTCAACCAGGCGTTCGGCAACCACGACGACGAGGGCACGAAGGACGGCCTGCTCATCCGCTTCGCGCGGCGCCGGCTCAAGGTCTCCGACCAGTACGAGGGCAGCAAGCTGCGCACGACGGTGAACGGCCGGCGGATGTTCACGCCGCTGATCATCGTCTTCCTGGCGCTCGGCACCACCGACCTGCTGTTCGCGCTCGACTCCATCCCGGCGATCTTCGGCATCACGCAGAGCCCATTCATCGTGTTCACCGCGAACGTCTTCGCCCTGATGGGGCTGCGTCAGCTCTACTTCCTGCTCGGGCACCTGCTGGAGAAGCTCGTCTACCTCAAGTACGGGATCGCGTTCATCCTCGCGTTCATCGGCGTCAAGCTGGTCTTCCACGCCATGCACGAGAACACGCTGCCGTTCGTCAACGGCGGCCAGCACATCGAATGGGCGCCCGATATCAGCACCTGGACCTCGCTCGCGGTGATCGTCGGTGCGATGGTGGTCGCGACCGTCGCTAGTCTGGTGAGGCTGCACCTGAGCGGCACCACCGTCGAGGACGCCATCCACGGGGATGACGACCCGGCGACGACGACCGCAGAGGCCGCCCCGGCCGCGAACTCCCCGGAGGACCCACGCACATGACTTCCCGCGTCGAGGTGAGCGCCAGAAGCGACACCGGAGCGGTCAGGCAGATCAACGAGGACAGCTTCCTCGCGCAGGACCCGGTGTTCGTGGTCGCGGACGGGATGGGCGGTCACGCGCGCGGCGACGTCGCGAGCCGGACGGCGATCGAGAGCCTCGCCCGCACCCTCCCGGCCGGAGCGACCCCGACGCCGGAGGAGGTCATCACCGCGATCGACGAGGCGAACGCCGCGGTGCGCGCGCTGTCCGACGCGGAGGAGACCGGCGCAGCCGTCGCCGGCACCACGCTGACCGGCGTCGTGCGGGTCCGCGTGCCGGAGCGGGCCGCGGAGGAGTGGATGGTCGTCAACGTCGGCGACTCCCGCGTCTACGCCTGGGACGAGCGCGAGCTGCGGCAGCTCTCGTCCGACCACTCGGCCGTGCAGGAGCTGCTCGACGCCGGGCTGATCACCCCCGAGCAGGCGGCCGTGCATCCGGAGCGCAACGTGATCACCCGCGCGCTGGGCGCCGAGGACTTCGTCGACACCGACAGCGAACTCCTCCCGCTGGACGACACCCGGACCTTCCTGGTCTGCTCCGACGGCCTCACCCGGGAGCTGAGCGACGAGACCATCGCGGACCTCCTCGCCGGCGACCCCGCCGATCCGGCCGCGGTGCTGGTGGAGGCCGCCGTCGCGGCGGGCGGCCGTGACAACGTCACGGTGCTCGTGGTCCGCCCGGTGGCGGACCGCTCCTGACCGCCGCGAGCCGTCGGCGCTGTCCCCAGATCGGGTGATAATCTGAATCCGTGTTCGCGGGTCTGCTCCTTCTTAGCCGCCGCGGCGAGTCCTAATCCTCAGGCCACCCTCGCCGCGGAGTCCGTCGACGGCTGAACCGTGAACGAAGCTCAAGGAGTACCGAGATGACGACGCAGCACAGTCCGCTGACCCTGGCGGAGAAGGTGTGGCGAGACCACCTGGTCGTGAAGGGTGAGGACGGCACGCCCGACCTGATCTACATCGACCTCCACCTGGTCCACGAGGTGACCAGCCCGCAGGCCTTCGACGGGCTGCGCATGGCCGGGCGCCCGGTCCGCCGCCCCGACCTCACGATCGCGACCGAGGACCACAACACGCCGACCATCGGCATCGACCGGCCGATCGCCGACCTGACCAGCCGCACGCAGATCGAGACGCTGCGTCGCAACGCCGAGGAGTTCGGCGTCCGGCTGCACTCGCTCGGCGACATCGAGCAGGGCATCGTGCACGTCGTCGGCCCCCAGCTCGGCCTCACCATGCCGGGCATCACGGTCGTCTGCGGCGACTCGCACACCTCCACGCACGGCGCATTCGGCGCCATGGCGTTCGGGATCGGCACCAGCGAGGTCGAGCACGTGCTCGCCACGCAGACGCTGCCGCTCACGGCGTTCAAGACGATGGCCATCACCGTCGAGGGCGACCTGCGCCCCGGCGTGACAGCGAAGGACATCATCCTCGCGGTCATCGCGAAGATCGGCACAGGCGGTGGCCAGGGCTACGTGCTCGAGTACCGCGGCAGCGCCATCCGCGCCCTGTCGATGGAGGGCCGCATGACGATCTGCAACATGTCGATCGAGGCGGGCGCCCGCGCCGGCATGGTCGCGCCGGACGAGACCACCTACGCGTACCTGAAGGGCCGTCCGCACGCGCCGGAGGGCGCCGACTGGGACGAGGCCGTCGCCTACTGGGACACGCTCGCCACGGACGACGACGCGGTCTTCGACGCGGAGGTCTACCTCGACGCCGCCGAGATCGAGCCGTTCGTGACCTGGGGCACCAACCCCGGCCAGGGCGTCTCGCTGAGCGAGTCCGTCCCCGACCCGGCCGCGATCGCCGAGCCGAACGCCCGCGCCGCCGCCGAGCGTGCGCTGGAGTACATGGACCTGACCCCCGGGACGCCGATGAAGAGCATCCCGGTCGACGCGGTGTTCATGGGCTCCTGCACCAACAGCCGCATCGAGGACCTCCGGGCCTTCGCCTCCGTCATCAAGGGCCACACGAAGGCCGACAACGTTCGCGTCATGGTCGTCCCCGGCAGCGCCCGCGTGCGCATCGAGGCCGAGGCCGAGGGCATCGACAAGATCGTCGAGGAGTTCGGCGCCGAGTGGCGGTTCGCCGGCTGCTCGATGTGCCTGGGCATGAACCCCGACCAGCTCGCGCCGGGGGAGCGCTGCGCCTCCACCTCGAACCGCAACTTCGAGGGCAGGCAGGGCAAGGGCGGCCGCACGCACCTGGTGTCGCCGCTCGTCGCGGCGGCCACGGCCATCCGCGGCACGCTGTCCAGCCCGTGGGACCTGGAGCACGACGACGCCCCGTCTCCCGATGGATCAGCGAGCACCGGAGAGAAGGTGGGCGCCTGATGGAGAAGTTCGAGACCGTCACCGGTGTGGCCGTGCCGTTCCGCCGGTCCAACGTGGACACCGACCAGATCATTCCCGCGGTGTTCCTGAAGCGGGTCACCAAGACCGGCTTCGACGACGCGCTCTTCCACGAGTGGCGCAAAGATCCTGAGTTCATCCTCAACAAGGACGCCTACCAGGGCGCGAGCGTGCTCGTCGCCGGCGCCGACTTCGGCACCGGGTCCTCGCGCGAGCACGCCGTCTGGGCGCTGCGGGACTACGGCTTCAAGGTCGTCCTGAGCCCCCGGTTCGCGGACATCTTCCGGGGCAACTCGGGCAAGCAGGGCCTGCTCACGGGCATCATCTCCGAGGAGGACGCCGAGCGTCTCTGGGCGGCCATCGAGGCCGAGCCGGGAATAGCGGCGACCGTGGATCTGGTTGCCAAGACTGCGACCGTCGGTGGGGTCCAGGTGTCTTTCGACATCGACGACTACACTCGCTGGCGTTTGCTCGAAGGGTTGGACGACATCGCTCTGACCCTGCGCGACGAGGCGCGAATCTCCGAATACGAAGCCGCCCGCGCAAGCTGGCGGCCCAAGACACTCCCGGTGAAACTTTGAACTCACTTCTTCAGGACGCTCAGGCGGCAGGCGCGCACGTCGGTCTCACGGCCGACCGCATCACGATCAACGGCGGTCGCCCACTGCGGGGCCGCATCGAGGTGCGCGGAGCCAAGAACTTCGTCACCAAGGCGATGGTCGCAGCCATCCTGGGCGAGGGCCCGAGCGTGCTGCGGAACGTCCCGAACATCAGCGATGTCCGGGTCGTCCGCGGCCTCCTCGAGGTCCACGGCGTGAAGGTGACCGACGGCGCAGAGGAGGGCGAGCTCCTGCTCGACCCCAGCGCGGTCGAGACGGCCCACATGGCCGACATCGACGCGCACGCCGGGTCGAGCCGCATCCCGATCCTGTTCTGCGGTCCGCTGCTGCACCGGCTGGGCGAGGCGTTCATCCCCGACCTCGGCGGCTGCCGCATCGGCGACCGCCCGATCGACTACCACCTGGAGGTGCTGCGCAAGTTCGGCGCCGTGGTCGACAAGCTCCCGAGCGGCATCCGGATGACAGCCCCCGAGGGCCTGCACGGCGCCAAGCTCGAACTCCCGTACCCGAGCGTCGGCGCCACCGAGCAGGTGCTGCTGACGGCGGTCCGCGCGGAGGGCATCACCGAGCTCAAGGGCGCGGCGATCGAGCCCGAGATCATGGACCTGATCAACGTCCTCCAGAAGATGGGCGCGATCATCTCGGTCGACACGGACCGCGTGATCCGCATCGAGGGCGTCGACAAGCTGGTCGGCTACAGCCACACCGCGCTGTTCGACCGCAACGAGGCCGCGAGCTGGGCCGCTGCGGCCCTCGCCACCAACGGCGACATCTACGTGGGCGGCGCCCGCCAGCCCGAGATGCTGACCTTCCTCAACGTCTTCCGCAAGGTCGGCGGCGCGTTCGAGATCCACGACGACGGCATCCGCTTCTTCCACCCGGGTGGACCGCTGAAGCCCGTCGTGATCGAGACCGACGTGCACCCCGGCTTCATGACCGACTGGCAGCAGCCGCTCGTGGTCGCGCTGACCAAGGCGGAGGGCGTGTCGATCGTCCACGAGACCGTGTACGAGCAGCGCTTCGGCTTCACCGACGCGCTCATCGACATGGGCGCGAAGATCCAGGTCCACAAGGAGTGCCTCGGCGGCCACGACTGCCGCTTCGGCCAGCGCAACTTCAACCACTCCGCGGTCATCATGGGCCCGGTAGAGCTGACGGGCGCCGACGTGGAGATCCCGGACCTTCGCGGCGGCTTCAGCCACCTCATCGCCGCTCTGTCGGCGGACGGCCGCTCGACCGTCAGCAACGTCGGCATCATCAGCCGCGGGTACGAGAAGTTCATCACCAAGCTGGAACTGCTCGGAGCGGACTTCGTCCTCGAGGGGTGAGGCCCGCGATAATGGGATGGTGCCCCATCCCGACGAACCCGTGAACCCGACCGCGTCCGAGCCTTCCGCGAAGCAGCGCTCCGAGAAGAGCCGGCCCTCGATCTTCTGGGTGCTGGCCGGCCTGATCATCCCGCTGGGGAGCCTGCTCGCGCGGTTCAAGGTCACCGACGGGCAGAAGCTGCCGCGGCACGGCGCGTACATCATCTCGCCGAACCACTACAGCGAGATCGACCCGGTGATGGTCGGCATGGTGGTCTGGAAGCTGGGGAGGCTGCCGCGGTTCCTCGCCAAGGAGAGCCTGTTCCGCATCCCCGTCGCCGGCTGGTTCCTGCGCAAGTCCGGGCAGGTCCCGGTGGCGCGCGGCGGCTCCGGGCGCGGCGCCGCACCGCTGGCCGAGGCGCAGAAGATCGTGGACGACGGCAAGGTCGTGATCATCTACCCGGAGGGCTCGCTCACGCGCGATCCCGACATGTGGCCGATGCGCGGCAAGACCGGCGCGGCCCGCATGGCGCTGGAGCACGACCTCCCGGTGATCCCGATGGCGCACTGGGGAACGCAGCAGGTCATGGCGCGCTACGCGAAGAAGATCAGCTTCTTCCCGCGCAAGACCATCGCGGTCAAGGTGGGCGACCCGGTCGATCTGTCGGCGTTCAAGGGCCGCAGCCTCGACCAGGCGACCCTCACCGAGGCGACCGACGTGATCATGGCCGCGATCACCGCGCTGCTGGCGGACCTGCGCGGCGAGAAGGCGCCGGAGGCCCGCTGGGACCCGGCGGCGCACAACCAGAAGGAGACCGGCCGCTTCGATGGCTGACAGGAAAGGCCGGACGGCCGCACCACCGACCACTCCTCCCCGCCGCGTCGCCGTTCTCGGCGCCGGAAGCTGGGGGACGACCTTCGCGAAGATCCTGGCCGACGGCGGCAACGACGTCGTGCTGTGGGCCAGGCGCCCGGAGCTCGCGCGCGAGATCGAGGAGGTGAAGCGCAACAGCGACTACCTGGAGGGCATCAACCTGCCCCGCAACCTGCACGCCACCTCCCACCTGGGCGAGGCGATGCGCGGCGCCGAGCAGGTGTTCGTGTCGATCCCGAGCCAGACGCTGCGCTCCAACCTGGAGGCCATCGCGCCGCATCTGGGTCCGGAGACCATCCTCGTCAGCCTGATGAAAGGCGTCGAGAAGGGCACCGGCCTGCGGATGAGCGAGGTGATCGCGCAGGGTCTCCCGATCGACGCCGAGCGGATCGCCGTCGCCTCCGGCCCCAACCTCGCGTTGGAGATCGCGCGCGAGCAGCCGACCGCCGCCGTGGTGTCGTCGGTGAGCCTGGAGACCGCCCAGGCCGTGGCGATGGCCGCCACCAACCGCTACTTCCGCAGCTTCGTGAACACCGACGTGATCGGCACGGAGTTCGGCGGCGTCCTCAAGAACCTGATCGCCGTGGCGATCGGGATCGTGGACGGCGTCGGCTACGGCGAGAACACCAAGGCGTCGATCATCACGCGCGGCCTGGTCGAGATGACCGACTTCGCCGTCGCCTACGGGGCGGAGGCCGTGACGCTCTCCGGCCTCGCGGGACTCGGCGACCTGATCGCCACGTGCGAGTCGTCGCTCAGCCGCAACAACACCGCCGGGCGGCTGCTCGGCCAGGGCTACAGCTTCAACGACGTCGTGAAGCAGATGAACCAGACGGCGGAGGGGCTCGCCTCGGTCGCGCCCATCCTGCGCCTGGCGGAGGAGCGCGGCGTGGACATGCCGATCGTCCGCCAGGTGAGCCAGGTTCTCGCAGGCACGCTCGCCCCGAGGGACATCGCCCCGCACCTGACCACCGACGACGACGAACCCCAAGGAGAGAGGACAACGGATGACGGACAAGGTCGCAGTCGCACTTCTGTTTGGAGGTCGCTCAAGCGAGCATTCGATCAGCTGCGCGACGGCGGCGGGAGTGCTGGCAGCGATCGACCGTGAGCGCTACGACGTCATCCCTGTCGGCATCACCCACGAGGGCGCCTTCACGCTCCAGCCGGACGACGCGGCGCGCTTCGCGCTGAATGTCGACGTCCTCCCGGAGGTGGAGGATAACGGCTCGCGCATCGTCTGGCCGGAGTCGTCGACCTCCCGCGAGCTCGCCGTGGTCGCGGCCGACGGCACCCGCTCGTCGCTGGGAACGGTGGACGTCGTCTTCCCGATCCTGCACGGCCCGTGGGGCGAGGACGGCACCGTCCAGGGGATGCTCGACCTGATCGGCCTCCCGTACGTCGGCAGCGGCGTGCTCGCGAGCGCGCTCGGGATGGACAAGCACTTCACCAAGACCGTGCTCCAGCAGGCGGGCATCCCCGTCGCGCCGTGGCAGACGGTGACCGCGTACCAGTGGGCGACGGCTCCGGAGGCAGTCCGCCGGAAGTCCGAACTGCTCGGCCTGCCCGCGTTCGTGAAGCCCGCCCGCGCGGGCTCCAGCGTCGGCGTGTCCAAGGTGACGTCGTGGGACGACCTGGGCGCCGCCGTCGAGACGGCCCTCGCCGAGGACGATCGCGTGCTCATCGAGTCGGCCGTGGTCGGCCGCGAGGTGGAGATCGCCGTGCTGGGCGGCCGTCCCGGCCGGTCCGCGCGCGCCTCGGTCGCCGGCGAGATCGTCATCACCGGCCGCGACTTCTACGACTTCGCGGCCAAGTACCTGGACGCGCCCGGGATCGACCTGGTCTGCCCGGCCGACCTCACCGACGCCGAGCTGGCCGAGATGGGCGACCTGGGCGTGCGGGCGTTCGACGCCATCGGCGCGGAGGGCCTGTCGCGGGTGGACTTCTTCCTCACCGAAGACGGCTTCGTGGTCAACGAGATCAACACCATGCCGGGCTTCACGCCGATCTCGATGTTCCCGCGCTGCTGGCAGGAGTCGGGCCTGTCGTACCCCGACCTCATCGACGAGCTCATCCAAGTCGCCCTCGCGCGCGCCGCATAGCCGCGCGATTCGTGCGGAATGTCGCGAATCGCGGCGGCATTCGCGACATTCGGCACGAATGTCGCGGCGCTCAGCGCGAGGGCGTCGGTGACGGCGTCGGCGTCGGCGGGGTGAGGCTCGTGTCGAGGGTCGAGAGGCACTTCTGGGTCTGCTTGATCGTGGAGATCGCGGACGCGAACTCCGGGAGCACTGCGGCGTCGGAGGCCCCGGACACGTGGTCGATGATGACCTCCGTCGCCGGCGTGCGGCCGAAGGTCTGGTAGACGACCTGCTTCGCGGCCGGGTCCGACATCAGCACCCAGTCGACGCCGCTCACGTCGACGCACGGCTTGGTCGTCGGTCCGATGGGCGGCACGCCGCAGCGCAGCAGAACGGCGGCCGGGTCGCCCCACGCTCCTGTCGCCTGCGCGTCGGTCTGGCGGCGGTCCTTGTCGGCGACCGAGTCAGGCAGGCGTACGGAGATCTCGGCGCAGCCGGGGTCGTTCGCGTCGGCGGCGGGGTCGAGGGAGACCGTGGGCGCGCACCCGGTCAGGGCGAGCGCGGCGGCGGCGAGCACGAGGGCGAGGGCGGTGCGGCGAGCGGACATCAGGATTCAGGCTACCGTTGTCAGTCATGGTGGATTCTGGGAGCGCGGCCGACACCGTCGCGGGCGCGTCCGAACGCGAGGCGCTGAAGCGCATCTTCCCGCGGCTGCCGGAGTCGTCGGCGACGCTCGTCGGGCCCGGCGACGACGCCGCGGTGCTCGCCGCGCCGGACGGCCGGTTCGTGGCGACCACGGACATGATGGTGCACGGCCCCGACTTCCGGCTGGCCTGGTCCACGCCGGAGGACCTCGGCTGGAAGGCCGCAGCGACCAACCTGTCCGACGTGGCCGCGATGGGCGCGGTGCCGACGGCGCTCGTGGTCGCGATCGCCGCGCCGCAGACCCTCCCGGTGTCCGCCCTGGAGCACATCGCTGACGGCTTCCGCGCGGCCTGCGCCGAGCTCGCGCCGGGCTGCGGCGTGGTCGGCGGCGACCTGTCGGCCTCCGACACGCTGACGCTCGCGGTGACCGCCTTCGGCGACCTGCAGGGCCGGGCCCCCGTGCTGCGGAGCGGCGCGCGTCCCGGCGACGTGGTGGCGGTCTCCGGGAGCCTCGGCGCAGCCGCGGCGGGACTCCGGCTGCTCTTCGCGGAGGCGGTCGACGTGGACGGCGTGCCCGATCGCGACCGGTTCGCTGCGGTCGCGGCCGCGCATCCCGAGCTGGTCGGCGCGCAGTTGCGGCCCCGGCCTCCCATCGCCGACGGTCCGCTGGCCGCCGACGCCGGCGCCACCGCGATGCTCGACCTGAGCGACGGGCTCGCCCTCGACGCCCGCCGCGTGGCCGAAGCGAGCGGTGTCGCGATCGACCTCGACCGCGCCGCCCTCGGCGACGACCCGCTCACCGCGCTGACCGGGGGAGAGGACCACGGCCTCCTCGCCTGCTTCCCGCCCGGCGCCGACCTGCCGGGCGGCTTCCGTCGCGTCGGCACGGTCCGGGAGGGCGCCGGCCTGCTGGTCGACGGCCACCCGTTCGACGAGCGCGGCGGCTGGGACCCGTACCTGGAGTGGGACGGCGCCGCCGGCTGACGATCTGACTGACAGGACATGCCGTCAGCCCGCGGGGCGAGGCGGCGTGTCCTGTCAGGCAGGTGGCCGCGTGAGGTAGTGGACGGCGGTCTCGCCGTAGGCGCGGGTGCGGTCGAGCGCCAGGCCCTCAGGGAGGGTCGGCTCGCCGTCGCGGGTGCTGCGCTCTACGCAGACCAGGACGTCCTCCGTCAGCAGCGGGACGAGCCCGGTGAGCACCGCGAGCAGGTCGCCGTCCGGGAGGGCATAGGGCGGGTCCACGAACACCAGGTCGAAGCGCGCGGCGGATGATCCGGCCGTTGCCAGGTACGGCTGCACCGCTGTCGCCCGCACCTCCACCTCGGGCCGACCGTCCTTCGGCGCCGCGCGCACGACGGCCTCGGCGTTCCGCCGGCAGACCGCCGCCGCCGCGGCCGACTTCTCGACCAGCAGCACACGCGAAGCCCCCCGGCTGGCGGCCTCCAGCCCGAGTGCGCCCGAGCCGGCGAACAGGTCGAGCACGTGCGCCCCGCGGACGGCGTCCCGTGCGTCCAGCCCGGAGAAGACGGCTTCGCGCACCCGGTCGCTGGTGGGGCGCGTGCCGCTCTTGGGCACCTGGAGCGTCAGCGAGCCGGCGAAGCCGGAGACGATTCGGGTCATAGCCCTCCGAGCCTAGCGGTGCCGCCGCGGCGACAGCAGAATAGGAGGATGGACGAACGCCTCCAGCAGGCGGAACTCGACGCCCTGTGGCGGTATGACGACCCGATCGCCTCCGCCGAACGCTTCGCGATCGCTGCCGCCGAACCCGACCGCCCCGAAGTGGTGCGCGCCGAGCTGGAGACGCAGCGCGCCAGGGCCCTCGGACTGCAGGGTCGCTTCGACGAGGCGGACGGCCTGCTCGACTCCCTCGGGCCCGCCGTCGACACGCTGGCCGTGCGGATCCTGCTGGAGCGCGGCCGGCTCAGGAACACCGAGGGGCGCCGGTCGGAGGCCGTCCCGCTCTTCGAGAGCGCGCTGCTGGCCGCGCGGCGCGACGATGACACGTTCCTCGCGGTCGACGCCGCCCACATGCTCGCGATCGCCGACCCCTCCCGGTCCGAGCAGTGGACGGAGGAGGGCCTCGCGGAGCTCGCGAACAGCACGGACCCGAGCACGCTGCGCTGGGGCGTCGCCCTGCACAACAACCGGGGCTGGGCGCTCTTCGAGGCCGGCCGCCCGCGCGAGGCGCTCGGGTCGTTCGAGGCCGCCCTGGAGGCGGCGGAGCAGTACGGGACGCTCGATCAGCAGTTCGCCGCGCGCTGGTCGCTCGCCCGCTGCCTGCGCGAGGTCGGCCGGTGGCAGGAGGCGTTCGACATCCAGGCCAGGCTCGCCGCCGAGCGTCCGGGGGAGAGCGAGGTGGCGGACGAGCTCGCCGCACTCGCCGACGTCGAGGCGCATGTGCGTGACGCGGGTGATCGTGACGCGCCTGTCCGTGACGCGCCTGTCCGTGACGCCCCTGTCCGCGACGCGCCTGTCCGCGACGCGCCTGTCCGCGACGCGGCGACGGAGGCGGCCCCTACGATCGAACCATGACCTCCAGCACCGCCCCGGACTCCGGAGGCTCCGTCGCGCTCGAGACCCGGCTGACCGGGGTGCTGGGCGGCCGCACGGCCTCCGCGTTCGAGAAGGCGTTCGGGATGCGCACCGTCGCCGACCTGCTCGCGCACTACCCGCGCCGGTACGCCTCGCGCGGCGAGCTGACCGCCCTGGCGAACCTGCCGCTCGACGAGCACGTCACGATCGTGGCGGAGGTGCTGCGGGTGCAGGAGCGCCCGATGCGCGCGCGGCGCGGGTCCATCCTGGAGGTCAAGATCTCCGACGGCGAGGGCATCCTGACCCTCACGTTCTTCAACCAGGCGTGGCGCTCAAAGGAGCTCGCGCCCGGTGTGCGCGGCATCTTCGCCGGCAAGGTGTCCGCCTACCGCGGCGCCCTCCAGCTCGCGCACCCCGACTACGAGCTGTTCGCCGACGACGACGAGAACGCCGTCGCCCCGGGCAGCGCCGCCGCCAAGGAGTGGGCGCAGACCCCGATCCCGATCTACCCGGCGACCGGCACCGTGGCGAGCTGGCAGGTGCAGAAGGCGGTCGGCCTCGCGCTCGACGCGCTCGGGCCGTGCCCCGACCCGGTGCCGAAGGCCATCGCGACCGAGCGCGGCCTGCTACCGTTCCGCGAGGCGCTGGAGGGCATCCACAGGCCGCAGAAGAACGCCGAGTGGCAGCGCGCCCGCGACGCGCTGCGCTTCCAGGAGGCGTTCGTGCTGCAGGCCGCGCTGCTGCAGCAGCGTGCGGAGAACCGCTCGGTCGCTGCGACCCCGCGGCAGGCGACGCCAGGCGGCCTGCTGGAGCGCTTCGACGCCGTCCTGCCGTTCACCCTGACCGGCGACCAGGCGGTCGTCGGCCGCGAGATCGCCCAGGACCTCGGCTCGGCCGAGCCGATGCACCGGCTCGTGCAGGGCGAGGTCGGCTCCGGCAAGACCCTGGTCGCGCTGCGGGCGATGCTGGCCGTGGCGGACAGCGGCGGCCAGTCCGCGCTGCTCGCGCCGACAGAGGTCCTGGCCTCCCAGCACCTGCGCTCCATCGCCGAGATGCTCGGCCCCGACCTGTCCGCCGAGGTGATGCCGACCCTCCTCACCGGCCAGCTCTCCACCGCCGAGCGCAAGCGGGCGCTGCTGCGCACGGTGAGCGGGCAGTCCCGCATCGTCGTCGGCACGCACGCCCTCCTCGGCGACGCCGTCACGTTCTTCGACCTCGGTCTCGTCGTCGTGGACGAGCAGCACCGCTTCGGCGTCGAGCAGCGGGAGGCGCTCCGCGCGAAGGGCGGGACGCCTCCGCACGTCCTCGTGCTCACGGCGACGCCCATCCCGCGCACGGTCGCGATGACGGTGTTCGGCGACCTGGAGGTCTCCACGATCGCCCAGCTCCCCGCAGGCCGCCAGGGGATCGAGAGCTTCGTGGTCCCGCTCGCCGACCGGCCGGGCTGGGAGCGCCGCATCTGGGAGCGCGCGTCGGAGGAGATCGGGCACGGCCGCCAGGTCTTCGTGGTGTGTCCGGCGATCAGCCCCAAGGAGGCGGAGGACGACGGCGAGGACGCTCCAGCGCCCGACGCGGACGACGCCGGAGGGCCGCCGCGCCCCACCGCTAACGTCGAGTCGGTCGCCGCGCAGGTGCGCGCCGATCCGCTGTTCGCCCAGACCCGCGTCGGCGTGCTGCACGGGAGGCTGTCCTCCGACGAGAAGGACACGGTCATGCGCGCCTTCGCCGCCGGCGGGCTCGACCTCCTCATCGCCACCACCGTGATCGAGGTCGGCGTCAACGTGCCGAACGCCTCCGCCATGATCGTGCTGGACGCCGACCGGTTCGGCGTCTCGCAGCTCCACCAGCTCCGCGGCCGCGTCGGTCGCGGCGACATCCCGGGCCTCTGCCTGCTCGTCACCTACGCCGAGGAGGGGTCGCTCGCCCGCGAGCGCGTCGACGCGGTCGCCGCGACGCTGGACGGGTTCGAGCTGGCCAATGTGGACCTCGAGCTGCGCCGCGAGGGCGACGTGCTCGGCAGCCGCCAGTCGGGCGGCCGGTCCTCGCTCAAGCTGCTGCGCGTGGTCTCCGACGGCGAGCTCATCTCGGAGGCGCGCGTCGCCGCCGCCGAGACGCTCGACGACGGCGGCCTCGCCGCGCATCCCGCCCTCGCCGCGGCGCTCGCCCGGCGGCTCGACGAGTCGGAGCGGGCCTTCCTCGGCAAGTCCTGACGGAGCCGCCGGGCCACGCGACACCCTGCCCTGGGAAGATAACGGATTCACAACGAATAGCCGGGTATCGCGTAATAGTCTGGTGCCCTATGAACAGGATCGCCGTAGTCCCTGGATCGTTCGACCCGGTCACTCTCGGGCATCTCGATGTCATCGAGCGGGCCGCTCGGTTGTGGGACGAGGTCCACGTGCTGGTGGTGCACAACCCGGACAAGTCGGCCCTGCTGCCCATCGCGCAGCGCGTCGCGCTGATCGAGCGCTCGATCGAGGATGCCGGCATCCTGGGCCGCATCGTCGTGGCCTCCTGGTCGGTCGGCCTCCTGGTCGACTACTGCACCGATGTCGGGGCGGACGTGCTCGTCAAGGGCATCCGCTCCCAGGTCGACGTCGCCTACGAGACCCCGATGGCGATCGTGAACCGCCACCTCGCCGACGTCGAGACGGTGTTCCTGCTTCCCGATCCGGCGAACGCGCACGTGTCGAGCTCCCTCGTGCGCCAGGTCGCCAACCTCGGCGGGGACGTGAGCCCCTACGTGCCTCCCGCCGTATCAGAGCTGCTGTCAACCACATGACCCGGGTGGAGAGATGAACAGTTACGCGACGCGCCAGCCGACGGAATCCTCGGTCGCCCCGGAGGAGGTCGGCCTCCCAGCGCCGAGCATGGACCTGGACGAGCTGAGACGCGCCGCGGAGCAGATCACCGCCAACGTGGAGTCCGTCATCGACGGCAAGCACGACGCGGTGCAGACGGCGCTCGTCGTCCTGCTCGCCGAGGGCCACCTCCTGATCGAGGACGTGCCGGGCGTCGGCAAGACGATGCTGGCGAAGTCGCTGGCGAAGTCGGTGGACTGCTCGGTCAGCCGCATCCAGTTCACGCCCGACCTGCTGCCGAGCGACGTCACCGGCGTGTCGGTCTACAACCAGGCCGAGCGGCGCTTCGAGTTCAAGCCGGGCGCGGTGTTCGCGAACATCGTGATCGGCGACGAGATCAACCGGGCCAGCCCCAAGACGCAGTCCGCCCTCCTGGAGTGCATGGAGGAGCGGCAGGTCACGGTCGACGGCTCGACCTATCCGCTGGCCGCCCCGTTCATCGTCGTGGCGACGCAGAACCCGATCGAGATGGAGGGCACCTACGCCCTCCCGGAGGCGCAGCGCGACCGGTTCATGGCGCGCATCGCGATGGGCTACCCGGACGACGACTCCGAGCTCGCCATGCTGACCACGCGCGACACCTCGAGCCCGCTCTCCCGGATCGGGCCGGTGGTCACCTCGGAGGAGCTGCGCTCGATGATGACGACGGCACGCGCGGTGTTCGCGTCGACGCCGGTCAAGCAGTACGCGGTCGACCTGGTGCGCGCGACGCGCGAGGACCGCGACCTCCGGCTCGGAGGGAGCCCGCGGGCGACGCTCCAGCTCGTCCGCGCCGCCAAGGCGATGGCCGCGCTCGACGGCCGCGACTTCGTGCTGCCGGACGACATCGACGCGCTGGCGGTCCCCGTGCTCGGCCACCGGCTGCTGCCGACCAGCCGCGCACTCGGCCACCACCACGAGAGCGCGCCGGTCATCGCGGACATCGTCCGCCGGATCGTCGCGGCGACACCCGTTCCGGTCGGCTCCGGCGCCATCGGGGGCGGGAGCGCGCAGGAGAGGAACGGTGCAGGGAACAGCACGAGGAGCAGCGCGCGCGCCGGCCAGGCGACTGGCACCGGCCGGTCCGCCTCCGGAGCCGCGCGCACAGGCGGGGAATAGGCCGTGGCCGGGCGCGCGGGGCCGTCGCCCCTGAAGAAACCGCGCCCCACCGCGCGCGGCTGGGCCTTCGGCGCCGTCGGCGTCGTGGCGCTGGCCGCCTCCGCGTTCTTCGGCCGCACCGACGTGCTCTTCATCGGCGTCTTCCTCACCGTGCTGCCGCTGGCGGCGATGATCTCGGTCACCCTCGACCGGCCGCGGCTGACCGTGGCCCGCAGCTTCCATCCCGACGTCGTCGCCGTGGGGGAGCAGGCGACCATCGTCACGACCGCGCGCAACCAGGCTGCCCGGCCCAGCCCGCCCGCCCGCTGGCGCGAGTACGCCCCGGCCGGGATCGAGGTGCAGGGCTCCGCGCCGTTCCCGCGGCTGGGCGCCCACCAGGTGAACGTCGCGCACGGCCGCGACACGGTCGTGCTGCGGCAGGACGTCGTCGCATTCAAGCGCGGCTCGCACGCGGTCGGGCCGCTCATCGTGAGCCGGACCGACCCGTTCGGCGTGGCCTACGCGGAGTACGCGGTCGGGCAGCCCCGGCAGCTGCTGGTGACGCCGCGCGTGGTGCCGCTTTCGAGCGGCGAGCTGGACGTCGCGCACAGCGAGGGCGCAGAGCACGAGCTGCAGCGGCACAGCATCCCGAGCGCCGACGAGCTGATCGCGCGCGAGTACCGGCCGGGCGACCCGCTGCGCCGCGTGCACTGGCGGGCGACGGCCAGGCACGACAAGCTGATGGTCCGCCAGGAGGAGCAGCGCAGCAACCCGGAGGCCTGGATCGTGATGGACACCCGGCCCGCGCCTGCACCGCCCGGCGCGCTCCGGCCTCCCGGCGCCCCGAGCGCGTACGAGCCGGACGACGCGCTCTTCGAGACGCTGATGGAGCTGGTGGCGTCGGTGGGCGTCCACCTGCTCGACGAGGGCTTCGTCCTCAGCGTGGTGGAGACGGCTCCGCGGCAGCTCTCCGGCCGCAGCGGGGCGGGCAGGACAGGCACCCTCGGGTCGGTGACGCCCACCTACGACCGCGGGACGGCCGACCGGCTGCTGCTGGCCGACCTGGCCGCGGTCGACGCCACGGCGGTCACGCGCGACGACGCGGTCGCCGAGCTGGCCTCCGGGCTGCGGCGCGCCGGACGGTCGGTCCCGATCTTCGCGGTGCTGCTCGACGGCACGCCGGAGCTCGGCTCGCTCGCCGCGCTGCGCGGGATGGGCGACCCCGCCGTCGCGTTCGTCGGCGAGGGGGCGGCGCCGGAGGTGGAGGACGTGCTCGGCGACGCCGGCTGGCTCTGCGTGCCGTTCGGCGCGGGCGACGACCCCGCCGAGTGCTGGCAGCGCGCCCTCGACCGCCAGCGGGCGGTGGTGGGTCATGGTTAGCGAGGCCCTCCCGCTCGGGTTCACCGGCGTCCGGCGCAGACGGCAGGCCTACTGGCGGCTCACTGGGGCGCTCGTGCTGCAGATGCTGGCGCTCAGCTTCGCGCTGGGCGGCCTGATCCAGGGCCCGACCTGGTGGTTCGCGCTCATGCTGACCAGCTCGTTCCTGCTGGTGAGCGGAGCGGGCCTGCGCGCCGTCGGCGTGCCCCGCGGGCTCGTCCCCGTACTGGAGGTCGTGCTCGCGGCGATGATCATGACAGTGACGTTCGGCAACGGGACCGGGCTGCTCGGCCTCATCCCGACGCCGGCGACGGTGCAGCGCTGGGGCGGGTACCTGCAGCAGGCGGTCCTCTCCATCTACCAGCAGGGGACGCCCGCCGAGAGCCTGCCCGAGTTCATCTTCCTGGTGGTCGGCGGCGCGTGCCTCATCGCGATCGTCCTCGACCTCCTGGCGGTCGCGATCCGTGCTCCGGCCTACACCGCGATCGGCGTCGTCGCCGTACTGGTGGTGCCTGGCACGCTGCTCGGCGACGGGCTGGACCCGATCGCGCTGGCGGTGTCGGCGGCGGCGTTCCTCTGGCTGCTGCGCTGCGACGTGCGCACCAGGAGACCGGGTGCAGGCAGGCCGGCAGCGGCGCTCTCCGTCGGCGCAGCGTCGGTCGTCGTCGCGATGCTGCTGTCCGGGACGGCGCCGGGGTTCGACAAGGGCGGCGCGACCTCCTTCACGGCGGGCGGCATCTCGATCGGCGGCACCGTGACCCCGCTGATCGACCTCGGCAAGGACCTCCGCCGGCCCGCCGCCGTGCGCGCGCTGACCTACACGACGACGGCCTCCGCCGGCCAGTACCTCAAGCTCGCCTCGCTCGACCAGTTCACCGGCTCGGTCTGGAAGCACCGCGAGCGCGACACCAAGCGCCTGTCCGACGGCGTCGCTGTCGGTCCCGTCCCCGGGCTGTCCGCCGCCGTGAAGCGCGCCAAGATCACCACCTCGGTGCAGATCGACGACATGACCAGCCGCTGGCTGCCGGTGCCGGCGCCCGTGCAGTCGGTGAAGGGCCTGAACGGCACCTGGTCGTGGGATCCGGACGACCTCACGCTCGGCGGCATCAACGTGACCACGCAGGGCCAGAAGTACACCGCGACGAGCCTGGTGCTCGAGCCGACGGCCGACCAGCTCAAGGCGGCGGGCGGCTTCGTGCCGGCCGACCTCCAGCGCGACCTCTTCCTGCCCTCCAACATGCCGGCGATCGTCGGGCAGACCGCGCTGGCCGCCACCGCAGGAGCGGTGTCGGAGTACGACAAGGCGGTGGCGCTGCAGGACTACTTCCGCGACAACGGCTTCGTGTACTCCACGCAGACGCCGCTGAAGCAGGGCTACGACGGCGACGGCGCCCGGGTGATCGCGACGTTCCTGAAGGTCAAGAGCGGCTACTGCGTCCACTTCGCCTCGGCGATGGCGCTGATGGCGCGCAGCCTCGGCATCCCGGCCCGGGTGGCGGAGGGATACCTGCCCGGCACCTCCAGCGGCGGCACGGCGAACAGCCCGGGCACCTACACGGTCACCAGCGACGACCTGCACGCGTGGCCGGAGCTGTACTTCGCGGGTGTCGGCTGGGTGCCGTTCGAGCCGACGGTCGGCCGCGGCACGATCCCGAGCTACACCCGGCCGAACGCCACGCCGGATCAGATCACGCCGACGACGGCTCCCGGCTCGTCAGCCGCAGCGAAGCGCCTCGTCCCCACCGACCAGCCGAACGTCGCGGGCGCGGGCGGCACCACGCCGCCGTCGCCGCTGCAGCCGCTGCTCTCCGGGCTCGGCGTCGCGCTGCTCGTCCTCGCGGTAGCGCTGACGCCCGCGGTCATGCGCCGGATGCGCAGGCGCGCCAGGCTGCGGCGGCTCTCGGAGTCGTGGGGCGGCGCGTCGGTCGTCTGGGACGAGCTGCGCGATACGGCGCGCGATCTGGGCTGGTCGGCGCCGGACACCGAGACGCCGCGCGTGTTCGCGCACCGCATCGCCGCCGCCGTCGCGGGGACGCCGGGGGAGGAGGCCGTGCTGCGCCTGCTCGACGTGCGCGAGCGCGACGCCTTCGGACCGCCGACGCGGGCCGTCGCCGTGGGACTCGCCGACGACCTCCGCCGGGTGATCGACGCGCTGGAGGCCCAGGCGGGCCGCGGGCTGCGGCTGAAGGCGGCGCTGATTCCTGTGTCGTTGCTGCCAGCAGGCTGGCGCTCGCCTGCGAGCGTCGGAGGCTCCGCGTAAACTGGTCGACCGTGACCACCTACTACAAGAGCCCGTACGCCGTCAACGTGTACGACATCATGCGGCGCCCTGGCGAGATGCGGGAGCAGCACCTCAGCCTCCCCGTCGGCGACAAGCTGGGCGAGGGACTGCTGTCCGTGCCGGAGGGCTCGACCATCGAACTCGACCTCCGGCTGGAGTCGATGCACGAGGGGATCCTCGTCACCGGGGAGGCCGAGGCCGGCGCCACCGGCGTCTGCGGCCGCTGCCTGATCGACATCGACCAGCCTGTCGAAGTCGATTTCCAGGAACTTTTCGCGTATTCTTCTACGGAAGCTTTCGATTATGAGGTTCACGACGACCACGTGGATCTTGAACCTCTGATCAGGGATGCGGTAGTGCTGTCACTGCCGTTTCAGCCGGTGTGCCGGCCGGACTGCCCAGGTCTCGATCCAGAGACCGGGGAGAGGCTGGCGGATAGACCGGACAGCAAGCCGAACGAGACCGTCGATCCTCGCTGGTCCGCGCTCGCGGCGTTCCAGGCTTCCGACACCGAGTCCACCAGCAACAACGCCCCGGCCGCCGGGGCTGGAGAAGAGAGATAGACATGGCCGTTCCGAAGCGGAAGCAGTCTCGCGCCAACACCCACGCCCGTCGTTCGCAGTGGAAGGCCGAGGTCCCCACGCTCGTCAAGTCGATCGAGAACGGCAAGGTCGTCTACAGCCTCCCGCACCGTGCCAAGGTCGTCGAGGACTCCGCGGGCACCGCGCTGTTCATGGAGTACAAGGGCCGCAAGGTCGCCGACGTCTGATTCGCCGACACGGCTGAACAGCACGCGAGGCAACGAAGTAGGGGGCAGACAGCACGTGGTCGGCGAGAACACTGACCGTGCTGCCCTCATCGAGAAGCTCGGGGTCGACATCGACCCCCAGCGTCTCGTGCGTGCGCGGGCCCCCCCCCCGGTGGCCGACCAAGACAGGCGCCTCCCCAACAACCCGCCCCGGGGGGTCCACGGCGACGCGA